>CAZQFL010000001.1:0-146581 GCA_964592745.1 uncultured Desulfurococcaceae archaeon
TGAGTACATAGATAAGGAATTAGCGAGTGAAGCAATAGAAAAAGCAGAGAAGGTGTTAAGGATTGTGGGGGGATATCTTAGAGAGTAAGGAATTATACAGTAAGATCGTACTGAGAATTAGGGAGATCCTAGGAGAGAATTTAAGAGCAATAATAGTGTTTGGAAGCACTATATACATGGGAAGAGGCAATGACATCGACTTAATCGTAGTGACAGATGAAGAGATGAACATGAAGGATAGATTAAAATTAGAGTACAGACTCAAGCAGGTACTACAGAGGATAGTAAAGGATAAGATATTTAACGTGCATGTCTTTAACTTAGAAGAATTTGAGAGGAACCTTCAGCCGGGATCGATGCTCTCAGGATTAGCCTTAGGGTATGAAGTAATATACGGAGAGCAAATAGTTGAGCCATTAATACTTAACTTCCTAAAACAACTATCGAGAGGGAAGTACATACTACATAATAGGTATGGAACTTGGAATCTGTCATACCATGCAAGAATAACATACAAATTAAAGCTAAGGAAAATAATTGGTAAGAAAGAACCTAAACTTTAGGAGCTAGGTCTTCGGTAAAGCTTAAAGGATGAAAATTCTTAGTGAGTAAGTTGGGAGTTATGTATTCTTCTATCTAAACATCCCTGTATGGGTATTCCATGAAGGGATACGGGAGGGAATATATATAACATTTAGGGATGAGGTAAATGAATTTCCTGCTAAGATCGTAAGTGAAGTTTAATTACGGTTATGCCCTATTTCTACCTAGTGCCTTTAACCATAGGCGAGATTGCATACTTTATTAATCTCAAGCTGAACATTTACTGGTGGTTTATTGAGCTCGGTACTCGTTATTGGTTTAGGTGAGATCGGTAGACCTATTTACGAGTTACTACTTGAGTGTGGACATCACGTTTATGGTTACGATCTGGATACTTCGAGAACAGTTAACAGCATAGATGAGATACCTGTAGGTATTGACTTTCTCCATGTTTGCTATCCCTACAGCGATAACTTCGTTAAGACTACACTAAGCTATGTTAGTAGGTTCAAACCTAGATACGTAATCATACACTCAACAGTTGCTCCAGGAACTACTAGGGAAATCTATGAAGCGTCAAAAATACCTACAGCATACTCACCAGTTAGAGGCAAGCACCCAAAGATTAAGGAACATCTTAAGTTCTGGACTAAGTGGGTATCAGTACTTCCCAAGGAGGAGGTGGGGATTGTGAGGAAGCACTTAGAATCTATGGGATTGAGAGTGAGAGTTATCGACGAACCTGAGACTCTAGAAATTGCTAAGCTTTGGGAGACTGTGTATAGGGCATTAATGATTGCTGGGTGGCAAGAAATACATAGAGTTGCTAGAAAGTTTAATGCTGATATAATAAGTATCGCAGAATTCGTTGCCGAGGTACATGAAGTGCTTAGGGATAGACCGATATACTATCCGGACTACATAGGGGGTCACTGCCTAATACCGAACACAGAAATACTAAATAACGTATACCCAAGTAAGGCATGGCAATTCATACTAGAAAGCAATAAGAAAAGGCTAGAGGAGATCAAGAATAAGACCATTAAGGAGGAGATCAACGCACTAAAAAGTATATGGATGAGGTACACTAATAAAGAATATTATAAGTAAGTATGGCATGCTGATCGATGGCCATACACATACTAGTCCCTCTATTCTTTTATAATACCTGTACTAGCACCTTTTCCTACGCACTAGCCCTCGTAGGGGCAGATATGCATATTGTTACTAGCATTCCATATTGTTACTCTAAAGGGATACATCTCTTCTTTAAGTATTAATGTGATAAGGAGGTTAGGATATGGGTGGGAACGTGATTAAGGAGATTATTGAGAAGGGGAGGGAGGCTAGGTAGTTGAGGAGGATAGTTGATTAAGAATTCATAAACATAAATGAGTAACTACTAAGAATGGAGAAGTACTAAGATACCACATAGAAAGAGACAACATAAGACCAGAGGCTAAACCAGTAGGTCTCAGTATTGAGACGTTCAGGAAGTTTCTTAGGAAGGCAAGAATACCGTCGTGGTTTAACAACTTAGCACTACTCCTAATTACATTCGGTGGGTCATCTTTATGTCTCCATAAACCCCTACTGAAACTTATTACCTGAATACCTAATTCATCGATAGTTACGTCAGTAATTAATGGCTCCTTAAGGCCTTCCTATATAGCTAAATCGGCCTCAATACTGCTCAAGGTATTTCCTTCCTCATCCAGTAATTCAAGTACTACTGAATTAGGTATTAAGCATACTTCACTAATTACTGATGTCTCCTCAGCAACATACATCTCGGCTCTTGGTGGAGGCCGTAAACTGAGTAACTCAGCAATCTCACGACTCACAACTATGCATGGTTTAGGACTTTCAGCACCACCATTGGCGAGAACCACGAGGTCTAATTATTTCCTAGTACCTATAACCTCCACCTTAAGGTTTATTCTCACCTTGACTCTTACTACCAACGAATATCCCTCTCCTCTCCTTAATTACCCACCTACTAAGTCTTATCTTAACCCCCTTAACTTGTTTAATCTTACCTTCAGCAAGTGGCTTTAGAACCCCCTCTGGGACTACTATCCTCCTCGATTTTTTCAACTTCTTACTCCCACATTACTAACTAACTTAACATCTATTAAATTAGGTTAATTATATATTACTAACTAATAGTTGTTAAGTGGTTGTGAAGTAATGAGTAATGAGGTAGTAGGAGTTATTGCTGGCTTTATTACCTTAGCTATACTTCTAGCTCTTAAAAGACCTATATGGCAGGTCTTACTAGCCTCATCAATAATTATGGGTATTATTAATATAGGTATTGAGGGATTAATTAATACGTTAGTTACTACGATTACTTCAAGTATAGCTATAGATTTAATAGTTATTACATTCTTGATAGCAACTTTAGTGAATCTCTATTCACTTACTGGTTTCCTTAAGGGTTTAAGTCAAGAATTGATTAAAGCTATCAGGAAGCCTAAGCTAATACTCATGTTTGTACCTGCGATACTAGGCTTATTACCTGTGGCTGGTGGTGCTTTAATGTCCGCACCAATAGTTGATGGTGTTGGTAATTATCTAAGACTTGAGAAGAAGGTTAAGCTATTCATTAATGTATGGTTTAGGCATGTCATATTCCTTGTCTATCCGTTAAGTACTGTACTCATAACTACTGCTGCACTAGCTGGTGTCAGTATCTGGTCATTAATAGTTGTTGAAGTTCCCGTTCTAACAGCTATGATAATATCCGGTTATGTAATAGGTTTTAGGGGTGTAAAGAGTGAGGTTAAGCTTAAGCTTGAAAGTCCCAACCTTAACCTACTGATACGTACATTCTCACCAATCTTAGTAGCAATAATTATAGCAGTAACTCTTAGATCTTATATAGACAGTATCTTACCCATACCCTTAACAAGACTATCCATGGTTTTAGGGCTTATAATAGCTATAACATTAATAATTATGATCTCAGGTATAGGTCTTAAGGGCCTCACTAAAGCTATGGTATCTAGAAATACTGCTGAATTAACAATGGCTGCATTCTCAGCCATATTACTGAGGAATACATTCATAACTTCAGGAGGTCCTGACGTATTATCATTAGTAATTAAGCCTCATAACGCCTTTGAAGTAGTTTTATTACTCACCTTAGTACCTGCACTACTATCACTAGCTACTGGCTCATCAATGACCAGCAATGTTGTTTCACTATCGATATTTAAGTCATTACTTGATGTGGGGTTAAGGGAGACTATGCTTATATATTCATCAGCTATGCTTGGCTATTTAGCTTCACCAGCACATCTGTGTTATGTCTACTCAGCTCAATACCTTAACACTCCCATGTCTTATAGCTATAAGGACATGTTACTAGCAACAATACCCACATTAGCTGTTGCAGTAATAACTTATCTCCTTTGGCCCTATTGATTACATAATTTTACCTTTAGAGTCATCAATATATTAGGTGTGGTATTTGAATCGTAAGTACATAGCCTTGGGATTCACGCTATATGTGGCGATGATATTTATAGGTATATCACTTAAGTATACTGAGTTATGGAGTTTAAACACGGGCTTAACAATACTAATAGTTAATCATACTGTCGGGTCTACTACCAGACTCCTAGCCAGTGTGGTCTCACTTACTGCTTCAGTATTTGCTGTATGGATGGCTCTATTACTGATAATCACGTACGTATATGTAAGAGGCGGTAGTATCAATCTTAAGGCTATGGTCACTTTATCATTATTAACGTTAATGCTTACTGAAGTTGTAGTTATGCTTAGTAAGTACCACTTCTCAATATTGAGACCGGGAGTA
This sequence comes from uncultured Desulfurococcaceae archaeon, assembly GCA_964592745.1. Taxonomy (GTDB): domain Archaea; phylum Thermoproteota; class Thermoprotei_A; order Sulfolobales; family NBVN01; genus CAZAMI01. Next base: position 4,367 of record CAZQFL010000001.1, read on the forward strand.
AATATGACAGTAAGTTATGTGGGTAGTGAAGTACTTAAGCTTTATGCTTATCCATCAGGCCACTCAGCTAGGTCTACAGTAATGGCCTATTGGCTGCCCCACCTAGTTATGTCTATTGGTAGGGATCAAGCTAATAGGAGGAGACTGTATATGCTTATAAGCTTTGCCTTATGGTTATGGGTTGCTGTGGTATCGCTATGTAGAGTGATAGCTCAAGAACACTACGTATTAGACGTTGTTGGTGGTGTATTAACGGGTTTAGGTTCTGTATTCTTAATGAAGCCACTACTACCATTAATTAAAGAGAGGATTAGTTAAGATGTTATCAGCAAGAATACTAAAGGATGACCCCATAATTATGTTAATTACTATAATAGTGATTACCTACGTAGCAGTCATTAGCTTAGGCTTAATATATGCTCTAGCTAAAGGTTTAGTGTTAACTAATGAATTATTCTACGCATTTATATTACCTAACTCAATACTTACCTGCGGTAAGTCATTACTTGAGATAATAAATTATGACGTAGGGTTACACGTAATACTCGTAGGCTATGAAGTAATCGTTAAGGGCTACTTATGGGAATTAATAACTTCTATATTCATGCATGCTAACACGATTCACTTACTTGTGAATGTCATAGCCTTAGCAATAGTTAACTACATGGTAAGTGCTACATTAAACATTAGGTATAGCGATGTCATTAAGGTATTCATGCTCTCAGGTTTCTTAGGTAATGTGGCTACGGCGTTACTAACGCCCATGGTTGCATCCGTAGGTGCGTCAGGAGCTCTCTTCGGCCTACTATCTTATGGCGCTATTAGAGAGTATAGAGAGACTAACAGCTACACATTAATGGTATTATTGCTAATAATCTTCGTAATTAGCTCATTACCCATCATAGGATACCCAAATATACTTGCACATACTGTAGGCTTGATAGTGGGTATTATCTTAGGATTTAAGTCTTAAATACATTACTACCTAGGCTACCTAGTCTTCACGAAAACCTTCAATATACCTAGATTGGTCAGTATCAATATCGCTCCTGTTACCATAGGTAGCGTAGGTATGATGTTGTATAGCATACCGCCAATCCATGGCGTCGGTACTGCAGCCACGGATCTATAGAAGTTGCATCGCGCGTAAGTCCTACCAAGTTCTGACTTATTGGGTATTACGTTAGGTACTGCAACGTTAAATCCAGGTATCCATAGCGCTACGGATAATCCTATAAGTGTCATAGCTATTGCTGCAATGAATGGGGATTGAGTGAGAGCCATAGTTAAGGCAGCTAAGCCTCCAGTAACTTCAGATAGTAGTAGTGCTGGGAACCATCCAAACTTATCAACTAGCTGACCTGAAGGTAAGAGGCTGATAAGTGAAGACATACCTCTAATAGTGCTTAATAAGCCTATAATGTCTTCACTAAACCCTAACTTAACCTTCATGTAGGAATTAAGTATGGGAATCCATAATCTCCAACCACTCCTATCAACACATAGAAATATCTGAAAGCTTAACTCATTCCTCTTAGGGATAACTCCCTTCATGAACTCTTTAATAGTTAATGAGCTACTGCTTCTGGATTCAGGTATAGTAAGTAGTATGATTGGCAAGGCCAGACCTGCTGTAATTGCTGAGATAGTAAACGTGATTATGTATCCATAATTTCTTATCAGTAACCCAGCAATATATGGTACTACCGAACGTGCTATCTGGAAGGATAATGATACTAAAGCAAATGATAATCCCATAACTTCCCTATTAACTGATGTAGCTACGGTTACAGCTCTAGCTGGTATCCACGTATTTAGCGCTAAATTAAAGAGTATATATGCCATCAGTACTCCTACGTAGTTCCTGTAGGTTATTGGTATTAACGGTGCTATCATTAACGTGATTGTTGATATAATAAGTATGGCTTTCCTACCGAGAAAATCTACAGCTATACCTATGAACGGCATTGCTAGAACGCTAACACCCATAGCTATAGCCGACATAGTGCCTACATCAGGTAATGGTATACCTATCGATACAGCATATACAGGCAGAAACGTCATTAGTATTGAGGTACTAATGCCCCTAAATGCTGTAACTGCTGCTAAAGGTTTAACAACATCCTTATCCATGACTAACCACTATTTTATGATAGTGGGTAAAACTATTGCTTAGGTTTAGAAAGTAATTTATCTATGATATCCCTAACTTTCTCTAATTTTTCGATAGCCTTGTTAAGGTATTCTAGACCCTCATCAGTTATATAGTAAACTCTCTTAGCAGGTCCACCCTCCTCAATAACCCACTTAGAAGTCACTAAGTTATGGTGCTCAAGCCTCCTTAAGATTCCATAAATCATTGCTTTAGGTACATTAAGACCGAACTTCTCACTAATCTTTCGCTGTATTTCACCACCGTGAAGTGGAGTCTCACTAATTACTTTAAGTATCACTATGTGCAATAATCCTCGTAGAGGAGATACTTCATGATGATGATGCTCGTGATGGCGATGCTTATGATGATCAAGCTCATGATGATCATGGAACTCACAGTAAAGCATTGCTCTCTAGGTAACTTACCTACCTAGGTAAATAAGTTTTAATTAACCAGATTGCCTAAGAATAGTCATTGGGGGAGTTAGTGAAGCATGTATATAAATGTGTAGTATGTGGTAAGTACGTTGAGAGCGAGTATCATTGTGGCTATAAAGCCAAGTTATTAATGAGTGGTAGAGATAGATTAAGACTCAGTAAGTTAATATCGTATATCTTAAGGCATGACCCTTGGTGTGTAGGCTTAAGTATTGATAAAGAAGGGTGGATATCAATTAGCAAGCTCGTTAGGGCTATTAAGGAACGTTGGATGCATAAAGAGCTTTATCAGTGGGTTACTGAGGAGCATATCATTGCCCTGGCTGAACTTGACCCTAGAGGTAGGTTTGAAGTGCGTAATGGGATGATTAGAGCTAGGTATGGACATAATAAGGCATTAGATGTAAGCATAAAGTATATTGAGGATAATGAAGTTAGAACATTATATCATGGTACCATTAAGGATAACGTCAGAAGCATCTTAAGTAATGGTATAAAGCCCGTGAAGAGGAGATATGTACACTTAGCAGTTGACGTGGGTATAGCATGCGAGATCGGTAGTAGGCACGGTCGTAATGCTGTGTATATAATAGTCGATGCTGAATGCCTACGTAGGGAGGGTCATAAGGTAATGATGGCTTCAAAAGTAATTAGACTAACAGATTATGTACCACCTAAATGTATTAGAGAAGTTGAGGAGTGTACATCTTATAATGTGGTGTAGTGCTTAATAATTAGATAAAACTTACAAGAACTCTCTAGTAAGCTCTATGAAGTTTAACTACTACATTGAGAGCTCCTTTCACTAATTCTCGGAACACCCTATCAACACGTTCGCCTAACTTAGTTTCAAAGCCGCAATCCTTCCCTAGGACGACATTATCACTAACAGTAAGTAATGTAAGAGATGGTATATCAGCGAGGTAGCTTAGCGTATAGAGCATAGAGGTTTCTCCATCTATGCATAAAGCTTTCTGTTTCCTCCATAACTCAATACATTCTGGCGTCTCAGCGAGTATTGCTGATGTCGTCATAGTTATTCCTAACCATAACTTAGATCCTAACCCCTCAATACGGGATCTAATACTATCAACTATCATAGTTACGAGTCTTGGATTAGCAACTGCTGGAAAGGATGGATCAACATAATGAGTTGATGCATCTTCATCACGTATTTGTTGTGATTGGGATAACTACATCACCAATCTCTATGTTCTCTTGGAGAGCGTCACATCACTCAACCCCTATTAGGGCTTTAGCATACTTCATGTAGACTAGAGCTATAATCCACTCAGTATAAGAGGGTCCGTCACCTTAGCCATAGCAGAGACTTTAACTCCTTGAAACAGTACCATATACATTTTTATTGCCATTGCGTAATCAGATACGTCACAAGCATCCTCAAGCAGATGTGGAAGAATGTCAAATCCTCCACCAAGACCTACAATAATGTAGTCACCCAGTAAGTTTAGGTCACCATTACGAACCATTAACATCTTAACAGAATCTAGTAAGTATTGAGGACAGTGAAACATTGCATTTCCCTTCGTCTCTGTAATTCCATCTTGCTTTTAAAGATGTAATAACACATTCCTCGAGGTGATAACTTACCTTACTCACAGCAGTGAAGAAGTAACATAGAATCATACAATCTTAAGCGAACTTTCTTAAGGCATTAATACTTTAATATAGATTTAACACCTTCTAAAGTAACGGTTATGTATGGCGTGGAGAGCTAGGCCGTGATCACCATGGTTTGGGGTGATTAGTCTTGGACGAAGGCCCTGAGACTATAATATGGATAGTGACATCAAGGTGCAATCTTAACTGTAGGCATTGCTATACCTTACCCTATAGATTTGAGAGAGACTTAGACACCAACATCGTTAAGAAGATCATCGAGGAAGCGGCAGATGTAGGCGTTGGGCATATCCATTATACTGGCGGTGAACCATTGCTTAGGAATGACATATTTGACATCTTGAAACGCACTATAGAACTAGGAATAGATATTAGCCTATTTACTAATGTAACATTAGTCAATGATGAGATAGCTGCTAGATTGGCGAGGACTGGCGTAACTATATATACGAGTATCGATGGTCACAATAGGGAGGTATATGAATCAATAAGAGGTTTAGGAACCTGGAGTAAGTTCTTAAGGGGCGTAAGGGAGTTAGTTGAGTATGGGCTCTATGTTCATATGAACATTAGTGTTACCGAACTTAATTGGATGTACATTGATAAAATAATTAGAAAGGCTGTAGAGCTAGGTGCTTCGTCAGTATCCTTAATACCTGCTATGCCTGCAGGTAATGCATTAAAGTTCAATACCTATGTAAGACCTGAACACTTCGCTAAAGCTTTAATAAAAGCTGATGAAGTAGCTAAGGAGTTAGGCATATATGTAAGTATTTGGTGCTCACCATTCACGCCAATAGTTGTTAAATCTGATAGGATACTATTCAGTAACTGTAGAGACTGGAATGTTATGGATTTATCACCATCAGGTAGGGTATTAATATGTGATGTATTAAACATTGATGTAGGGCGCATTACAGAGTTAGGTGTGAGGGGTGCTTGGAGAAAGCTTAGATCTAATGAGTTAATTAGAAGGATCGAGAACCCTAAACTTGAGAAAGAGCCTTGTAAGTCATGCCCCATAAAGAATTTATGTAGGGGTGGATGTTACGCAAGGGCATATATAGTGTCTAGGAGTATTGACATGCCTGATCCTCTATGTCCGAGGGTAGCTAATTACAGGGTAAAGGTACGTGTAACATAGTAGTAAAACATCAATATTAGATACCTCATTAATGGTCTAATGATTGGACTTAGCCATTAAACACTATTTTACTGACCTAGTGAGATATTTCTGGTTACACCATGAAATCCGTTAGGATCTTACGTGATGAAACCCTATGTGTAGGTAGGAGGGTATCACTAATTAAGAGGGTACTACATGTTGAGGGTAAAGAACTCGTTAAGGACGTGATTGACTTTGGTGAGGCAGTAGCCATCGTTCCAATAACTGATGATGAACAGGTAATTATGCTAAGACAATATAGGGCCGCAGTTAATGACTGGATTTACGAAATACCTGCAGGTAGGATTGAGGAAGGTGAGAGTATTGAGGAAGCAGCAAGAAGAGAGTTAATTGAGGAGACAGGTTATGAACCAGGTATCTTAAGGAGGGTTATCTCGGTATATACAGCACCAGGTTATAGTAATGAGGTTCTCCACATACTCGTAGCTAGGAAGTTAAGATATGTAGGTGCTAAACCTGAAGCCGGAGAAATTATCGAGGTAGTCAAAATACCGCTAAATGAAGCATTGAAGTTCATTATTAAAGAGAAGATCGTTGATGCTAAAACAGTTATAGCTTTAACACTCCTTCAGCTCATTCCTCACATGCTTAAATGATAATCCCTTAAATACGTGAGGGTAAAATTAATTAGTATTTTAGTGTAGTTTTGGTTGGGAAGGATATTGTATAGTGTAGCGAACTTAATAATGATTTTAATAGCTGTAGTACTTACTTCATTCATGTTTATAGGCTTAGCAATGGCGCTCTCAGCATCAGCTGTTAGACGTGAAGTTGAGGGTAGACCTCTCCTACCTTACGGGTTTAAGGGTACAATACTCATCATAGTTGGCTCAATACTCATCTTCCCCATATTAGGAAAGATACTTTTCCAACTAATAGGATATCGAGTAGTAGTGATAGATGTATTAGAAATATTACTCCTATGCTCAGGACTCCTACTTATGATACTAGGATTTAGAAGGAAGGTACGTTAAGGTAGATCACTACTTAAATCTTTGCTATTATCAAATATGCTTAGTGTCATGAATATACTCACGTACTTCTGGGAGGGCATAGCTTAACTAAATCATTACTGTCTATACCTAATAACTGACTTGCTGAACCTCTATTTACTGCTATCTCAATGAAGCCGAACTATCCTCATAAATAACTAAGGTATCTGGGCTTGATGTTGAGAAGTCATTAACTAAGTAAGCCTTAACACACTCGTAAATACTGCATACATTAACCTCATCACCTATGCTTAGGTTCAACTCCTTAGCTACTTTCTCGAAATACTGAGATAACTTTACATTACCATACTTATCTACGTATAGAACCTTCACTGTTACACAACCATCCTCAATACTGTGCTGGAAAGTTACTTCAGAATTTACTAATTCATCAATCTTGATCCTCTTACCTATTGACTCTATGAAGTCACCATTAATTATTGCAGCAGCTATAGGTGCGTATATGTCCCTACCATGAAACGTTGAATCCAAGGCCCTTCTAAAGTACCTCTCATTATCCGCTACATAAACCTCCTCAACACCATCATCTAATGCTGCAGGTAGTAACACACCATTATCTGGACCTACAAAGTAGTAGTTTCTAGTAATCACGATTAAGGGTTTACTATTGATGCCAACACCTGGAACAACCACAACAACAAATATAGTTCCTTTAGGGAAGAACTTGTAGGCCATTAGTAGGGGGATTGAGGCCTTACGTACATCGTAACTCGGTATATCGTGAGTTATTACTTCAATCCTAGCATTAGGACATTCAGACGTTATAACAGCACTCATAGTTGAAGCATAGGGGTTAGTGTAACCTACATCGCTTTAAACACAACCACACCTATATGCTCTTTCAAATTCTACCAATTCACACATAGATATGGCACTAGAGACTTATTAAACATTCTAAAGTTATAGAAAGTAACTTATTACACTATTTATGTTATTTAGGTTTTATCGGTAGTAACTTAAGTTTCTAGAGTATTCACTAATTGCTGTAGCGGTACAGCCTCACTCTTTAGACTGTTGATGATTACTGAATCCTTAAGCCATTCTTTAGGGCTTAAAATAATAAAGTCCACACCACCTTCTATGGCATCCTTAAATAGTGTTTTCCTCGCAATTTGATCTAAATCTTCAACACCCTCAATAATTAGCACCAAGTCTATATCACTAACATCTAAGTAATCACCTCTAGCTCTTGAACCTATAACATATACATCTATTAACTTAAGACCTCTCTCATCACATATTTTCATAACTTTCTTAACGAATTTAAATGCACGTATAACCATTTCCTTTTGACTCCTTAAAGCAGAAATCGCTTTACCCATTCTACCACCTTCTTAGCCATATTAACCAGTCTCTTAGCCTTATCTTCAGTGTATATCTCTGATGGTATAGCGTTAGCGGCATTCGGGTATCTTGCTACGGTGTAGTGTATGGTTAACTCTTTAAGTAACTCAATAATTTCTGAAATATCTATACCTAGCTCCTCTCTAATCACTCTACCTAACTCCATGAGGTCATGACCTCTAGCGAATTTACCACGAGATATTATTAGTGCTTTTAAAGCCTTCTCTGATGCTTGGTGAGACCAGAACGCAGCACCATCCCAGTCCTTGGTCGTTAAGTCGTTTAAGGCCTTCCTTAAATCACTCTCGGCTTGCTTAAACCACATTAGAGCCTCTCTGCGCATCTCGTTAGCCCAAGCACAATTATTACTGAAAGTTAATTAACTAATGATTAAGTATTCATGATATGTCACAAGGAATTTCCAGAAGGGCTATTCTTAATAAGACCTAAAGAATTACTGTATATCCCTCAATCCTCGAAATTACTTGAGAAGTAGGTCTGTATTTTAGGTAAGATTAAATTTAAATTCTCACTTCACTCTATCTTTTGAGGTTTGGGTTTCGTGATTGAGGACTTAAAGAAAGTGTTAAGTTTTAATGAGGGCTTAGGTAAGGTCATGGGTGATGTGCTAAGAGTTCTATACCTCTGTATGGGGTCCTTATGGTTTCCTGAGTTAATTATGGAACTTAGAGGTTTTAGGGAGACCTTAGGTGAGGAAGCACCAAGCAGTGATGAGGTAAAGAGAGCAGTTGATGAATTAGCTAAGTTGGGATTAATCGAGATGAGGAGAGGTATTAGAGCTACATTCTATAGAGAGGGTGAGGAGACCTACCTAATATCAGTGAGGAGGACGCCTGAAATATTAAGTGAACTGCTAAGGGACGAGAGGGTAAGGAGGTATAGAGATATATGGAAACAAGTCTTCGAGAGATAAACAAATAAGGTTTTACTCCTTAAGACTTAACTAGATCGGGGATGATGTAGATTGGTCTTTGATGATTGATGAATGAGGGAGCGATTGCTGACCTAACTTTATGATAGGGCCTTGCGATCCCTTTTTAACTTCACCAATTTACTTAGTAATTAGGTAGAGGGTATTAATGAGTAGTGAGGCAATTGTTGTTAAAGAGTTAAGAAAGAGGTATGTTACGAAGAAGAGGTTAGGGTTATTTAGGTCTAAGACCGAGGTTGTTGAAGCCTTAAGGGGTATCTCCTTTCGTGTTAGATATGGTGAGGTAGTCGGGTTATTAGGACCTAATGGTGCTGGTAAGACAACAACTATTAAGATACTCTCAACACTTCTCCTACCAGATGATGGTGAAGTATTTGTTGGGGGCTACGATGTTGTAAGGGAGGCCAACAATATCCGAAAAATTATTGGGGTTATGTTTGGTGTTGAGAAGGGTTTCTATGGCAAGTTAACTGGTAGAGAGAATCTAAAGTACTTCGCTGCTCTATACGGATTAAGTAGCTCAATTATTGAGAAAAGAGTTAATGAGCTACTTAAATTACTTGAACTCGATAAGCTTGGGGCTTCAGATAAGTTATTTGAAGAGTATAGCTTAGGTATGAAGGCTAGATTATCACTTGCTAGGGCATTACTGAAGGATCCACCAATACTATTACTCGATGAGCCAACACTAGGTCTAGACCCGATAAGTGCTAGGAAAATTAGGGATTTAGTTAGGGGGTTAGCTCATAGGGAAGGTAAGGCAGTACTATACACTACACACAACATGTTTGAAGCTGAGATAGTATGTGATAGGATCTTACTCATAAATAACGGCTTAATAGTCGCTGAAGGAACACCTAGTGAGCTAAAGTCTAGGATACCAAGGATAAGAGTTCTATCAGTAACTATTAGGGCTACTAAAGAATCGATAACAACACTCAATAAAGTGCTCACTGAAGTACTTAATGATGTATCCGTGAGTGTTAAGGAGGTAAGTAGTGGAGTATATGAGTTAAGACTTAAAGTTAGAAATGTTGAGGAAGTGATGAATGAGGTGATAAGGAGTATAGCTTCAAGAGGCAACGAAATAATTAATCTTAAGGTTGAGGAGCCAACACTTGAGGATGTGTTCATATATTTCACGGGTAATGTGAGAGAATGACATTTCGTGAGTTACTTAAAGCTGAGGCTATCTTTGTTTACGCTGACATCTTTAGGAGGAAGGCTGTCCTATTCACATATATCGCCTTCCCTTACATACTAACAATGTTTATAGTATTGATAGGCTCATCTGTGGGGTCTTACCAGGCATTTAAGGAGAGGTTAGGTACGGACCCAATACCATTCTTCCTAACGGCTTCCTACTTAATGATGTCTGTACTTGCAGTATCTGATGATGTACTCTGGAAACCCATTCATGATAAAATGATGGGGACGTTACCATATATACTCGTAACACATGTGAGTAAGTTACTTTACTTTATAACCATACCGATCCCTAGACTAGCATTAGTTATACTCTTAGGATTTGCATCACTCCCACCAGTATTTATCTTCTTTTACGGTATTGAGGGTGTTTACACAGTTTTTAGGATAGTACTCATGTCATTACTCTCTTCAGTACTCTACATAACGTTCTCGATACTACTTGTAGGTACGTTATACAGTATAGGTGGTGAGAGCTGGAGGATACTTAACATAGTTAGACCACTTCTGCTAATATTCTTAGGTATATATTACCCTAAATTTCTCATGCCCACAATGTTGTTTATAGTGTCATCGCTACTACCACCATCATATATCATAGAATTAATGTATAGGTCGTTACTTAATATTATGACATCTCAAACCTACGTTCTTGAGCTTATGGGTTTAGCTATAGCTATATCTTTAATCTACGCACCATTAGGTAGTAAAGCATTAGGTTCCTGGGAGCGTAGGAAGGTATCTAAGGGTGTTGAGGTATGAGTAGGTTAGCCGTCATCAAGGCTGTATTTGAGGCTTACTTTAAGGCTGAATTAGTTAGGGAGCATGGAGCTGTACTTGGTATTCTCTCATTATCTCTATGGCTAGCATTGTTTTTAACTCCTCTATGGTTATTTGCTCCTAAGTCTGTCAATGTCTCACTATTTGGGAGTTTTGCTTTCATAGGTATATTGATATTTGTATCATATACTATGGCCTCATGGGATTGGGGCTGGCAGTTAAGGTGGCTACTTTATCAAGGCATTCTTGAGTATGTGATAGTTAGCGGTAGAGATATTTTAATACTTTACGTGGGCATAATACCTGTTTCACTGATATGGTTAAGTTTTGTTGGGTTAGTAGCTTACGCAATAATCACTATGCTTATAGGGCCTCCATTATTAATGGTTAATGATGCTCTCCTGTTGTGTATAGGTATTATAACCTTAATTCTTGTACTTCTATCATATGCGTTGATACTTGGTGGTACAACAATAGCTGTAGGTACTAGTGGCCCGATAGTTGAGTTCATAAGTTGGATATTACCTATAGCAACAGGAGGTTTAACACCTCTTCAGAACTTACCTGAACCATTAAGGATTTTTGCATTATGTACACCATTCAGTTACCCAGCAGAGCTTATTAGATATGCTCTAGGATTGAGTGGTACCGTTATGGACGTTCAACTAGAGTGTCTTGTAGGGGTTCTTTACGCAATACTATTCTTCATAGCTGGTTTTACCTACTTTAAGCTTCAGTTAAAGAGGATATTAAGGGAAGGAATTAAGTCAGTAGCAATGTATTAGGTGTTACGAAATGAAGGTTAAGGTAATCATATACCCTGATGAAAGAGTAAGGGAGATTACCATAGAGGGTAAAGAGAACATTAAAGTACGTGAGATACTACGTAAGATAGGACTTGACGAATTTAGTGTTATAGTTAAACTCCGTAATAAAATCGTTATGGAGGATGAAACCATAAAGGATGGTGACGTTCTCGAAGTCTACGAGGTGATGTCGAGTGGGTAAATGTAGCGTATGTGGTGCTAAAGCAGTCATAAGAATACCCTATGCAAGGATTAACCTATGTGAGAAGCATTTCGTCGAATATTATGAGAGAAGGATTGAGCGTACCATAGTAAGGTATGGCCTAATTAGTAAAGGCATGAGGATTGTTGTAGCGATTTCTGGAGGGAAGGATAGTGCTTCATTAGCTTATGTACTTAGTAAGATTGCTGATAAGTATGATCTTAAGTTATTGATCTTACACATAGATCTAGGTATTAATAATTATTCAACCAAGGCCAGAGAAGTAGTTGAGGAATTCTCTAAGCTCATTAAGGTTCCTGCAGCAATAATTTCAGTTAAGGATGTGTTAAGTTTAGGTATACCTGAACTAGCTAAGTTAAGTAGGAGGCCAACATGTTCCGTATGTGGCCTCGTTAAAAGGTATATCATGAATGCTTTCGCGATTGAAGTCAGAGCCGATGCTGTATGTACTGGCCATAACATGGATGATATCATGGTAAACATATTAAAGGAGTTTCTAAATCAAAACTTTGAAGGTATGGTGAAGTTAGTTCCAAAGACACTATCCCAGAATGGTATTGCTGTAGGCAGGATTAGACCTCTCTACGAAACTACTGAAAGGGAGGATCTAGCTTATGCATTAATAAATAATTTACCATTCCTTAAAGTCACTTGCCCATACATGAATATTGGAGGAATCGACACGGATCTAAAGAGATACCTACATCACCTAGACTCTAAATATTCAGGTATAAGAATATCTTTCATAAGGAGATTTGTAAGTAATGTTGAGAAGTACTGGAAGCATATCGCTAACGAAGGAGAGGTAAATAAGTGTAAGTATTGTGGATTAATTTCTCAAGGTGATACATGCTCATTCTGCAACTTAACTAAACGTGTACTAGGAGAACCTGCAGGTCCTAAGGTTAGGGAGTACATAAGAAGTTATTTAAGGGATCATATGTTAAGTTACCTGAATGATGATTTGGGTTCCGACTGATTAATGATGTGGAGGTCCGGGTTCTGACCCTATCCTCCCTATATACTTTAGTGATCTCTCAAGACCTAATTCATTAACTAATTTCATCAATTCATCATTGATAATGCTAGTTCCACATACTCTAAGTATGCAGTAGGTTACTATGTCTGTAGATTTATGTAAGAGAATTTGAAGTTCCTCCCTATTAGCGTACTTCCCTTCATGAATTAACAACAAACTTCTTGTTGGATGAGTAAACTCACTTATATTCAAGTAGGTCCTAACTATTTCCTTCTTAATGCTTAAATGTAAGTCTCTTATTTTATTAATCATTTTAATATTAAACGTAGTAGCTGATTTCTCCCTTCTCCTAACCTCCCTTAAGACTCCCTCCTCACTTACACCATACTTGTTAAAGTAATAAAGAAGCTGAATTGACGCTTCAATTACTACCTTTAAGCTTCTCAATAAATCTATGTAGTGTTTAATCCTTAAGTTCTCACGCATTAATGTTACTTCATTCTCCATTAGTTTAAGTAAGCTTATATAGTAGGTAAGCCTCAGGTCGCATTTATCTAAAGTACTTACTATTAGCCTACTCATGAATTTTAAGTAATGATTAATGCTCATCAGACACCGCCACGTCATCACTCATCAGTAGCGGTCGAGTTACATCACCACCTAACTCATCCACCTTCCGCTAAGACTGTCACAATAACTCTTTTATACTTACATATGTCTTCATCCTCACTTAAGACTTTACCATCACCTATGACCATATATTCTACATCTTTACTTAACTTAAGGATTTCAATAAGCTTTTTAATGTTCATAGGCGACTCATCACATACTAAGTTTACTTCCCTAGCCACTCTCTCGATGATTCTTATAGTTACCATATGTACACCTCGGACACGTATGTCTAAGCGGTAAGGATGTATTTGAGATAATAAATTATTTATCTTGGTTTAAATGGTGGTTAAGGCCATATAGTTTCTATAGACTTAACTTTTAATGGATCAACATACTCGACTTTATTATTTCTAAGAAGTACCAATGATCCATCAAGTTTTAATCCAAGTACTTCGCCGGAAATTTTTGATCCATCCCTTAAAATTATCAATACCTCCTCACCAAGTAATGTTAGATTTCTCATATACTCCTGAATATATTTGAACCTTAAACCTTCCCTTAAATCATTAAGTATGTTTGAGAGTATTAATTCAAATCTTGCAATGAACTCCTGAACATCCCTTAAATTTGAGATACTTGCTAAGGTATCTTCATATATAATTAAGGTTAATGTAATCTCCCCGTAGTCATTACTAAACCTAACATCATCCAATGTATATTTAAACATTAAGGACTCTCCACATAGTACCTCATTAGGCCATCTTAAACTTAAATAACCATCTCTACACTCATTAACGCTTCTAATTAGTGCTAACCCTATACATAAGTAGGCTATACTTAAGCAACTCTTAGGAATGACCATTAAGATTTTAAGTAAGTTCTTACTTAAACGATTAATACTGACTACATAACTCCCTAATGGCTTACTCAAGGAAGTAATCCCCATAGTACATCAATAATGTGAAGCTATTAAGTCTAAGATCGATATATAAACCTCCACTCCATCATAGTTGACGGGAATGATCTTATGGGGACGTGTTTTACGAGAATACACTATGTATTAATACTATCAATTACGGTATTATTAATTCTTCAGGCAATGAGTAACGCTGTTAATGCGGTAAGCACCTATGGTCAGGTAATTGAGTATACTCTTTACCTTATTGATTACGGCTACATAGTTGTTGCTACAGATGAAATAGCTTATTTTGAGATGCCTTTAAACTATAGCGATGGTACTCTAAATCAGACTGTCATAGTAGTTAACATAGGCGGCAATAGTTACATAAATAGATCAGGTGATAATGTTATCATTGGTTTAAAGATGTATAATCTAACTGACGCTTTCATGGTTGCTAAAATTCATGTTAAAATGATTAACTTTACCAAGGTACTTACGGAGATCATGAACAATCCTGACTTGTTTAAAAATGACTACGTAATTCCCTCAGACATTTTGAGGAAGTTCGTTAAGACCCCAGCTAAGATAGTTGATGATACTGTTGTTAAAGATTTTGAAAAGTGGTTTAAAGAGAGGACAGGTAGGAATGTAAATGCGGTAAGTAAGGCATACTTAGCTTTATCGGCAGCTTATTTCATTTACAAGAGTGGCTATATAAAGTACTCACCAAGTGCTCTACCTAGAACTATAGAGGATATTATAAATAGTAAGTCTGGAGACTGTGATGACATGTCTAGGGTTCTCATGAACCTCCTATGGCATTATGGAATACCAGCTAAAATAGAGTATGGTTATGTGTATTTACCCTTATATTTACCAGTACCTGTTGAAAATTCCATAATGTACTTCAAGAATGCGGGTCCTCATGGTTATGTTGTAGCATATATACCCCCCTTAGGCTGGGTTTCATTAGATTTACTAGCAGGTGCTAGACTCATATATCCTGTAGTTGTTACAGGGTACGATATATCTTCTGACGTCAGTGCTGAGAGTGTTGAAGAGGCTAAGAGATTTAATAGAGTAAATATCTACTCAGAGTTAATTGAGTTAATCGATGTCGATGAATTAGATAAACTAGGCATAAATATAACTGATGATTCATCTGTACGTGAACACGCATTAAAGATACTAGAGGAGAGCATTAAGAGTCAAATAAGCAAGTATATAGTTAGTCCACGAACAATAACCTATACTCATACACAAATCAAGACAGTCGTAGTGAATAGAACAGTAACGGAAAGAATAGAAGAAAGAATTACTGAGACATTGACTACAACTTCAATAAAGACAAAGGTAGTGACAAGTGAAATAACGTATACAGTAACGAACACATTAACTACGACAGTTACCTATACTTCAACTAGGACATTAACGTTAACTAAGGAGATAGTACCAAGCCATGTATGGTATAGTATGATAGCCCTAATTGCTATAATAATAGCTTTAGCCCTGATAACAATTAAGTATTGTAGGAGATAGTATAGTGTGATGAGTTTGGCTAAATCTGAGTAATGATGATACCTGGCCTTACTGAAACTACTTTTACCTTAAACCATTCCTTACTATCGTAAGTACTATGTCACTTAAAGTCATCAGCTTAACGAGATACTCATTAATTATTGGTAATTTCGTTAATGTTAAACATGTAACTACAGCTATATTCATACCTGACCTTCTAAGTAAATATATAATGTCTATTAAAATAGGATTAAGCCTATTATCTATGTACTTATATTTGTAAGTAAATAGTTTACTAATATCTAATCCTAAATAAACATTCTTTTCACTCAAGGAAACTCTTAGAAATCCTCTATGCTTTAACTCTCTATCTATACCTTCAAGATCGATCTTCTTTACATTCTCAAGGATTAGTTCACGCTTAGCAATGTACTCTACATTGCTTATAGTTATCAACTTCAATTCCTTAACTATGAGATTAGAAAGAGATACTAGGTTATTGAGTTCAGCAATACATTCCTTATTCCTTAGGCAATCTATCTGTATATTTAATACTGCTTTGCCTGTACGTGATGTGAAGAATGCTATACTTACCTCATTTTCCAATGCTATAACACTCTGTAAGCTTCTATCTACATATGCATGAATACCTATCTTAGTTAATACATTATGAAGTTTTAATGTGACGTCTTGAATATCTTGACCTGTAACCTCCATTGATAAACTTATACCTACCCTGAACACTCTATACATCTTAAAGACCTAACTCCTTAGCAATGTTCTTTAGTGCTTCCAGTCCTATACTAAAGAACTCATCTAAACTTAATCCCACGGTCTCTATCTCCTTAATTTTATCCCTTCTGACCCTCCTAGCGAAGTCCTTAGACTTAAACTTCCTCTTTAGCGACTCGACTTTAACTTCACTTAATTTCTTATTAGGCATGACCAATGCAGTAGCTATTATTAATCCTGAGAGATGATCAGCAGCTCTTAATGCATGTATTAACCTATTATTAAGCTTCTTAGGCTCATAACCATTGAGTTCATTATGAGCTGCTATGGCATCTAATGCCTCGTCAGGCAGTAATCCCTTCAGAATCTCTAATGCCTTAAGTCCATGAACTTTGATATCTCTATTAACTACATCATAGTCAATATCGTGTAATAAGCCTGTAAGACCCCATAATTCCTCATCTTCACCTAACCTCCTGGCTAGCGCTCTCATTATTGCTTCAACAGCTAAGCAATGCTTAATCATTTTCTCATCATCTAGGTACCTCCTTAGTAGGTTAAGTGCTTCATCTCTATGCATGAGAGACCCACCACATATACTTCCTTAATCTAAGTATTTAACAATATTAGGGTGTTGGTTAAGTATCTTTTGGAGTAGAATTCCATGAAAAGAATAAGAGAGACTGCACTCTATGAGTTTGCACTCACAATTCTTAAAAGTGTTGATATTCAAGTTAAGTCATGTTTAAAGTATAACGCAAAGTGTAGAGATCCGCCAGCAACAACATCGTCATTACTTAAGTCCAAACTAGGTCTTAGTGAATTTAAAATTAAGAGGTTTTGGAGAATTGCTAGAGTATATCACGGATATTCCTTAAACATTTATAGATTAAGAGACGCATGGTTTCATTTAGTAATACTTGTTAGGAGAGGTACTGCATACTCCTACAATGATGACTTCTTCCCTGACGAGTTTGACTGTATGAGAGCTAAGTGTTTAGAATATACTAATGAGAATATGCTGTACATATATCTTGAAGGCGGTCTTGGAGGCGAAGCTTTAAGAATAAACACTATATACATACTTAAAAAATTACTTGAGGTAGAGTCTGAATGCTACAAAAAAATTATGGAAGGTGTTGAAGGAATCATTAGGAGAGACCATACAAGAATTGTTAGAAGTGTAACATGTTTATTTAGAATACTTAAGAGTTATAGTGCAATACTATCAGAGATACTACCTTTCATACCTAGATCATTGAATGACTTACTGCTTATCTCGCCAGCCTTAGGATCTATACTTTTAAGATTAGGAATTAGGAAGTGATAATTAAAGCCCTGCTTAATGGCTTACACACATGAAATTATGTCCCAGGCTCCTTATTCCTAGCTTATTAAGTTAATATCCTAGGTATGGGTATGAGAGTATTACTTGCCTTACCGCCTGATATTCACGATCTGGAAATCTATAGAATTACAGGAATGAACGCCCCACCTTTAGGCCTTGCATGGATAGCGGCAGTCCTGGAAGAGAACGGTCATAAAGTTAGGATACTTGATACACCAACACTTAAAATATGTATGAAGAAATTCATAACAAAGGTTAAGGAGTGGAAACCTGATGTAGTAGGTATATCACTACAAACGCCAACAGCTCCTAGAGGTTATAAAGCAATAGCCACACTTAAGGAACTACTCCCTGATGTACCAATAATTGTTGGAGGTGTTCACCCAACATTTATGTATGAGGAGGCATTAAATCAAGGTGCTGATGTGGTTGTAAGGTATGAAGGTGAGTATACAACACTTGAGTTACTAAATACCATTGAACGTTACGGATTAGATGAGGAACGTCTAAAGAGAATTGAAGGTATAGCCTTTAGAGCAAAGGATGGTAGGGTCATAGTAACTAGACCTAGACCTTTAATTAGAGACTTAGACGAGTTACCCTTACCTGCAAGGCATCTATTACCTATGGATAAGTATACATTATTCAATAAACCAATAAAGATCGCGCATATAATGGCTAGTAGAGGATGCCCCTATGGATGCTCATTCTGTATAACATCATATTTCTGGGGTAGGAGGATAAGGTTTAGATCAGCTAAGAGAGTAGTTGATGAGATTGAGGAGGTCGTTCAAAAGTATGGAGTTAAGACTATAGTATTTACTGATGATGAGTTAACAATAAATAGAAAGTTTATCTATGACTTGATAAGAGAACTAAAGGAGAGAGGACTTGACATAACTTTTGCTTGCGGCTCTAGAGTAGATCATGTCAATAGAGAATTACTTAAGTTTCTATATGATAATGGTTGTACAGCAATATACTTTGGTGTTGAATCAGCATCTCAGAATACTCTTGATAGGATAGGTAAGAAGATAAGGATCGAACAAGCAATTAAGGTATTTAGGTGGGTTAAAGAGCTTAAAGGCTTTGCTAGTGGTAGCTTCATTCTAGGCTTTCCATGGGAGACATTAAATGATATGAAGGAAACAGTGAATTTTGCGTTAAAGCTTGATCCTGACTATGCACAATTCACGGTCTTAACACCTTACCCCGGAACACCTATGTATGACTTCGCATTAAGGCATAACTTAATAGTAGATAGAAACTGGGAGCATTACACCACTGTAAGACCTGTCATGAGAGGTTTTCACTTCACTGTTGAACAACTAGGTAAAATGTTAATTTACGCTTACAGGAAATTCTACCTAAGATTCTCATTCATTATTAGAGAGTTGAAAGCAGGTAGGTTAAGAGACTTAGCATCTATACTAGCACGTGAAGCAGCAAGATTTCTTGCTGAAGCAATTAAGGGTCTTACTGGTGGTAATAAATGAAAAGAGAGAGAGGAGGTATTGGTGCGCTACTAGCGGCCTTTAG
Source organism: uncultured Desulfurococcaceae archaeon (assembly GCA_964592745.1). GTDB lineage: Archaea > Thermoproteota > Thermoprotei_A > Sulfolobales > NBVN01 > CAZAMI01. The sequence continues at coordinate 23,739 of CAZQFL010000001.1, forward strand.
AGTAGTTCTAGGTAATCCGGGTATTAGGTCTGTACTTAGGATTGCTACCAAAAGAGTTGACTGCCTATATAGAGATGGTCGTACATGGAATCAAACAATACTCTATCATGCTTTAGCTATGTTATCAAATGATATAGCTTCATGTCCATTAAGTGTTAGATTTCTCGGAGGCATTATAGAGCTACTCATCAAAATAGGAATAGCTATAATGAGGGGTAGGGAGGAGGAGGTTAAAGAGGCATTTAAAGACCCAGCATTACGTAGAGGTGTCTCCACGGTTCTTGAGGGTATAGCTAAGTATGGAGTCACAGTACCTCAAAAACTTCCTGCACCATTCCTTATTGTTTGGAATTTCACTAACATGTGTAACCTAAGGTGTAAGCATTGTTATCAAAGAGCTGATAGACCTTTATCTGACGAATTAACGCTTAAGGAGAAACTAATACTAATTGATCAACTAGATAGGGCTGGAGTAGCTGGGGTAGCTCTAAGTGGTGGCGAACCAACAATTCACCCACACTTTCTCATAACTATTAAGGCTATAGCTGATAGGGGGATGTATGCTGCTGTAGCCACTAATGGCTGGAGACTTGCTGATATAGAATTCTTTAAGAAGGCTAAGAAGGCTGGTTTAAGATATGTTGAAGTCTCGGTTGATAGCGCATCACCGAGAAAGCATGACTGGTTTAGAGGTGTTGAAGGTTCATGGAATAGAGCTGTTAAAGCGTTAGAAAATGCTGTTAAGTTAGGTATCAACCATGCTATGGCGATAACTATAACTAAATATAATATCAATGAAGTTGATGAGCTCCTTGACCTAGCTGAGAGCTTAGGTGTGAAGAGAGTTGTATTCTTCAACTTCATACCCGTTGGTAGAGGTATTGATATAATTGAAGCAGATTTAGATCCTATAGAACGTGAGAAGTTCATGAGACACATCTATAAAGAGATGAAACGTAGAAAAATAGAAATAGTTACGACAGCACCTCAGTACGGTAGGGTAGTATTACAAATGAGTGGTGAGAAAGAGGTAGCACCAACACACTTCTATGTAGGTGGGGACATAGCAGTAAAGTCTGTAGCTGAGTTCATTGGTGGTTGTGGTGCTGGTAGGATATATGCAGGTATTCAACCAAATGGTGATGTGATACCATGTGTATTCTTACCTATACCTGTTGGTAACATTAGGGATAAAGAATTTAAAGAAATTTGGGAGGAATCAGCAATACTGAAGAAATTAAGAGATAAAGACTTAATTAAGGGCTTCTGTGGAACATGCCCTTATAGATACGTATGTGGTGGGTGCAGAGCTCGTGCCTATGCATACTTTAATGATATCTTAGCACCTGATCCTGGATGTATATACAATATTAAGTACTGGAAAAAGTTAGGGGAATTAAGAATTAGTTAATAGATTAATACGACATCGTATAAGTGATTATGAGGGTAGTTAGTTGTATATACAGTACGGATCACGTAATGATTTAAACGTGTTTGGGTTAATCAATGGTAATATATACGTTAGCTTTAAACCAATAAAAAAGGTTGAAGCCTTAGCTATAGCTTACGGCAGGGTTATAGCTATAGGTAATAATAATTATGTAAGAAGGATCGTTCATGAATTGGGCGGTGAAGTGATAGATATTGGTAAGAGAACAGTAATACCCGGATTTATCGATGCTCACTTACACCTAGATGGTGTAGCTTTAACACTTAAATCGTTAGATCTTAGAGGTACTCGATCGATAAATGAGTTAAAATCTAAACTGAAGGATTTTGTGGATAGGAATCCTGATCTTGAGGTAATATATGGTAGGGGTTGGGATCAAGAACTATTTATTGAGGGTAGGTGGCCGACACGTTACGATATAGATGATGTAGTTGATGATAAGCCTGTAATCCTAATTAGGGTTTGCGGTCATGCTGCATTACTTAATACTAAAGCTATGGAGGATCTAGACATATTACGTAGCAAGTCTAAGGACGTGGTGAGAGATGAGAAGGGTATACCTACAGGGATAGTTAAGGAGTCAATAATCGATATAATCTCTTCATACGTTAAGGGTAAGTTAGTAAAGGAATACGATAAGTACATTCACGACGCGATTAATTACTTGTTATCTCAGGGAATAACTACAATAGGTTATGTTAGTGCAGATATCAAGACAGTCAACTCATTATTAAGACTTACCAGAGAGGGTAAGACCTTACTAAGGATTTATGCGTATTTGGACTTAAGTGACTTCGAGAAATTCCTATCATTTATGAATTCACCAATCTATAGCGATTATGTTAGTGTCGTAGGTGTTAAGGTATTCTTAGATGGCTCATTAGGTGCTAGGACCGCACTTCTTACTAAGCCTTATAATGATGATCCTCAAAACAGTGGTCAGGAGTTAATTAGTGTTAACGACCTGACTAAACTAATGGATAAGGCATTTAGCAAAGGATTCCAAGTTGCGGCACACGCTATTGGTGATAAAGCTATAGATAACGCTATAGTAGCATATGAGAGAGTACGTTCAAGTATTAAACGAAGTGATATACACTTTAGAATAGAACATGCTTCAGTAATAAGACCTGACCAAATTAGGAAGTTACGAGAATTAGATGTAGCTGTTACGATACAGCCTAGATTCATAATTAGTGACTGGTGGGTTGTGAAAAGAGTTGGTACCGAGAGAGTGAAGTGGGTGTACCCGTTTAAGACCATGAAGAATGAAGGCATAACTATAGGCTTATCAACTGACGCGCCTGTTGAGCCTTCTAATCCTTGGGAGACAGTCTATGCAGCAGTAACTAGAGGTTCTCTTGAGAATATTGAATTAAGTAAATATACAGCTTATGAGGCACTAAGCATTAATGAGGCTCTACATCTCTATACGTATGGTTCAGCAAGAGTCCTTAACGTTAAAGACATAGGTAAGCTATTACCAGGTTATAAAGCCGATTTTGTAGTGTTAAGTAATGATCCATTAGTAACTAAGCCTAAGGAGTTAAGGAGGATAAAGATCTTAGAGGTATGGATTGGAGGGTTAAGGGTTAAGTAAAAAATTAGTTATGTTTTACTTACCTAAGTATTAAGACACTTGTATTAGCTGCAAGTGCTACAGCTATTGAAGTACTCTCATAAACTAACGCTGCAACGCCGTAATATCCTCTAGTACTCATGATTACTAAATCATAATGTGTCCCACTTAGCTCCCTAACGATCTCACTAGCAGCTGTTTCACCAGGTTTTGCTATACGTATCTTCAACTCGTACTCGATGCCCTTAAGTTTATCATTTAGTATTTTCTTGATTTTTTCAATACCTGGGTCCTTATCTGATTGTGCCACATAGAGAAATGTTAATTTAGAGCCATAACTCGTTGCAAACTCCATAGCTATGTTTATTGCATGTTCAGCGTGTGGCTGAGGTACTATAGGTACTAGTATTCGTCTAAACCTATATGCTAGGAATGAGCTTGGTTCTTCAACCATATACCTTCCCCTCCATGAAGAGTCCAAGCGCTTCGTCAGTCTTTCTAATTGATGACCACATATTGGTGTAGCCACTAACGGCCCTTATCGCATCGATATTCTCAGGAATCACTATAGATTCTTGATGTACAGCCATTAGGAACATTAACTCATTTTGATCAATTACTGACACAGTATCCTTAAATATTATGTTCTCAGGTACGTCTGCTCTATGTCTACCAATATCTCTAGCCCACTCAATGACTTGTGCAGAACTTCTGAATCCGTAGGACGACTCGAATAACATTATCCTAGGTGTCCTGTATAAGGTTTCTAGAGCTTCATCACGTGAGATTCCATCCTTAAATGATATGTTGACAAAGTGTAGATGGGTTATCGTTACTGGGATAGCTATAGCTGATGTAACTATATTTATGTCTGGTAAGACACTTTTTACGTCCTCTGCGTGGTGACTTGGTATTTTTGGTGGATCTAGAATTACATCATTTATGGGTCCTCTTCGGTATTCGTGAGGATCTGCACCTCTTCTAGCAATGTTAACTCTGACCTTCTCTATCTTATAGCCATTATTGAGGTATGCAGCTATTACTCTAAGTATTGCTGTTGTGTTACAGCTAACTACTCTAACGAATCTCTTACCTACGGCCTTGCTGTAATTAGCTAGTGCACTGAAACTTACATCAGCTACATTGGCTTTCTCACCACCCTGAAATATCACCTTAACCTTACGATCCATGTATAGAGTATTCTTATTCTTAGCTCCAATACCTGCAGGTGTCGCATCAACAACTACATCAACTCTATCGAGTAGTTCCTCAATAGTTCCTTGAGGTTCTATGCCAGCACTCTTGAAACTCTCAAACTTCTCCTTAGGTACGTAAACCTTTATTCCCTTACTATATGCTACCTTAACTTTGTAATCCGGTACTACATCAGCAATACCTACTAACTCCATGTCATCCTGCTTAAGTACGGCATCTGCTACTCTCTTACCTATAGTTCCATAACCTACGACACATACCTTTATCATGTATCCCACCACGGAAAAACCTTAACCGAATTTCTTAATGTTTTTACTACATGACATTTTTAACGCACGTAGAGCGGGTAAGTCACGACCAACTATTGATTCGAGGAAAGCTCTGCCACCAGTAGATACGTGAGTAACCTTATTAATCAACCTTATCTTCCTAGCTAGTGCTATGGTATGACCTCCTGCAATAATTACTTTCTTATTCATGGATATGGACTCCTGAAGAAGTGTAGCTGTTCCCTTAATGAAGTTATCATCCTCAATATAGCCTAAGGGCCCACTAAATACCACAATCTCTGCCTCCCTAATCTTATCTATATAATTACGTATGGTTATCGAGCCTATATCCATGATATCATTACTTATTGAATAAACATCTACATCGATTCTACACCCCTCAACATTTATGGCTACATCTGCTGGTACCTCAATTGACTCTCCATAATTATTAAGTAATGTCTTAGCATAATCAACATAGGATAATAGACCGTAGTTTTCAATCATACGTTTTAACTCACTAGTTAGGAATCCATACTTAGCTGCTATGAATACGACACCTAAGAGTCCACCAACTAATATCTTACTGAATAGGCTCTTCCTTAAAGCTTCCTCTAAAGCTCTCAACGTCTCAGGTACCTTAGCACCCCCAGCAACTAGTACTGCCTTACCCTTACTCTGCTCTATCTCAGCTAGACTCTTTAGTTCATCTTCAAGAACTAACCCCATACAGCTGGGTAGGACTAACGGGAAACCAACAACACTTGGCTGAGCTCTATGAGCTACTGCGAACCCGTCAAATACGAAGTAATCAAATAGTGGTGCTAACTTCCTGACTAAGTATGTATTAGCTTGGGCTTCAATCTTACGCTCAATTACCTCTTCACTAATGAATCTTACGTTATCGAGTAACAGCACCTCACCAGGTTTTAATGACTTAATACGCTCTCTAGCTGATGGCCCCATTATATCATCAATAAAGTCTATTGAATAGCCTAAGTACTTCTCCAACACTTTTTTGTGCTTCTCTAATGAGGTAAAGTCCTCTCTACCAGGTCTTCCTTGATGAGCTAGTATAACTACCCTACATCTAGATTTAACTAGGTAGTCTATGGTTTTAGCGTGTGCTTGGAATCTATAATCATCAAGTATCTCCTTCGTCTTAGGGTCTAATGGTGAATTTATATCTATCCTAACTAATACTCTAGCACCTTCCTTAGCACAGTATTTAATATTTTTAATTTCCTTAAGATATTCAGTAAACAAGAACTACTCCCCTATAGTCTCGAGACTAGTAATTTAAGCACTAGTGTTAAAACATTAGGGGTACTAACTTGAGGAGGGACTTAATTAATGACTTCCCATTTATAGAGAAAGTCATATATTTAAACACAGCTAGTATTGGTTTAGTACCTATACCCGTTTTAAGAGCTGTTAAGGAATTCATTGAAAATCTATTCATTAAGGGTACTACGTATCTTAATGAAGAGATTGAGGAGAATATCTATGAGGAACTTAGAGTTAAAGCAGCTAAACTACTTGGATGTGAAACTGATGAGGTAGCGGTATTTAGTAGTGTATCTGAAGCTCTAAACTCCATTGCTTGGGCGTTAAGGGGTAAGGGTAAAATAGTCACTACAGACGTGGAATTCCCCACAGTTGTTTATCCCTGGATTAGAATTGCTAAGGATAAGGGTTGGAAGGTTGTCTTAGTTCGATCTAAGAATTACTTAGTTGATGAAGCTGATCTACTTAAGGTAATAGATGAGGATACTCTAGCTATATCGATAAGCCATGTAGAGTACTTATCAGGGCAGAGGTTCAACATCAAGGAATTAGCTAGGAAGGCGCATGATGTCGGTGCCTTACTAATAGTTGATGGTATACAGGCAACCGGATATATACCCGTAGATGTTAGAAAGGACGATGTAGATATATACATTACTGGCGCATATAAGTGGTTAATAGGACCTCAAGGTGCTGCTGTAGCGTACATCAAGCGTGAAATCTATGAAGAGCTAGAACCAGGCTTAGTTAGTTGGAGATCAGTAAAGAATATGTGGTCTCTTGAAGTTCATGAACGTATAGAGTATGCTGACACAGCTAAGAAGTTTGAGTATAGTACGAGTGCTTACGAAGCTAAGTTAGGTATGGCTAAATCCATAGAGTACTTACTTAAGCTAGGCATCGATAACGTGTTTAACTATAACATGAAGCTTACTAAATACCTTATGAATGAATTACTGAATTTAGATAAGGTTAGACTCATAACACCAATAGACGACTCAAAGAGAGGGTCAATAGTAACTATCAGAGTTGATGGTCTAGACCCTATAAGTATTAAGAAGGAATTAATGAAGGGTGATAGAATTGTTGAATTAAGTATTAGGAGAGGCCTAGTTAGGTTCTCACCTCATTTCTATAATGATAAGGAAGATATGGACGAAGTTGTAGATAGGTTAAGAAGGATAATTAAAGGTGCTTAGTATTGAGTAATGATCCAGCTACATGGGTTCATGAAGTTAGTAAGCCTGAATGGTGTTTTAGGTCCTTCATTTTCAATGTTCATGATAATATCATTAAGTTAAGCATGCCCGTAGGTGAGAAGTTATCCACTTTATGCATTGAAATTAGAGATGATAGTCTAAGAACCTATGGTTCTAAGGATGTTGAGAAGCTAATTAAGGAGTCTATGGAAACAGCATTAAGTATTAAGGGTGCTGGTGTAGACGTTTACTTAAAGACTCTATTTTCAACCTTAATGAGTTATTATCATAAGGAATTAGCACTCATAGATCAGTATGTTGAGAAGGTTATAGACTCCATAATTGAGGGTAAGGGTGAGTTAGTGAGGCTTTACAGAGTATATAATAGAGCTGCTAGACTTCATAGAGCTGTTCATGGTTTGATATATGGTCTGCATAGGCTTGGTAGGCTTTATGAAGGTTTAGAGAGTCTAGTATCCGATGCTTTAACGTTGGAGGGTATGTATGGAACAACAATAGATAGGATAACTAATGCGTTTAACCTGCACTATACGGTAATAGGTGAGAGGACCAATAGTGTAGTAACGAAGCTCACAGTCATTTCAGCAATATTCCTACCCTTAACATTAATAGCTGGTATTTACGGAATGAACTTCAGGTACATGCCTGAACTAAACCATCCACTAGCTTATCCTCTAGTACTAATACTAATGGCGAGTATAGCATTAGGGGAGCTAGTATACTTTAAGAGGAAGAAATGGATATAAAGTAAGTTAAATGAATAGCCTCCAATCCTTAATAATTAAAAACCATAATGTTGGCTTTAATATTAACTTCATTAAGTTCAATAGAACCTATATTATGGTAGGTGGTGAGTAATAGAGGCAGATGATTTAAAATGCATCGCTGATGTTTTGAGAAGGGCTTTTCTTAAGGTTTTCGGTAATTACTTAGTATCTCTTGTTCTTTACGGATCATATGCTAGAGGTGATGCACGTCCTGATAGCGATATTGACTTAATAGTTGTTGTTGAGGATGATTTGAGTGATAGATTAAGAGTTCATAAGCTAATTGATGATGTTGAAGACTTACTAATGAGGGAATTAAGAGATTACTTTAAGAGCAAGGGGTTAACCCCGATACTTTCACCTTACATCCTAACTAGGTCTCAAGCAAGAATGTTTAGACCTCTTTATATTGATGTGATTTTTGATGCTATAATACTGTATGATAAGGATGGATTCATGAGTAAGGTCTTTAAAGCGGTTAAAGAGAAATTGAAGAGCTTGGGTGCTGTTAGGAGGAAGATAGGTAAGAAGTGGGTAGTCGTTCTGAAACCTCACTACCGTTTTGGTGAGGTAATAGATTTTGGAGGTGAATTAGTGCATGAATAATGTAGAATTAGCCTAATCATATATCGAGGAAGCTAAGAGGAGGTTAAAGACAGCTGAGATGGCATTATCCGAAGATGCATATGCCTACTGCATAAGGCAATCACAAGAAGCTGTAGAGCTTCTCCTTAGCCTAAGTGGTATGATGTCGGACCAGTACTTATTGAGTATAGTGATAGATTCCCTAGATGGTTCCGTAATGAGATACCACAATTAGCTGCGATATCTAGGTGGTTAAGAAGAGAGAGGGAGCCTTCAATATATGGTGATGAAGAATTAGGACTTCCACCTAATAGGCTGTATACTAAACCATACGCCGAGAAAGCATTAGAATCAGCCAATTACGTATATCGCGTAGTTACCAAACTTCTTAATGAATTAATCTATAAAGATATGTGATGAATAAATCACATCGAGAGATGGTGATTTACATAACCTCATTCGTAGTTTGGATATGGGGTTCTTGCTCGTTAACGTTAATAGGGTGTTTGAGCTATAGTTTTATTGAGCATGAGGCTTAAGGTTAGAGTAAGACGTGGAGTGTCCGAGATTATTTCTATCGCTTTACTCGTACTTATGGCTGTAGCCTTAGGTACGACACTATACCTCATAGCTGCTAGTAATATAGGTAACCTTTACTGGAGGCTTAAGGTTCAGAGTGATTTAGCCATGGCTAAACTAGCCTACATACCTGTATTAGACGCATTCTACGATAATGGATTAATAACTATAGTAATCTACGTACCTGACGATCTAGACTTTAACCCATACTTCAAGACAGCATATGTTGACGGTGTTAAAGTACCAAGTAATAACCTTGTTGAGGGCTTTAACGAGGTAGTACCCTTAGATAGTGTGCATAAGTTAGTTATTGAGTACCCATTAAGTAGTGGTACACATTTAGTTAAGATACTTGACTCCAACGGAGCTGAAGTTGAGGTGGTGATTAGTATTGGGTAAGGGTGTATCAACAATTATTGCAGCGATATTTGTCATAATGATATTTATGCTCATATTCATATATCTAGCGTACACAATGAGAAATTTCGGAGACATAGCGAATAGATTCGTAGAGATAGTCAATGAGGCAGCAACAAGGGAGAAGGAATCATTAAGAGTGACCTACGTAGTAGTCAACAGTACAGGTATGTACCTAGGAATAAGGAATGAAGGGACAGTAACATCAATCATTAAGGGGTACAGCATTAGAGACCTAAACAATAACCAGGTATGGTATGGAACATTCACAAATCCGTACGTGATACCACCAGGGAGTAGCGTAGACATACACATACCGGGAAACTACAGACAAGACGCAACATACCTAATAACGCTAGTAACTGAGGTAGGGAATGTAGTAAGGACTAAGTACCCACAACCAGTAACTAACATAACTAAAGCGTACCTACTAAAGCAGCAACTCCAGACAATAGCGGGAGAAGGAACAGTAACATGGGCAGGTCAAGCAATAATACCAATACTGCACAACACAACATCAAATATAACGTACATAGAAATAAACAATGAAACATTAAGTAATTCCTATATATTAAAGGATGTAGATAATGATGCAGTAACAACAATATCACAAGAACTAAATACAGTAAAAATAATACAAAATAATGCCATATACTATGATGACTTCACGACAGACCCCTTCGAAGCAGGAAGGCTTAAAACGCAAACAGGCATATCCGGCTTTGCATCCGTAAGTGTAGATTACGATGACACATTACAAGTGATATATGTAAACTTATTTGCGGCAGCGACAGAGATATTACCGCGAACTAGTGCAGCTTATGCGTTACTCTACTATGAAAATATTAGTGTAGGTTATAAGAACTCATCTAAGATTTGGATAATGTATCATACATGGTACCAAAGAACGTTCACTTCAGGAGGATCCGCTTATGCTTATACAAATGGCTCCTCAATTTACGGTATAGATAAACTTAATTATAATCTCAATTATCATACTTTACTCTCAGAACATACTACTTCTCCATACTATTACTTCGGCATTAAAAGTAATTATACTGGAAGTTTAAACATAACTACATTACCATCCTTACAGCAATATCCTAGTGAGAACTACACCATAATGGTCGAGTGGCTACCTCTTAATGGAATTCATAAGGTTTACCTTTATAACTTTACTAAATCTTCGTCTCTTTACGCATTTGTGAGCTTAAGTGATATATCATCTACTAAAGGATTAATAGGATTCTTTACGTATGCTAATGCAACAGTTAAAGGAAGAGGATACGCTATCGCATATGTATATGTTACTTGGTATTTTGATAATTTAGTTGTTTCTAGGGCCAATCCTAGGTATTTAAATGTATCTGATATTCCTTCTGGTTGGTATGTTATTATAAGGTCTGATACCTTGGGTGGTAATTATCTTGATAGTAGGTATGATGCAGTGCGCGTGAATGATACTTTAGTTTTTGATGTGATTAGGTACCCTATATTGAGGAATGCATCTATTGAGGTTTACGACTCCTTCGGTAACTTGGTTACTTATGAAAACTTTACTGAACCCCTTATTGGTGGTAACGTCTATAGGTATGTTCCCTACGTTGTAAATGCTACTGTTGTTACTGAGTCTAATGTTAACGTATCTAAGCTTTATGTATGTACATACCTTACAGCTAACACCTCTGTTAATGTTACTTTAAGTCTATATAATTTTGCTTCATCTAACTATGACACTATCTATCAGGGATTTAATGCAAATTCACTAAGCATATGTGTCTTAGTACCCCGTCATGAGAACTACATCAACGGTACTAACAATACAATCATAAACCTGCTTATTGAGTCCTTTGTGCCCTTTACTGTCAGTATTGATATGTTAAATACTAAGATTACTTACTGTGTTCCTGAGGTTAAAGATGTTCTTATTGTTGGTGTTGGTGATACTTCCAGAGTTGATGTTTATGAATTAGGATTTAGTGGTACTGACCTCACATTAAGTTATGTGGAAAGCTTAAATGTTCATTCATTATTTGATGGTTCTACCGATATTACTTATGATTCTGACGTCACTATGTCTTTGATTGTTGTTAATGGTAGTGGTGTTTATAGTGTCTCCCTCTATAGTGGTAAGTTTAGTATCATTAATGACTCTCAACCCTACTTCCCACGGTCTGATTTAGTTGGTGTTAGGGCTGAGGTCTTGGACGGTAAGTTATTGGTTGTACGTGGCTTCACTAACGGTAATGACTACTTACTCATTGATTTATCTAGTGGTGATGTGGTTGTCTACGGTAGTTTAGGTATCAGCATTAACTGCACTAAATATTGTGTCTCAGCTAGTGATGGTTCTAATGCCTATCTACTAGTACTTAATGCCTCCATAGGTAAGCCCGTAATTATGCGTTATAGTTTAGATAGTGGTTGGGAGGTATTAACGAACTTCACAGGCTATAAGTCTACAGGTATGTGTTTCGGTAACGGATACCTATACATAATGCTGGAGATGGGCGGGCTTTACAGAGTATCAATTAGTGATAGCTCGTATGAGTCCATAAACGTCAACCTACCATTCTATCCTAGAGGCTTTGGTGATAGGTTAGAATACTACGCTGGTAACTTAATATTCGTTAGGGACGACGACACGACTGAGGTATGGGTTATATCACCTGTAGGGTGAATACTACTTCACTACTCTCTAGTCATTGAATAGGTCTGATGTATTTAGTAATATTGATGAACTTATGAAAATCATGGAGAATTTCGAAATAAGTAGAACTGATTAATGAGTTACTAAGTAAACTTAGCACCGAGATAAGCTATAGAGGTATCAAAAGACTTGTGCAACTAGTCATTTCAGGCACTACTAGATCTAGGCTTAATGGTTATCTCAGCATTAAAAGCTAGGAGACCCAGTGGGTATTCCGAAGTAGGCTACATACTTGAGGATCTAGGTCTGATTAATCCCGAAGATGCTGAGTTAATGAAGGGTATGACTGATTTAGGAAACATACTTATTCACGCTTATGCAAGAGTTGACAGGAATAAAATTATTAAGGCATCCGAGGGACTTAAAGAGGACATACCTAGAATAGTTAGTAAAATCATGGATAGACTTGAATTCAAGAATTTAGATCCTGGAGAGTGCATGATAAATAATGATGTAATTAACACTCTATAGAAAATTCTTAAGGGTAGAGTCAGGGCTGCATTCCCATTCGGTGGTAGAGTTGAGGGTTACTGTATCAGATGTGATTACGATACAGCTATTCTAATGCCTAAAGAATACAATTTAATTGAAGTTGGTAAACTTCAAGTTGATATAGCTAAAGCCCTAGGTGTGGATGAGGAATTAATTAATTTAGTCGTACTGAACAATTCAAATCCCGAAACAATTCTTGAGGCACTTGATGGACTACCAATAATTGTTGAGACTACAGTGAAGTACTCGATACCAAGGTGAAAGCGTTAATGGAGCTTCTCGACACGCATGAGTCTTATAGAATAATAAGTAAATAATTAATGTAATGATTATGAATATTCGAACATTACTTAAGTGTAGGTCTTACGTATGAATGTTTAACCTCATCGATCAGATTAGTTCATATAGGGATTTCGTGATTACGTAGTGGGGTTCATAGGTGCGCATTGTGAGTTTATCACCATCCATAACTGATGTCTTAGTATCTATAGGTGCTAGTGACTCAATAGTTGGTGTTACACCATTCTGCAGACCTTGGCTTAATAAAGATATTAGAGAGCTAAATATTGTTGGTGACTACTTAAGAATTAGGATTGACGTACTTAAGAAGTTAAGACCTGATTATGTACTACTTCAAAGCCATGTTCATGATAAGTTATATAGTGAGTTAAGAAGTAAGGGATTTAATGTGGTTCTAATACCGCTTCCTGAATCTATGCTTGATGCACTTTCTAACATAGTGTTTATAGGGTCACTGCTGGATAGGAACTATGAATCTAGATCTTTAGTAGCTAAACTAATCGATCAGTTACATCCATTAATTAAGGATTCATATCTTAAACCATTAAGCAATAGGGTTAAGGTGTATATTGAATACCTATGGCCTAACTGGACGTACACTACTTCCGGAGCTTTAACATTCATTAATGATGAGGTATGGATAGCTGGCGGTCTGAACATATTCTATGATGTTATCAATAAATTCTTTACACCTATAGATGAAGATGTGATAAGTAGGAGACCTAAGCTCATACTAGTAAGTGTTGAGTATACTATGAAGGTAGGTATTAATGAGTATCTTAAGAAGAGAAGCGTCATTAAGGAATTGTTTAGACAGGGCTGTAGGGTAGAGTTGATTAAGGAGTCAAGGGATGTTAACTTAGCTCATTGGGGTCCTACAGCTTTATTACCTACAGTCAAGGTTATAAGAAAGTTTATTGATGTTGTTAAAGCCAATTATTCATTGTGATATCCTCACTTACTAATTACCCGCCAGCTCCCAATGTAAAGATGCTTATTCTTGATTCACCACTTAACTCAACAACCTTATTTAAATTATCTTTTATTCACCACTATATCAGCTTCTTCAATAACTACAATTTTAATTAAAAGGATCGATAATACCTTAACCTTAATCCTAACGTTATTGCTTAAATTCCTCACAACGTCATCTCTCTGACCTACCCTGATTGTAGGGCCTTTAACGCTTCAGGTATTGTGAACTCAAGTTTGAGTTCTTTAAGTTTATCAGGTAATGGTATACCATTCTTGCTCCATCTTCTTAATTCGTAATATTTATCTAACATAGTGTTTAATTCCTCAGCTGAGACTATGTACTCCTTGCCATCCCTTGTTTTAATCTTTTCATTCATTATTCTCCAGGGTAATGTATCATGTATTCTCCTTCTTCCTTCTCTCACTTGAATCATTCTCTCTAAAGTCACGATTCTCTCTCCATCAGTCAATATTGTTTTAGCGTCCTTCCCAATACCTGTTGCAGCAGTGAATAATTCACTCATGAGGTATTCATCAACAGCGAAGCCAGCTGTAGTTATGAATGCGCAGAATCCTACACTATCAGTTATTGCGTACATCTCTTCATGCCATTTAACGATTTCAGGTCTACCCTCAACCTTACCTACGCCAGCCCATTCCCTATGACCTGTTATTCTCTCTATCAACTTCTTAGCATCTTCAGTGAATCCAAACTCAGCAAATGTCTCAGTATGTAGGTGATCAGGACCTCTAGGGTTAAGTGCGAATGCTAAGGCATATGCCTTAGCTACCCTAGTATCAACTCTTGAGTGCTCAAGCCCATTAGCTTCAACAGCCCATTTACATGTTTCTGGATCTACCTTCCTACAGGCACGAGATAGACCCTCAGCTAGTAGATCACCAATACCTTCTCTTCTAGCTATCTTCTCAATAAGTTTCAATGCTGCTTCAACATTACCCCATATAGGTTCAGTACCTAACTCCTTCACTATCCCCTTTAAGTATCCCCTTTCATAAGTTTCCATAACCCATGCAATAACGCTGCCTAGTGAAATGGTATCTAAGCCGTAAATGTTTGCTAAATCATTCATCTTTATTAAGGCATCAGTGTCTGCATTACCTATATTCCCGCCAAGTGCGTTAGAGGTCTCATACTCAGGACCTACTGTGTCAACACCTCCAAACTTATTGGTCTTGGTATGTCTATGACAGCTAACTATGCATTGAGCACATCCAACCCTGCCTATGAGGTAGCCGGCCTCAACATAGTATTCACCTGAGTTCTTGTACGCGTGCTCCCAGTATGACTTTCTGAAGTTGTAAACAGGTAATGTACTAGTACTATCTAGACCCATAGTAGCACTAGCCGTACCGAACTTAGCTGTAGCTATTAAAGCCTCATCTTTCATTATATTCCTAACAACCTTCATAGCAAGTTCGTAATACTTCTTAGGATGAGCTACCTCAACATTTGTAGCACCCTTTGAGACTACAATACCCTTCAGTTTCTTAGATCCGAGTACAGCGCCTCCGCCACCTCTTGCAGCAACGTTATATATGGAGACATTAATTGAGGCATACTTAACTAATCTTTCACCGGCAGGTCCTATGAGTAGTGTATCCGCATGTACACCATGCCTCCTTATTAACTCATTATGGGCACTTCTAACATCTAATCCCCATAAATGTTTAGCAGATCTTATCTCAACATGATCTCCCTCAATATATATGTAAACAGGTTCCTCGGATGCTCCGTGGATAACTATTATGTCATACCCATTCATTTTAAGTTTTAAACCGAAATCACCACCAACACTTGACTTAAAATACCTACCAGTTGCTGGACTCTTAAATGTAACAATAGTCCTACCAGCACTAGGCATTGGAGTACCTGTAAACGTCCCTGCACCCACCATTAAGACATTGTCAGGAGCTAATGGGTCGGTACTAGGTTTAACTAAATCCCAATATAGTCTTGCCATAATACCTCTAGATCCTATGAACATGCTTAGCAAGTCATTACCGAACTTTTCAACCCATATCCTACCATTACTTAGATTCACATGAAGTATCTTACCATGAACTGCGTACATCTTCAAGCTATCACCCCCTAAGCTCCTTCAAAACCTCTTTTAACTTAGTGAGTGATTGAGTAGCTAAAAGAAATCTCTCTTTACTAAAACTCTTTGTTAATTCAACTATTCGTAATGCCCCAGGCCAACAAACCTTAACACACTGAGGATCACCACCACATAAATCACATATTAATGGGTAAGCATAAACCTCAGGATTGAAGTTTATCGCATGGTAGGGACATGCCTCAACACACTTACCACACTCAGCACCTAAACACTTACTCTCTATAATCTTAGGCATACCTGTCTTCTCATCCTTAACAATAGCTCCTGTAGGACACACCTTAGCGCAAGGCATTCCAGGGCATGAGATACACACCATAGGTATAAAGACGGCTTTAGCTTTATCCTTCCATATCACTATCCTAGATAATAGCGTTGATGACTTACCAAAATGAGTGAAACTACATATTAACTCACATAAGTGGCATCCAGTGCACTTCCCTAAGTATTGAGAGGTATTTACTTCATAACCTTGACTAACCAATTATACCTACCTCGACTACTTATAATGCTTAATAGATATAAGGGTAATGTTGAGATATTGAATAATTCTTAAATGTACTTTAACTAAGAAGTCTAAGGATTAGGTTTTAATTATTAATTATCTCATAAAAGAGTCTTAGACTTAAGTTTCTTCGTGGTAATAAGAACCAGGTAATCTTTCACTCCCTCAATACGGCTTAATTCGTCTAGTATCTTAATTAATTGTTCCTTGTTTCTAAATCTAAATCTTGCCATTATCTCATAGGGACCTAATACCTCGACTAACTCGTACAGTCTTCTGAACTTCATTATCCTCTTCTCTATGTCAGCCATTGCGGGTTTAGGTTCAACAGCTATTAGTATGTATGCCTCAATTACATTACTTGACTTCATGGATGACACCATACCTAAGCATTTTATGTGAATAGGTCATACCTTTTATGCCTCTTAAGAATTATCATAGTATTAGTCTTCTTTATACCAGGTATTTCAAACATGTCTGTAGTTAAAAATTCTCTTAAGTCAATAATATCCCTAGCGATAACCTCAACTAATAGGTCAAAGTCACCTGTTACCTCATACAGACTTAAAACTCTTTTATTCATTAATAATGTTTTTATTATTTCATCTCTAAACCTAGGCTCAATCCTAACACCTGTTAACGCATGTATACCGTAACCAAGTTTATTGAAGTCTAATTCAGCGTGAAAACCCGTTATTATTCCATGGCGTATTAATTTAGAAAGTCTATTCCTGACGGCCGTTATACTTATGCCTGTAATATCGGATAACTCGGCTAGGTGTTTACGCGCATCCCTATATAATAACTTTATTATCATTAAGTCTTTATCATCAATCTTTATCTTCTTCACGATTCCCATAATATTCTTGAGCTAATACTTAAAAGTCTTGATGACTGTTAAAAAGATGAATAGTGACTAAAATAGTCTCTTTAATAGTTTATAAAAGTATTTAAATCTAGTAAAGAGTGTGTTCTTGATATTTAATTAAATATTTTCTAGGAAAGATTAAATCTCATACCAATATTACTCAAAGGGGTAGTTTTTGTTAAGGGTAAAGGTACTTCATGTTAATGTATCTACATGCAAGTATGAAGTAAAAGAGTATGGAAATGTCTTGGGTCCTTTAGATTTAGGTATTGAGTTACACCTCAATTACTACAAGAGTTATGGCTATGAGGTTTTCAATCCTAATAACGTAGTAGTTCTTGGTAAAGGACCATTTGTAGGTGGTGGTCTCTTTGGTGCTCATAGACTTGTGTTTGTATTTCGAAGTCCCGTGACTAAAGGATTATACGCTAGCACTCTTGGTGGTGCTGCTTACGCATTTATGGGTGTTGGTGTCGATGCTTTAGTTATTGAAGGTAAATCAGAACATCCATTAATTATATTTCTTAAAAGTTCTAATGATGGTGAAATAAGCGTTAGATTTGAAGTAGTTGATAAGATTCATGACATTTACCATAATTATGATGGCTTTAAGGGTGTGAGAGCGTTAGTTCGTTATATATTAAGTAATTATTGGAACTTTATTAAGGATGCCAAAGCCAGAATTGCAGCTGTAGGACCGGCTTCATTTAATTCAGTCTTCGGTGCTATATATTCACCAGTAATAGATTACGTTACTCGTAAGATCTTAGTAGAAGATTGGGCAGCTAGAGGAGGCCCAGGCTCAGTACTAGCTCAAGCGCACAATGTGGCGGCCATAGTCTTTGGAGGAGATAACTACAAGCTAATACCTAAAATATTAAGGAGGTTTGATTCCGTAAGCGGTATCGTAACTGCAATTCTTGGGGAGTCTTACGTAAAGAAGGTAATAGAGACTACGAGTAAGTATAGTTACGACCTAGACGTAAGGAGTGGAGGAACCTTTGGTAGTAATTATAAGATCTATAAAGAGAAGGTTCCATACTTTAACTGGAGGACATTAGAATTATCAAGTAATCTACGTAGGAAGATATATGATATCATAATCAATTACCTATGGAAACCATTTAACGAGAAGGTCATTAGTAGTGGCATTTGGCATACATGCGGTGAACCATGCATAGTTAAGTGTAAAAAGGTTGATGAAAGAGGTAGAAAGATAGATTATGAACCATATAATGGCTTAGGACCTCAATTAGGTATATTTAACTTTGATGATGTTAGTGATGTAGTTGATCTAGCAGATACTTATGGCTACGACGCTATAGAACTTGGTAATATCTTAGCATTCTTATTTGAAGCGTTAAGTAAAAACTTATTAAGACCCGATGAGTTAGGTCTAGACGGTAAACCTCATTACGATCCTGAGACATATAATCCTAAATATTCATCTCGAAATGCATTAGTAGCCATAAAGATTATAGAGAATATGACTTTAGGTAAGAGTGATACATTAAAAGTTATAGCTAGGGAAGGTCTCAGAACTGCATTAAAGAAGTTGAGTAAGTCGCTTGAAGAGAGAACTAAGAAAGTAGGTTTGAAGTTTGAGGATATAGCTGTCTACGTACCTTACGGCGATTACGGATACATAACACCTAACTATTATATATCACCAGGTGTTCTAGCTCCATTAGCTGTACTTGGGAGATACTGGACACTTTACTCATTGGCTTTCATGGACCCTGAAGAGTATGCTGCAGCAGCATTAGATAGAGCATTAAAGGAGTATTTACTAGATAATGCAGGGTTATGTAGGTTTTATCGTAGGTGGGTTGAAAAGCACCTTCAAGATCTTTATAAAATTGTTTATGGTGTTGAGGTTGATTTAATGAAACATGCCAAGGAGTACTATAAGAAGGTTATAGAATACCAGGCAAAATCCAACGCTCTTCCAAGATTTTGGGAGAGCACTAAAGTAATTAAGCTATTAGAGAGCATGGCTTGCGAGTATGGTTCAAAAGAGTGGTGTGAGAAATTTAAGAAGTCACCTAAGGATGCAGCTTTAGAATGGTGGTCAAGATTTGTTAGGTATTTAAGTAGTAATCTTGGTGTGAAATTTACTTAGTTAGGTGAGATCATGGTTTTACCAATTAAGGTTCTAGGTATATCGGCAAGTATAAGGCATGGAAATAGTGAGTACTTGTTAAGAATAGCTCTAGAATCAGCGAAAAATGTAGCTCCTAACTTAGTAAGTACTGAAATGTACTCTATGGCTGGCAAGATAATAAGTCCATGCATTCACTGCCTAGCGTGTATTGATCATAGGAAGTGTATTCTACAGGATGATTTTGATGAATTAATGAATAAGTGGTTAGAGGCTGACGCAATAATATATTCAGTCCCAGTATTCCATTTAGGACTACCAGCACACTTTAAGGCATTTATTGATAGATTAGGTCAGACTTTATTTGCTATGTACCAGGAAAGACCACCTAGGTTCATGAAGGTTATCGGCGTCATATCTCAGGGTACAGATTTGGGTGGAGGTGAGGAATTAACAGCTATTCAAATAATATCCCATGCTTTAGTTATGGGCAATATCCCGATAGCTGGTGATGCACCTGAATCCTATATCGCCGCTATTGGGTGGACTAAGAGATCACCTCTACCTGATGCAGTAGATAGATTAAGGAATGAGGGCGACTATGATGCTAACGTACTAATAAAGGCTGCAGAATCATTGGGACGTAGAGTGGCTTATTTAGCATTAATAATTAAGAATGGTGCATACGTACTTAAAGATTTATTAGCAAATGATCCTGGCTATGGTTGGTACTTAGATAAGATAAAGAGTATGAAGGGATGATGAAATATGAAGTTAGACATTCATGGTGTTATAGTTGCGGTATTAACGCCTTTTACTGAAGGAGGGAGGATTGATGAGAAAGCATTCATTAACCATGTTGATTATCTAATTAAGGAAGGTATTAATGGGATTTTCATAGCTGGAACTACGGGATTAGGCCCAGCATTAAGCATTGATGAGAAGAAGAGGTTAATTGACTTATCAAGTCAATTCTTAGGTAAAGGAGTTCACGTAATAGCACACATTACTAGCCTAGCTATTAAGGAATCTATTGACTTAGCTAAGTATGCTTCAAGAAGGGAGTTAACGGCAGTATCCATTACTTCACCTTACTTCTACAAAGATGTCGATGAAACGAGCATCTATGAATTTATCAAGAATATAGCTAAGGAGAGCTCCATTCCTGTCTTTATATACAATCAGCCAAGATATACAGGTATAAACATAGGTGTAGACTTGATTCGTAAATTAAGAGAAAAATTAAACAATATCATCGGTATTAAGGATAGCAGTGGTAACATAATCCATACGCTTGAATTTGTTCAGGCATTAGGTAATGAATTGACCATACTTACAGGTAGTGATGCACTATTTTACCCGTCATTAACCATCGGCGCTAAAGGTATAGTTTCAGCACTAGCTAACATAATACCGAGAAAGTTTGTTGAACTATACAAGAAGTACTTAGAAGGCAATTATAGGGAAGCTCTAGAAATTCAGAAATACATAATTAAAGTGAGAAGCATATTAAGAAAGTATTCACAATTATCAGCATATTATGAAGCTGCAAGACTATTAGGTCTTAATGTAGGGTATCCGAGATTACCTATCAGGAGGTTAAGTCACGATGAATTAGAGAGATTAAGGGTCGAGCTTAAGAAGGTGGGTATCGTAAAAACCTAATTAGCGAGTAATACCAGCTAAGTTAATATTTTTTCACCTATCCTGTAGGGGGCTCCCTTAAAGCAAGTAACTGGTGTTTTATCATTATTCCTATAAGCGATTACTGGATCACAAACTACTAAGTAATGATCACCTATGATGTGATACTTCATTAACCTACACTCAATGATTATTGGAGCATCAGGTAGTATTAAAGCTTTTATCTTACGTGCTTGAGTTGCTCTTAAACCATACTTTTCCTTAACTACTTGAAATTTATCAACTCTCCTACTACTTAACGCACCAAACACCTTCAGCGCTGGTTGAACTAAATCCTCAGAGACTAGGTGTATAGCAAATTCCTTATACTTTAATATTAACTCTAAAGTTCTCCACTTATTATATATAGCTACTCCTAAATATGTCGGCTTCCAGGATACTTGAGTTACCCAGCATGCAGTCATCCCTGCTTTTTCATTGCCTATCCCTACAGTAATTATTACCAGTGGCATACTGAATTCAAGTAAAGCTTCGTTTGGTGATATTTCATGCTTAGATATTATCTCACCTCCTTAATCTTCTTAGGTAATTGACTATTTTATTAACACCTTTAATTAGCTTATCTAGTGATGTAGCAAAGGATATTCTTATATAACCTTCACCACTAGGTCCAAAGGCTATACCAGGAGCTACGGCTACATGCTCTTCTCTCAGCAATTTAATGGCAAACTTCATTGAATCTCTTACATACCTTGACACGTTAAGGAAGAGATAGAACGTTGCCTGAGGCTTAACGAATGTTATTCCTTCAACATTACTTAAAATACTCAAAACTGCATCACGTCTTCTCTGATACTCCTTAACCATATACTCAACTACATCTTGAGGTCCCTTTAAAGCATCTATTGCCGCCCTCTGAAAAGCTGCTGGTGCACACGCAGCAACACCTTCTTGCAGTCTTACTAACGTCCTTATCAATTCCTCATTTTTCGATAATACGAAACCTATCCTCCAACCAGTCATGGCGTAAGTCTTAGATAAGCTATTTACTACGACGATGTTGTCATAGCTTAATTCACATAAACTATGGAACTTAATACCATCAAATACTATTCTCTCATACACCTCATCAGACACAATAACAACATTATTATCTAGTGCTACCTTAGTAAGCTCCTTTAATCTGTTAAGAGGAGTCAGAGATCCTGTAGGATTATGCGGATTATTAATTACTATAACCTTAGTCTTCTTACTCATCTTACTTATTACTTCATCAACATTTATAATGAAGCCTTCATGCTCATATAATCTATATCTTTTGGCATCACCCCTAGCCGCTTTTACCATTGGTATGTAGGACGGGTAACCTGGATCAGGGATTAGGACTTCATCCCCTGGATTGAGTAAAGCTAGAAGTGTTAAGAATAACGCCTCAGTACTACCTAATGTAATCATGACATTTCTCTCTGGATCAAAGTTAACACCGTACATGCTTCTATAATAGTCCGTAATAGCTTGCCTTAACTCAAGAAGTCCTGCATTATGGGTATAGTGTGTATATCCTTCATTTAATGCTTTATAAGCAGCATCTATTATGTGCTTAGGAGTATTAAAGTCAGGATCACCTATCTCTAAATGTATTACGTCAGTATACTTAAGTGCTTCATGGTATACTACCCTTATACCTGACTGAGGTATATTAGCTACCCAATCGGAAATTATAGTCCTCATTGATCATAACCCGTTCAATTATCTTCAATGATAACTCGTGATGATTAATTTAAATATTCTGTTAAACTCTTAACTAAAGTCCTACACCGTACTAAGCAAGTAATTAATTGTGATTTATCAAAAAGTAACTTTAGCTATGACTTAAGCATTTAAGAAATGAACTTAGTGGGCTTCATAAGTTCTTTGCATAAGTTTAAAAAAGTGATGAGGAAGGTATGTATGGTTCCTTCATGGTAAAGATTAAGATGTTAACAGAATTGTTATTAGCATATCCAATGTAGATAGTTTTGAGTTGTAGGTGTCGATACCATGGCCTCTTCTTCAGCCAAAGAAAAAGGATTTCTATATGACTGGGAACTAGAACGAGTACCACCACACATGACAAGACCCTGGTGGGACATAGCATTCGTTCAGATAGGTCTATTCCTCTCAGGATTCATGATAATGACTGGAGGCTTACTTGCTGGATGCGGATGGCCGTGGTATGACGTTCTGGCATGGCTAATAATAGGTAACCTAGTCATCCTAGCCCTATACATACTATCAGGGCATGTAGGCGTTAAGGAGAGAGTCCCTCTATCATTCATTGCTGAGAAGTTCTTTGGTAAGTGGGGGGCTAAGGTCTTCAATTTCCTAGTGTTAGCAGGAGCTCTAGCTTGGGGCGCTTTGGGCATTCACATGCTCGCATTAGCTATAACGGACCTCACAGGTATAAGTATCTACATTACAGCTTGGGTAGCAGCCATATTTGTATGGCTTTCATCAGTAGCAGGCTATAAATCTATATCAATACTCTCGAAGGTAGTAATTCCGTGGTTCATGGTGTTACTATTGATTGCTATGATATATTACGGATTCCAACTTAACTGGCAGGCTTGGGGATTCAAAGCAAAGTATGGTGGCGTCTTCAACACTTTTTGGGATGGAGTTACGTTCGTGGTAGGACTCAATATTATGGCATCATTCTTGCAACCCAACTCGGCAAGGTACGCGAAATCAACTAAGGACTTTGTAAAAGCCTCTACGCTATCTATATTCTACGGAATGATATTAATGACATTTCTCGCAGAGACTCTTGCTGCTTATGCATTAAAACCAGAAGAGCCTTTCGCTGATCCCTTCGTTATAGGTATGCGAACTATGGGAGTGGTTGGTGCTGTCCTTGTCTGGTTATTAATATGGACAACAGCTGATAATGACTTCTGGCACATTTCCTTAAGTGCTGTTCAGATATATCCCAGAATTAAGAGATGGATTTATGATACAGCATTAGTTGTTGCTAGCGTAATCATTATATACTCAGGCATACTTTACAGATACGTTGATTTCGCTACATGGTTAGCAATTATATGGCCAGCAATTCCAGGGATACTTATTGCTCATTACTACATCGTGCCTAGGTTAGGAGTTGATGTAGACATACTAGCTAAGAAAGGTATAAAGATTAACTGGCTAGGATTCATAGCATGGGCAATAGGTATAGTGGTTGCCTACATGATGAGAAATGCAGCATTACCATTCCCTGAGCTAGGTGCCTTAGTGGCTGCCCTAATATTCTATTCATTACTAATGTTAATTTATAGAGGTAAATAAATATAAGGTGATTCCACATGGGTGGGAGGAAAGAAAAAATAAAGAAAATAAGATATACAGGTATAGCATTGATGATTATAGGTGCGATAATAGGTTCACTAATATTCACTACATCACCTATGTCTTCAGCGTTTATGATGTATTTTGGTATAGGAACTTTAATATTTATAATAGGCTCCCTATTATTCATGGCATACGAAGTATTCGTTCCTGAATTCTGGAGGGGAGAGTGGGCTCCAGGGCCAGGTCATGAATACCCGCCTGACGACTAATAACAATTATAATAAATTTTATTTTTACAAGTATTTTATTAAGCTTTCCCCTCAAAAAGTACTTCTAAATTCATAAGCTTAGCTAAATACATTAGTTCCTTAGTCCAATCACCATAAACAAGAACCCTATGCAGAGGGGCTTCATACTCCCATAACATACTCTCTATATTATCAGCATATGTTTTTGCTTTTGTTCTACATCCGATTTTTATGATTGGTGAGTCAATTATCTTAGTTTTCCTCATAATGAGCTTTTTGAAATCCCATGATATCTGAGCTATAGTAACTTCTTGGCCAACCTTAAATTTTGTTCTTACAGTAACTGGTTTCCCGGTTTCATCGTGGATATCAAGGGCATAAGGTTCCCCTTCAACCTTAAATCCGGCCATTCTGGTCGGTGCAGTACAGTGAGCATAGATTACCGATTTATCTTTAAAGTCAAACACAGGATCCGTTATCCACGCAGGCCTATTTGCAAGATGTTTGAATATTATTTGAAGTATAAGTGAATTTAAATCAGCTTCACAGGCTGCTGGTATACCTTCATCGTTGAGCAACGTTATAGTGACACACGGAGTAACAGGTAAGGCGTCAAGATCATCCATCATAATGGTGAAGTCATTAATTGCTATTGCATTCGCGTTTCTCTCTTCAATTAACTTCTTTGAGGCTAAGTAAAGTTTAGCCGCCTTTACTAAGTCATCGTTACGTATATTATCATTAACCCAATAAGCATTTTTCCTTAACGTCTCAGCTATTAACCTAGCTTCCTTATCTTTTACTTCATTGTATTTCTTGATTAATTCTTTATAATCTACGAATTCAAGTCTCAGTAACTCCCTGATTCTCTTAAAGTAGTATTCATTATATATTCTATCACCTACATAAATATCTGAAGTGTGGAGATTTTCGAGTGACATCTCTTTAGGTGTTGATATAACTAACACTTTAGTTCTTCTTAGTTGAATGTATGAATGCAGAACATTTAAAGCCCTTAGTAAATCGTCTTCGCTACTTGATGCCACAGCTATTATAGATTTCCTTTTCCTCATCAATGTGGATATTTCAGGCCAAGCCAAACTATGATAAGGCTCTGTAAATATTATAGTTGGTTTGTTAATCTCCCTAATTGTGTTTAGAAATAATTTGTAGTTAAGACTGGTTGTTAATATATAAACGAGCATTCCATCAAACTTGTCTAAATTATTTCTCACTTCCTCAAGGTCCTTTTCATTCTTAATCCATTTCTTTAAAGTAAATATGACTTTATTATTAAGTTCCTTGGACCATTTATTAGACTTCTCAATTAACTCATATATCTTTTCTTGAGGGTCAAAATCATAATGGGGCCAGGCTAAGAGGGGCTTACCTACCTCCTTCTCTCGTGCAAAGAAGAGTAAGGCAATCTTTGTTTGCGAATTTAAGTTGGAATTTGGACTCATACCTCCACCATAATCGCTAAGCCATACGTATTTTAAAGATTTATATTTAAGAATTGAAGTCTTAACTTTAATTAAGTAATGTAGAATGATTATTTCAGCTATTTAGATATAGTATTAGTTATGGTGAGGAACATTCATTTTGAGGACCAATTATTTAATGGGTTAAAATATTTAATAGATCTAAACAACTAAGTATACTAGAGCATGAAGTATTGTTATGTAATCCTTTAATAATACCCTTATAATGAGGTCATGATCTTGAGTAGCGGGGAAGACTTGTGAATCAGATTCTAACCTACGATGACATGGTTAATATAATTCAGGGTGCTGCTTTTCTCGGTGCCGGTGGCGGTGGTTCTATTGTTCAGGGTCTTGCCATTATTAATGAAATTAAGGATAAGGGTAAGAGTGTGAAGGTGGTGGATCCTAATTCTGTAGATGATGAGGCACTTGTTGTGGTTTCTGCTGGTATGGGTTCACCAGCTGCGGCTAAGTATGGTTGGAGAAATGAGCACTTACCTGCCTTTGATCTACTTGAGAAGTACTTAGGGAGGAAGATAGATTTTATAGTACCTATAGAGGTTGGTGCAGGCAATTTCGCCGTTCCAATGCATACGGCAGCTTTTAGGGATAGAGTCCTAATTGATGGTGATGGTGCAGGACGAGCCATACCTGAACTAGAACTAACTACTTTCGATATTTACGGGATCCCTATATCACCTATGGCTATAAGCGACTGGCAAGGTAATGGAGCTATACTATTCGTTAAAACCGCAATGGATGCTGAGAGAATAGCTAGACAGATAACAGTGGCATTTCAAGGTAATGCAGGCATAGCACTATACCCCATGAAAGGTAAGGAATTGAAGAGAGTTGTTATACCGGGAACCATATCACTAGCTATGAAAATAGGCAAAATACTTAGGGAGGTTAAGGAGAGGAAACTAGATGTTGCTCAAACGTTAACTAAGGAATTAGAGGCATTTCTATTAGGTATAGGTGAAGTAGAGGAGAAGGTTATTGAAACAAAGCATGGATTCGATTATGGAAGAGTAAAGTTGAAAGTCAAAGAAGGAGATTTAATAGTATACTTCAAAAATGAAAACATAGTGGCTACACTAAATGAGAAGGTCATAGCTATGGCGCCTGATCTTATCTGCTGGGTAGGATTAGATGGAACTCCACTAACTAATGCAGATATTGAGAAGGGAATGAAGGTTGCAGTGATAGGGCTTAAGGCCCATGAGAGATTAAGAAGTGAAAAAGCATTAAAAGCCTTCAGTCATCTTTATAAAGAACTTGGATTTGATATTAAATACAAACCAATAGAAGAGCTAATTAAGTAATTCAAAAGCCTATTTTTACGAGAATAAACCTCCATATCTTCGTTAGGCTTCACATTAATTCTTATTTTTAATTACCATGACTACTTATTAATCAGTTAGAACATGTTTAAGAAGGATTTAACATGTTTGCATTTGGTCCTGTACCGTCTCGAAGATTAGGTATGAGTTTAGGTGTTAATAACATACCTCCTAAAATATGTACCTATTCTTGCGTTTATTGTCAACTCGGTAGAACAATAAGATTAAGTATTGAGAGGAGAGCTTTTTACAATGTAGATACAGTCATTAATGACGTTGCAAGAAGAGTTAAAGAAGTTAGAAATAGTGGTGGCATAATTAACTATATAACCATAGTACCTGATGGTGAACCGACACTAGATGTTAACCTAGGTAAGTTAATTAAAGGAATTAAAGATTTAGGTATACCTGTAGCTGTAATAACTAATGCATCACTTATGTGGAGGGATGATGTAAAGAATGACTTAATGTCTGCTGACTTAGTGTCTGTTAAAATAGATGCGGTAAGTGAGTCAATATGGAGGAAAGTGAACAGACCTCATAAAAGTTTAAATCTTGACTCAATCCTTGAGGGTATAAGAGTATTTTCAAGGGAATTTAAGGGTAAGTTAATTTCCGAGACTATGCTCATAGATCATATAGATTATAATGAGGAATTAAATAAAATAGCGAAATACTTAAGTAGCTTAATTAACCTTAGTAAGGCTTACATAGCTGTACCTACAAGACCGCCTGCTGAGACATGGGTTAAGCCTGCTACTGAAGACACACTAGTTAAGGCATATAGGGTATTCTCATCAATATTGGGGAGAGAGAAGGTCGAGTACTTAATTAGCTTTGAGGGAACGAATTTTGCATTTATTAGAGGTGATGCTGAAGAATTGTTACGTATAGCTTCGGTACATCCGTTAAGAGAGGATATTATTGAGAAATTCCTTAAGAAATGGGGTAAGGATTGGAACTTTATATATGATTTAGTAAGGAAAGGACTGCTTAAGGAAGTCATTTACAGCGGTAAGAGATATTTCATTAGGAGGATAAGGTAGTCAATAGGCTTAGAATTTTATCCTGTCCAATACACTATATACTTTGGTGTTGATGAATCCGGCAGGAACTGATAAGTGATGATTAAATCACCCCGGTACTGAGCTCTTATTCAATGTTTAGAGTAAAGTAAATTAGGTCAATTAGTCTAATAGCTTGGGTATTTTTGTGTCACATCCTGAGCGTGGCATAATTGAGGAAGCTATTGTTAAGGGCTTGGTAAAGTATGGTAGGTACTTAATAATTATTGTGGAGGCAGTTATTATAGCATCAGTTTCAGCACTTATAGCACTGACTACTTACTACTTGGTAAGGGATATAATGATTGTAGCTAAGGGTGCAGCAACAATTGTGGAATTGCAGTTGATAATGAATGATATATTCCTGCTGATAGTATATGTAGAGTTAGTTAGGAGTATAGTTGTCGCATATAGAAGACCTGAAATGTATTTAGTAAGTATTGCCGAAGTAGGTTTTGTCATAAGTGTTAGAGAGATACTAGCATCAGTTGTTGCCAAGACCACATTTGACCTACTCATGGCATCTGTATCTAGTGCTGTCTTAGCATTAGTTCTTTGGATACTATACAAGAAGGTACTACCTCATAAGAGACCTACAAAAAAGCCCGAAGCAATGAAGAATAAGTAACAAGATAAGTGTATTTTATGGTATGATTTTAAGTTAAATTAATGTCTTAACGTAATTTCTCACTTGATCCCCTTAATTCATTAAGTTTATCCATGACCTTCTCCTCAACAACTCTTTGAACTAAATACTCCTTATCAAGTCTGTCTCTCCATACTATGTAGAGCCACATAGCTTTATCACGATCTTCAGTTGATCCCCAAAATTTCAATCCTGAGAGATACGTAACCATGAGTTCTTCAGGTGGTTCTAGATATGCATAGTAATAATCAATGATTATCTTTATGGGTTTAGCTTTTCGTGTGTAGCTATTAGAGACTATGTCTATAGATTTAACGTCAAGTGACTCATACTTTGGTAGATATCCCCTACCTATCTTCTCAGAAAACTTCGACAGCAGCCCTTCAATCACTTTTGCAGCCAAACTGCCATCAACTATTATATCAGCATCCATAGTACGATAGTTCCTACTAGTATAGATCTTAACAGCAAAACCTCCTGTAATTATGATCCTATCTAAGTTTAATTACTCAAATTTCTTTATTAAGTCATGCAATAAATAAGTGATACCTTTTAGTACCATTGACTTCGGCTTTGAGTCTTGAAGAATTGAAGTAATGAGTTCCCTATGTAATAATTCAATAATTGCTCCCATCTTATCCTCACTACTCTTTCCCTGAAAACATTCCTTGACTAACTAATCACCTCAATATACTGATTAAGAGATCTCATAGCTAATATTGCGAGTTTTAAAGTACTAGAGATGTCACGATGACCATAAGGTCTTCCTACTTCGTACTAAAAGCTATCTCCATAGTATTTCTTCTCCCCATGTTAATTAATCCCTTCAGATCATCATACTTTAATGTCAGCTTCATCTTCACATTATGGGGGCATTAACGTTATTAATACTTACTTACGTACAATGATAGTCTTAAATACCTCCTTAAGCATTAATAATATTGACATGAGAATAGAAACTTTTGAAATTAAGAAGTATGTCTTAGGACCCCTGAACACCAATTCATACTTAGTTATTGATCGTGCAGGTAATGCATTACTAGTTGATGCCCCACCCGGTATCTTAACTATAATGCTCTACTTACTTGATAGAAATATAGTGAAGTTAACACACATATTAATAACGCATGTTCACTTTGATCACGCAGCAGAGGCTGAACCTCTAAGGGAGGTAAGTGGTGCTAAGTTAATCATGCATAGAGATGAGTTTTTAATTCTTGAGGAGTCCGGAAGATGGGCTCGTGCCTACGGTATTAGGTGGTTTAAACCAGATCCTGATAAGTTATTGACTGAAGATACGGAAATAGACCTTGGGTGGGTAAAGGTTCAAGCAATACATACGCCAGGACATAGTCCAGGCTCAACATGTTACTATATCAAGGAGTTAAATACGATATTTACGGGTGACTTAATATTTAAGGGCACTGTTGGAAGGACAGATCTTCCCGGAGGTTCTAGTAGGGAAATGATTAAGTCATTAAAAAAGATAATTTTATTAATTCCAAGTGAAACGAGGATTTTACCTGGACATGGTGATGAAACAACCTTGAGTGATGAGTTAAAACATAATCCCTATGTAAGAGCTATCGCTTCAGGACCTAAGAGGAACTGGAAAGGTACCTTGTCAATTTAAGAAAGTAAACCATTCAAGTAGGGTAATGATTAAGACATAGGGAGTATAACTCTTTAGTTCTAGTTGATAACATCATTCTAGGGTGGGGAAATGAGTAGATACTATGGAAGAGTTCTTGCACTATTGATGGTATCTATAATAATTACTTCCCTATCAATCATACCTACATTAGCCACTGAAGTGCATACTTATAAGTTCATGAAGTTTGTTAGGCTTAAGGTACCTGCTGTTTACATAAGTGAAGAGGGAATTATGTATGGAGTCTCAACAGAGTTTGTAATCGGTATTGGATGGCCTGGTGAAGGAACCACTTACTTCTCAGCTGAACCGCTAACTCAAATTGACATGCAGGCAGCAAGTAGAATTGCTGTAATGATTGCTAGTACCTATGCTGGTGTACCCTTAAACACTTACGACTATTTCATAAAGGTTAAATCTAAGTCCGAAGTAGTTGGTGGACCTAGTGGTAGTGGAATTACTGCAACAGCCTTTCTAGCATTACTAACTAATACTGAAATACTATCCAACGTATCAATGACGGGAATGATAGAGCCTGATGGAACCATCGGACCTGTTGGAGGTATTACTGAAAAATTGAGAGCTATGGCCAGAGAAGGTATTAAAGTATTCCTAATACCGAAAGGACAGTCAATAGTTAAGGAATTTAAGAAATATGTAGAAAATAAGACTGTAGGCAACACCATAATAATCACTGAAAGGATAATACCAGTAAAGGTTAATGTGACGGAGTTAGGACGTAAACTCGGTGTTAAAGTAATTGAGGTAGGTAACATTGTTGAGGCTTACAAGTACTTAACAGGTAAAGAGTTAAAATTACCTAGGTACATATATACATACCCTCCATGGCTTATTAAATGGTTAAGTAATTTAATCAATGAGACTTTAAGTATAGTTAAACGTAACCTAACAAATATCAGGAATGTACTTTCTGATCAAGCTCCAGAGCTACTTAAAGAAATAGAGAGTCATGTAACTAATGCTAAAAAGTTAATTGGGGAAAAAGATTACTATAGTGCTGCCTCTGAAGCATTCATATCAGCTATACTAACATCGTATGCTTCATCATTTGTGAAAGCATTAAGTGGTGGTAGCTTAAATAAGGTCATAGAAATTTTAAGAAGTGAAGTTAATAGGTATGTAGAACTTGCTAAAAAAGTGCTTGATGAATATAATGAACTATTCCTTAAGCTCTATGAGCATGATTTAACAGACACTAAACTCCAATTAGCTATTGCTGCATATATAAGGTATAGAGAAGCAAATAAAACACTGACTACTATAAGGAATTATTCATTTTACCCCCTATCTGTAGGCAAAGATGCATTATATATGGCAATATATGCTTATTGGAGAGCTAAATCAGCTATAAACTTCCTAAAGTTAGCATTGAACGTTAATGAAGGAAAGGAATTAAATAGAGAGGTGCTAGTAAAAGGCATAAATACATTGCTTCACTTCACCATGAGTGTTAAGGCTTACCTTGAAAGTTTAGGTGGTGAAACTTACCCAATTGATTATAAAGAGATTACTACGTTGTTAGATGAGGGTAAAGTAATTGAAGCTTCATCACTCGTCATCGAAGTGCTAGCTAATAATGTAGCTTTAATGCATGCATACTTCAATACTCAGGAGAAGTTAGCACCGTATGCTGAAGAGGGAGCTAAGATATTAGCTGGTAGAGCTCAAGAGTTAGGGTTGACGCCTATATTACCAATAATGTACATTGAGAGAGCTGAAACTGTTAATGACTCAATAGCTAGGATAATACTTTACGAATCCTCATCAGCTTACTCACTACTTCTAATGAACTCCATATCAAGAACTTATAATCCAGGAATTACCGTTAATCCCTTAACAAAAACCATAACTAAGACTAAGACCGTAACTTTACCTCCAATAACAAGTACTGAAACAATAATTAGGACAAAAATAGAGACAACCACATATACAAAGCCTGGTCTAACAATAACAAAGACATATACCGAAACAAGAACTATTAGTGTGGCACCATCACTAGTGAAGCAATTAGTAGGTACAGGAGTAATTGCTATACTCTTCATAATTTTCGCAGCAGGCCTAGCTATAGGTGCTTTAATAGGTTATAGTGTGTCGAAGAAATAGTTACCTCTAAGGTGAAGCGCCGTAATACCTGATTGGTTTTAATTCTACCTACCTACAAGACCCCTCTTTTATAAGGTAATGCATACCCATATACTAATGGGTAGGAGTCATAGTCAACGCACTCGAGTTGCTACTTGAAGTCGCAAGTAAGCATAGGAATGATATTATTAAGAAGATAGTTATTGTGAGGGAAAGGTATCTTGAGAATGCTGTGAAGGAGGTATGGGTAAGCACTAACATTGAAGGCAGAATGCCTCGGTCTATTGCTGGAATTGACGGTAGTAGTGTTAAGGTTGATTTTCAAGGCTTCACACTCTATGGTATCGATGCTATAGCTATACTGTATAATGACGTTAAAGGTTTAAAGTACAGTAATTCCAAAGCCTACGCAATAGCAGACTTGGATGTCTTAATACCTCCAAGAGCTAAGGAACGTATAGACATGTATAGGGAAATTATCGAGGCAAAAACCGCTCTTATAACCATATTAGAGAATGACGTTGAAGTATTACTCATGGATGGTTCATTAAAATCCGTACTAATAACACCCTCCATAGAACCTATAGTCGTAGCTATGAATAAGGTGTCAGCAACATTTGGTGACCAAATATATTTAAAGCTTTACAACATGTTAAGTGAAAGTTTAAGGAATTATAATGAATTAAGAGAGCGCCCATTAGTAAGTAAGCTATTAGCCATGGATGAAGGTGGAATATTGACTGAAGAGGACTACTTAGCTACGGCTTTCCTTGAATATATAGAAAAGCTTGAGTCATACCGTAGACTACTACTTAAATGCTTCGAGAAAGGCACCTTACTAGCCTTCGTCTCAAAAACGGGAAGATCTCAAGCATATTTTGCCGACATAAGCAAGAAGTTACGTAGATACATACCAGCAGATATAATGGTATTTCAGAATCTTACATCAAGTTCCGGTTACTCAAAGCCTAAAGTAGATGATAAACCTTTGAAGGGGATGCCCAATATATTATCGTTAAGGGAGTTTTATGATAAGTTAAGAATAGCGGTTACCTACATCAGATTAGACGACGGAGGTCCTATACTCAAACTAGAGATACCATACGTGGGTAACGTGAGTACATTAACCATTGAAGAAGACATATTAAGGTTACTTAGCTACTTGAAGAATATATCACCTCAAGGCTATCCTTACGTCTTATTAGAGGCCCATGAATTGTCACGTATTAGTAAAGATACCATTAATAGTATAATCTATTCTCTAGACTTAATACCGCAAAGAACTGGCAGGGAGGTGATTGAAGGTTGGATGATATAAGTAATTATGATTTAAGGTTATTAGGTAGGGTTATTGGTGAAACATCACATACCGTGGTTCTCTTTACAGCTAATAGACCGCCAAGAGTAGGTGAATACGTACTTATCGAGTATGATAATGAGGACTTTGCGCTTGGTATAGTCGAGATGTCAAGAATAGGCAACCCCTTACTCACGAATAGGATGTTAAGACCTGAAGTTATTAGTAGAGCTGAGAGTTTTGGTGTAGAAAAACATGAATACATGATAGGTCAAGCAAGATTACTCTCTTGGCTCAACACATTAATACGTGAAAGGAAAGTCGAGGCACCAAGATACCCGCCAAAACCTATGGCTAGAGTCTTTGAAGCATCAGGTAAGATCCTTAGAAAGATATTCTCATTAAATAATGATGGCGCCTGGATTAGGCTGGGAGTATTAGCTAATCATCCCGACGTACCTTTCTACGTTAATATAAACACAATAATTAGTAGACATTTGGCTATATTAGCGATAACAGGTGCTGGTAAGAGCAATACCGTAGCTATACTCACGAGGAGGATAGTCGATGAACTTGGTGGTACAGTACTGATAATAGATATGCATTCAGAATATGAAGGTGTTGCCGATAATGTAAATATAGTTAAGCCCAAGATAAATCCATCAAAATTGACTCTCTATGAATACTATCGTCTCCTAAACCTTGAGCCCAAAGCTAGTAAGCAACGATTATACTTTAGGAGAGCATACACATTCGCTAAGTATGTAACCTTGAAGAGACCCGAGGAATTTTTTGATGTATTAATTAGTGAACTGGAATTTTACGTTGATAAGGGTAAGTATAGGGAGATAAGGAATGGTAAGATCGTAAGTATTGAATTTAGTTCTAGAGATAGATCTCCAGTCATTGACCTACTAAATAAGCTCTATGATTTAAGGGATAGATATTGGGGTACGATATTAACACCTACAGCACCTATGGAACTTACGTCAGTAATTAAACCTGGATATGCTAATGTAGTTCAACTAGGTAGTTTCGATGAGGAAGTAGCTGATGTCATAACCTCACATTACTTACGTAGAGTACTCGATGAGAGAAAGAGATTCAGGATTAGCGGAGGTAGTGAGGGCTACCCAGTAGCCCTTCTCACAGTTATTGAGGAAGCACACATTTTAGTACCTAAAGATAGGTCAACATTAACTAAGGAGGTAGCCTCGAGAATAGCTAGGGAAGGTAGAAAGTTCGGTGTGGGTTTATGCTTAGTTAGTCAGAGACCTAAGAACGTTGACGATAATGCACTCTCACAAACGAATAATAAGATAATACTAAGGTTAGTTGAGCCTAGCGATCAAAGATACGTGCAGGCCGCTAGTGAAACACTATCCGATGAGCTTTTAGGGCTCTTGCCATCTTTAAACGTAGGTGAAGCAGTAGTTCTAGGTCTCATGACCCCGCTACCAGCTGTTGTTAAAATTGATAGAGCTAAAGGGAAAATCGAAGGAGGTGATGTTAAAGCATTAGAGGAGTGGAGAAGGTGGCGTAATAGAAATGATAGAGATCTATATGACGATTTAGGTATATAACTAGGTAAATACCGACCTTTAGTTAGTACCATCGTAGTTTAAAATAATTGTATTAACCCTAATCACTAACTTCTCTAACCTTTGAATATATGTCTCTTGTGACCTCATATACGGTATCAGCAGCATCTCTTACTTCCTCATGATGCGTGACAACGATTAACTGAGGTATTAAGCCGCCACCTCTGAACTTCTTAAATATTTCAATCATTTGTTTTCTTCTTTCTTCATCAAGGAATATTGTTGGTTCATCAAGTATTAGGAACCCAACTCTACCTTTGAATACCACCTGATGTAGCGCTAATAATAAGGCTATTGATGTAGCTATGAGTTCACCACCACTTAATCTACCTATACTAGCTTCCATACGATCTGATACTAAAACTATGTCTAAGGTCTCCTCATTTATCCTAACATCTGAGTAGGATAAGTTAAAGTATTCTAGGTACTCCTTCATTAAGTTCTCCAGGGATGAGATTAGTTCTCTACGTAGTATTCTTGGTACTCCATCCTTATGATAAATATTATTCCTGATCCATAGAAGTACAGATATTTTAAGCCAAGCCCTTCTGAGTTCATCGATATCGTAGTTTAAGTACTCTAGTTCAGATTTTAAGTCTTCAGATCTTGTTTTAAGCCATTTAATTCTGTCTTCAATTCTTACCTTTTCATCTCTGATGGCTCTCCACTCATTCTCAACTTTACTTAATTCATCACATACTCTCTTGTAGTCTTTGACTCTTTCATCTAATAATTTAAGTTCCTCCTCGATAGATCTTAATTTTCTCATCTTATCTTCATATTCTTTCTTGAGGCTTTCTAACTCTCTCATTAATTCATCGCGTTGTTTAATCTTTAATTCAATTTCCTTAACCTTCCTCTCAGCTTCTTTAGCTATTATTAAGGCTTTTTCTAAGTCATTAGTTCCCATGACATTACTTATCCTTGTTAATAATGTACTTAATTCATTTTCAAGTGTATTGATATCATCTTTAAGCTTTTTAATTTCACCTTCAAGATTCTTAAGTGCATTCTCATTAATACCTTCACTTAGAAGTCTTTCATACTCTTCAAGATCTCTGATAACTAACTCCTTAGCACCAACTAGCCTTAATAGTTCATCCTTTCTTCTCCTTAAATCCTCTAATTCCTTACTTAAACTATCGTACTTGAGCCTTAAATTATGAATTTCATCCTTCATTCTAATAGTTATTTCTTCCTCCTTGAGTACGTCCTTAACTAGTATTTCCAATTCTATGAGATATTGAATATCTGCTTCAAGACTTTCTCTAGCTTCACTGAGTCTGGATAATTCATTACTTAACCTATTAAGTCTCTCATTATAGTTCTTTAACTCCTTATTTAACTTCTCAATAATGTTCCTCCTACGTTCCTCACTTAATGGTTGTTCACATAGGGGGCACTTACCTCCATTTCCTGCTTGGCTAATGATCTCTAACTTATCTTTAATATCGTTAATAAAGCCTCTCAATAATTGGAGTTCACCATAGACACTATTGTATTTTGCATTAATTTCATCTAACTCCTTTCTCAATGATGCTATACTTTTCTTAATGGCTATTAATGCTTCATTCAATGATTGTACATCTACTTTAAGAAGTTCAGATACCCTGCTTAGTACGCTTTCAGTTCTACGTCTAAATTCTGAAATCTTAGATTCCTTACTTACAATTTCGTTCTTAATTGTGTTTAATACTGATTCTTTAGTTTTAATTTCTTCATCTATCTTTTTAATAGCCTCCTCAACATTCCTTATTGACAATACATACTTTTTCACTTCACTTAAGTCACCATACCTACTCCTTAATTCATTGAGTTTAGCAAGATTCCTGTTCATTATCTCATACTCCTTCAATTTAGCATTTAATAATGACTTCTTACTCTCAAGTATGTTCTTAATATTTATAGCTCTCAATACATCATCATGAAGTAAAGCCTTACTTTTTAATTCATTTATGGATTTACTCTCCTTCTCTAATTTCTTAATTACCTCATCAACTTCCTTGATCTTACTTCTTAGTCTCTCTATATCAGTACGTAAACTTACTTGTGTATTCTCTAATTCATCCTTCCTACCAGTAATCCTACTTAATTCATCCTTCTTTAACCTCAATTCTCTAACTTTAGCTTCAAGATATGACTCCTTCTTACTTACTTCGTTTAACTTCTTGCTCAATTCCCTTAACTCATTGGCATAACTGTCTAATTCCTTCTTAATCCTCTCTGCTTCATTAATTAACGTTGAGTACATCTCTCTTATATTGTTTAAGCTTTGCTTTCTTACATTGAGTATCTGAGTACCAAATTTCTTAGTTTTAACTCTAATCTCGATTTTATCCATATTATCATAAGCCTTCTCGTAAGCTTCGAGACCTAATAATTGATCTATTAATTCCTTTCTCTTAGCTTGGGGTAATGTCAGTAGTTTACTAATCTCACCTTGAGGTACTATAGCTATTGTTTCAATAATTCTTCTCAAAGCAGTTTCAGAAACTCCGAAGAGTTCCGTTATCACCTTCTTGACCTCATTAGTACTTAAGTAGGTCTTACCACCAATCCTCACTACGGTATCGGAGAATGTCTTGCCAAACCTGCTCTGTCTTCTCTCAATGACTACCTCAGTACCACCAACGTCTAGCCATAGTTTCACGTAAGCTTCGTTACTTTTAGATATCTCATTAATTATTACGTCCTTCCTCCTACCCCTACCTTCACCTCTCAGGACCTCCCCTGTCAATGCGTAATATATAGCCTCAACAATGCTGCTCTTACCTGCACCATTAGGCCCTATTAGTGCTGTCACTCCTTTATCAAATTCTATGATGGTCTCTTTATGAGAGATGAAGTTCCTTAAATAAACTCTCCTTATGGTTATGACCATTAAGAATCACCAAGAAATCTCAGAAGTCCCTCACCTTTACGTAAAGGCTTCTTACCCTTACTCTCACTTTTACTTAATTCTTTAGAAGGCACTTCAACAGTTCCTATACCCAATGGTATCTTCTCAACTCTTAACGGTTCTAAAACCCCTACCTTAGATCTCCAGATGCTTTCATATTTAAATAATTCATTAATGTACTCATTAATGTCGCCAGACTCCAAATTAGCTAATATATTCTTAATTTTAATAATTGCCTCAGCTAAGTCTCTACTGATGCGTTCATCCTTAACACCTAACGTGTTACTTATGAACCCCTTAACTATATCGATTTCATCAACATTTTCGGGAGATATTTGCTTGAGACCCTCCCTTGACTCTTTAATTACCTTTAGTTTAGGTCTTACATATATATTTTGGCCTGCAATATTAATTAATTCATCGATTACATTCTTACTTAGGTTCTTCTTACTTGCTTCAATCTCTAAATCTACATGAAGTATCCCCTTATCCCAAGTCTTACCTAAGCCTAATGATCTCAATTTACTTACAGCACTCCTTACTGCTAGGACATGGTTGGGATACCTTGTTGTAATTCTTAGTTGAGGTCTTACATTCACATTTATGGTATGGATGTAAGGCTCATCACTACTTAGATCAACTATGTAGAAACCCTTACCTTCCTTAAGCCATACATCAATCTCATCTACACGTAGTATCTCCAAGCTACCTGGATATGCCACAACCCCACCGCTTTCTAGTCTAGTCTTTACCCTCCTATGTAGATGACCCATAGCGACATATGTTACCTCATCGGGTATGTCATTTAAATCAATCCCCTCCTCAAATACGAAGAATTGCTTGATGGACTGATGCAGCATGAGTATAGACTTTCTATACTGCTTTAATACATGTTTAAGATTAGTAAGTTTTGACTTGAGAGCGCTTAAGTACTTCATTTTTGATGGGTGATGGGAAATACCTGCTATTAGGTATTTCTCGCCTTCAATAATTACTTCATCATGTAAAGGGGTCTTTGATGTTCCAAGAAGTTTAAGACCAGGAATTAAAATTTGAGGTGCTTCATCACTCCTCCTAGGTATGTCATGCTCGCCAAGAATAGTGTAAATTTTTATGCCCTTCTCAAGTGCTTTCTTAACAACTTCAATAGCTATTTTTAGTGCTTTATTAGGTGGTCTATATCTATCAAACATATCACCAGAAATAACTACAACGTTGACACCTTCCTTAATAGCCTTATCCATAGCTTCAAGGAAGACTCTATATATGTCGTCCTCCCTCCATGTATACCCGTACTGTGCAAACCCTAAGTGAATGTCAGCAAGATGTGCTAGAAGCATCATCCCCACTAATGAAGACTCTACAACTAGACTTATTAATATAAGTTTAAAAAGGTATGGGTAGTTAAGATAGAGCATATTACTAAGAATGAGGTATTTCAACAATTAAAAAGTCTCAATACTAGATTAATTGAGGATGAAGGAGTACCTATTTAAGCCTAAAGAAGTTATAGTCGTTACTAAACACTTAGTTAAGTACATAGAAGAGAACCTACGTAAGGACACATCATGTTTCAAAATAACTCCTGACTTAGGTATTACCTATATAAACGTATGTGTAGTTAATGGTAAGTTGAGAATCGATAGTACGTTTCTAGATGTAGAATTAGCTAAGAATGTGATAGGGGATGACAATAGTGTTTATGCTCTAGTAAATGATGAACTACTACCACTTAAATTCTATGATAGGAATAAGAGGAGATTCTACAAGCTCCGTAGTTTAGGTATGGAGAAACCGCCTACACTAGAAATTAATGGTATTCACATGCATAGAATTGAAGGTATAGATCCATTAAGTGATGCATACATTAAGGTTAAAAGTGTAGGACCGTTAGTTAATGGCTATGTATTAGATATAGGGACTGGATTAGGTTATACAGCAATAACTGCTATGAGACTTGGTGCTCGTGAAGTTATATCAGTAGAAATTGATGAGAATGTCTTAGATATAGCTACATTTAATCCTTGGTCTAGACAGTTAGCTAATGTAAGAATAATACTAGGCGATATAACCGAAGTAATTCAAGAATTTAGTGATAATACCTTTACTCACGTAATTCATGACCCACCAAGATTTGAACTTGCAGGTGAACTATATAGTTATGATTTTTACAGAGAAATATATAGAGTATTAAAGCCTGGAGGTAAGCTATTTCATTACGTAGGAAAGCCTAAACAAAGAAGAGCAAACATCATTAAGGGTGTTAAGGAGAGATTGAGAAGAGCAGGTTTTACACGTATTATATGGATTGAGAAGGCTTTAGGGTTTAAAGCTATTAAGTAAGTTAAAAACAAATATATTTAAGGTTATGATGGTGTCACAGGCCTTCTAAGTGATAGGAGGAAGTCTATTAGTAACATTATGTTTAGTATGAGTCCTATACCAGTGATTATACCTACGGCGTAGCCTGTTACAGGATTCGTAGCTATAGTCGCTGGAACCACCACTGCTTCATACCAACCTAAGGCTACAGTGACCGTTATCCATAGGAAGAATGCTGGTGTAAACGTTAATCCCTTACCTAAGGCGGTTGTCCTCTGTATCTTAGCTGCCCATAAAGCAACAGTCATTAAAGCTAATGATGCTAATAATTGGTTCATTCCTGCGAAAGCGGGCCATAAAACCTTCCATGCGGCACCCCATGCCAGCGGTAATGCTATAATAACGAGTATTATTGACGCTAACCACCTATTAGCTAATACCTTATAAAGTGATGGAACCCTATCCTTAAGCGGTGTCATCAGTTCTTGCCAAGCAAACCTACCAAGTCGGGTAGCGGTGTCTAATGATGTTAGAGCGAAACCCGTAATCCAGAGAGCTGCAAAAACAGCCATAGCCTCGAATGGTAGTCCAAATACGGCATTGGTTGCTGCCGCGTATGAGTATGGTATTATTACGAACCATTTAT
This sequence comes from uncultured Desulfurococcaceae archaeon, assembly GCA_964592745.1. Classification (GTDB taxonomy): domain Archaea; phylum Thermoproteota; class Thermoprotei_A; order Sulfolobales; family NBVN01; genus CAZAMI01. Next base: position 65,471 of record CAZQFL010000001.1, read on the forward strand.
ACTTACCTAAGATGCTGGTCCATGTAGCAGCAGCTTGTGCAGGATCTGCGAGGGTTTGTGCTTGAGCTAATGTTAATCCGGCTCTAGTTAATGCCTCGAAGGCGAAGGAACCTAATAGAGCTATGACCATAGTTGAGAGGAAGCCCTCAGTAAGCATCCCACCATACCCGACGAGTAATCCATGAGTTTCATTAGCTAACTGTTTTGATGAAGTACCTGAACCTACTAAGCTATGGAATCCCGATAAAGCACCACAAGCCACAACTAGAGGTATAGTTGGCCAGAATGGTGATGGTTGACCACCAACAACTTTAGCTGTTAATAATGATGTCACTGCAGGTATCTCCATACCCCTAAATGCAGCTATAGCTGCCGCACCTCCTATGACTAAGCTAGCCCATAATATGTAAGCATTAAGGTAATCCCTAGGTTGAAGTAGTATCCAAACAGGTATTGAAGCGGCGATTATACAGTAAATAGCTAATATAGATACCCAAGCATGGTATGATAATTGTAAAGGTACGTACATACCTGTTATAACTGCTAATACCAATAGTATAACACCAACTACAGTACCTCCCCTAAATCCTAACCTAGTTCTATACATTAGTAAACCAGTAATTACAGCTATTACCATTAAAAGTAATGCTGCAGTTGCGCTGCCTGGTACATTAGTGAATAAAATAGATACAACAACCATAAAGACAGCTACTACTAGCAGTAGGGTAAACCATATGTATGCGTTAAATGCGTAAAATGCCCTTCTACTCATTAACTTACCTGAAATCCAAGCTATACTCCTTCCATCATACCTTACTGAACTCATGAGTGAGAGATAATCATGTACTACACCTATGAATATATTGCCAAACCAAACCCAGAGAAGCGTTGGCAACCAACCCCATGCAAGAGCTAGTGCTGGACCTGTTATTGGCCCAGCTCCAGCTATGCTTGCGAAGTGGTGACCGTAAAGGACATACTTATTTGCTGGGACGTAGTCAACACCATCGTATAACCTCTTAGCTGGTGTTTCACGAGACGGATCAGCCCTAGCTACGTACTTCTCAAGATATTTACCATGCGTGAAGTAAGCAACTAAATATATCAGAAGACCTATAATTATAATTAACGCTGTAGTACCCATTCTACCAACCTCTAATAAGTACCTTCCAAATGATACATACTACGCTAAAACAATATATGTTTTTCTTACTGTATAGATGTAAATTAAGTAGCGAAAACGAGAAAGGCTGGAAGAAAAAGTAATTTGCTTAGTAGAGTTAAGATAACGGGTTAGGGAGTGAAAGGTAAGATTTTCAGAAGGACTTTAAGGAAGGCATTAACAATAGTTAATAACTTATTTAAAGCTAAATCCATTGAGTATATCTACGTGGAGTTAAGAGAACTTGAGAATGTATTCACCTTAATAGTTCTCGGCTCATTTATAGGGCTTCCAAGTCCCCCGACAACTATATCCCTAAGGCTTCTTCCTTATATGGCTAGAGAAATAATTATTAGTACAAGTGTGAGCAGTAGATTAAACGACATGTTAGCTGAGATGGCTGGATTATTTGAAATAACTTAAGCGGGGGTATAATGTTAAGTAGTAACTTTAAGGTTGTGTTCTTCATGGGTAAAGGTGGGGTGGGTAAAACAACATGTGCAGCGGCTTTCGCTTTAGGGACATCAATCAAGAAGAGAACATTAATTGTATCGCTAGACCCTGCCCATAATCTTGGTGATGTATTTGGTATAAGATTAAGTGATGAGCCGAAGAGAATCACTAATAATTTATATGCTATTGAGGTAGATTTTGAGAGAATGATTAGTAAGCACCTTAAGAGTTTAACTGATAAGGTTAAGGACATATATGGGTATTTAAGAGTACTAAATTTAGATAGGTATATTGATGTATTGAGGCACTCACCAGGTATTGAAGAATACGCTACGCTAGATAAGATAATGGAGATTTTAAAAAGTAATGTAGAAAGTAGAAAATATGATATCGTAGTTTTCGATACCCCACCAACTGGTTTAACGTTACGAATTATGGCATTACCGTCAATATCAGCTATATGGGTTGAAAAATTAATGAGATTAAGAGAAGCCATTCTCGATAGAAGAAGAATAATTGAGGAGGTTACTGGCGAGAAGATCAAGACCGTAATTAAGGGTAAGGAATTTGAAATGCCGTCAGATAAAGAGGAGGATCCCATATACAGGGAGTTAATTCATATAAAAAGAGAGATAGATTTTGTAAACTCAATAATCAGGAACTCTAATGTGTGTATGACAGTATTAATAGTTAATCCTGAAGTCTTGCCTATATTTGAAGCTAAGAGAGCTCTTGAATTTTTATCTAAGCTGGGCATAAATGTTCAATATGTAATAGTAAATAAAGTATTTGAGATTAGTGAGACAGCATCATTACCTAAGGAGTTAGTAACGAAGCTAAGTCAAGAGAAAGAAGCCTTACAATTAATAAATAACTACTTTAAGCACCAGATAGTAATTAAGGTACCATTACTTTATGAAGAACCTAAAGGCCTAGACAAACTCATTACCTTCAGTAGGTATCTATCTAAGCTGATCGATAATGCGGTGGTTTAAGGTATGACCCTAGACCTCAATACTTACGACATATTCTTAATAGTATTTGTAATTGCCGTTATCGCTGTTCTTCAATTTTTTAGGGGTAGAAAGTTAAATCTCATACTTATAGAGTATACAGCTAGGATATTTGAGGACATTCTAAAACCTAAGGATAAGGAGTATCAATGGATAGGTTTATACGTTGGTTACAAAGCTAGATTCCTAACACCTTATAAGTCCTTGGTAAGAACTGAAGCTGTAGTAACATTAATGCCTAGACATAGTCTATTTTACCTCCCAATAGCTTTTATAACATCAAGATTTGATAGGTTATACATGTTTTTCAGGTATAATAGGAAATTCGTTAATGAGGCCCATATCATTAGGAAGCATTACTATAGGTTAGGTCCTCATAGAGTCATTAGGGGTATTGAGCGTATGGCTTTTGAAAGTATAGAGATCAAGGGAAAAACTTACTACCTAATATATAATGATTTAAGAATTGCTAGAGAGCTCGTAAATATTGTTAAAGGGTTAAGTGACCCCCATATAATTAACCATTTAGCGATCGTATCATCGAATAGTAGTTTATATGTGGCAGCTAAGATAACCCCCCAAACGTTCGAAGAATTAGTAAGGAAAATGTATATGTTGGCCCGCGAATTTGCTTAAATAGTGTGGATTAAATTAATAAGAGAAAAAGGGTTTACTCCTTACCTAGCATCTTCTTAAGCTCCTTTATTCTTTCTTCAACACTCTTTAATTCATCTTGTAAATCTCTTAGATCCTCCTCAAGAGCTTTCTTATAGTCTTCAAGCATAGCTAATTCCTCCTCAGGAGTTTGCGGTGGTGGAGGTGGTGGCGGATAGTAATAATATGGTGGGTATGGATAGTATTGCGGTGCCTGTTGCTGACTCTGAGTAGGCTGCTGCTGTGATTGTGGTGGCTGTGGTTGATAGTAGTAATATGGTGGAGGCAGAGGTGGCATGAAGTACATCATTCTTCTAAAGAGCCTGAACCACCAACTCACACTGTTCACCTATGAATTAATGCTTAATCAGGAAATATACTTATGCATTACTGCTTACTTACCTCTAAACTCTTTGGTAATGCCTCTAATGCTTTTCTCCACGTCTCTAAAGCTACTTTATATGTCTCAAACATTAATGCGTAATAGTATGGCCATATCATCCAATACATTAATGAGCTCATAAGTGCTAGAGGATCTGGCGGGTATGGCATGTAGGGTGTCATGTAGTACCATGGATACATTGTTATCACCTAGGCCAGAAATATGGTGTGTAATACCATGGCATCGTCCAGTACGGGTAGTACAGCATGTAGGGGTACTGCATGTACGGTATCATGTAGTAGCTATACCATGGATAATACCATCTCAGGCCCCAAGGCCACCCGAAAAGCCACCAGCACGCACCTCTACCAAACATCCATCCAGGCCTCATCCATGGTGGTAAATGACTGAATGGTCCTCTACCAGGCCATGGACCCCACCATCCACCTCTACGTCCACCTCTCCAACCCCAACCAAAACCTCCAGACCACCAAGCCATAGATTCACCCTTCTGTGCTACTGCACAAAAATTAATAAATCTTAATTAAAATTCCTTATTATTGTGCCAAGAGTTCTAACTTTAGGTGATGAACCCCCATCAGCCGATACGTGATGAGACAGGCTGAGCGCTGATTTAACATTACTAAGTAACTCCTTTATACTTGCTTCTCAAAATTATTTAAGGTGTTGAGCCTCATGGAGGTAAACATGAGTGTGGATGTTATTGTCGGTATGATGCTTACAGCTATAGCCATAGCCTTAGTGTTTGGGAAACTACTTGAGGAAATCATGGCAAGACTTGGAATACCGCCAGTACTTGGCGACTTAATCGCAGGCCTCATAGTTGGTTCTTCATTTCTTTCTATATACCCATTAACAGAGTCTGTTGAAGCTCTCTCATGGTTTGGAATATTAATGCTACTGCTATATGCAGGGTTGGAGACCAGGTATCGAGAATTTATGAGGTTAGCCCCAATAGCAGGCTTAATAACTATAGGTGAAGCGCTAGCAGCATTTGCAATGGGATATATCACGGGGATAATATTTGGTTACACACCACTTCAATGCTTCTTCTTAGGAGCAATACTTGAAGCAACAAGTATAAGCGTCAGCGTTAGGACCCTCATCGAAATAGATAAATTAACAACTATTGAGGGTAGGAGTATATTAGGAATAGCGGTGTTTGATGATATAACTGCATTGATCACCATAGTTGCTGGTACATCATTAATAACCATAGGTAAGCTTGAAGCAATATCAGTGTTAAAAACAGCTGGTATAGCGTTTAGCTACTGGCTTGCTCTAGTATTAATAATTCATAGATTTTCAAACTACTTTGTAAAGTTAGCATTAAGGCTTAAGACTAGTGAGGCGTTACTTGCATCTATAATAGCGGTATTCTCCGTAGCTGGAGTAGCTGCATTCTATATAGGTCTATCACCGTTAATTGCCGCATATGCTGTAGGATTAGCACTATCTGAGGCTAGAGGTATATCTAGAGCTATAGATAAGGTTCGAGCACTTGCGATGATATTCTCAACATTATTCTTCATGACTACAGCAGCACAGCTAAATTTACGGGAAGCATTAAGACCTGAGCTAGTACTTTTCTACATAACGTTCGTAATAGCTGCATTCGCAGGTAAACTCTTAGGTGGTGGCTTAACATCATTCATACTAGGGTATCCTCTAAGATCCTCATTAAGAATAGCGGTAGGTCTCTTCCCTAGAGCGGAATTCGCTGTAGTTGCTGCTTATATAGCAACTAGATATCACTTACTAGGTCCTGAAGCCTATTTAGGCGCTATAATGATAGTCCTCATAACCAACATAATCACACCACCACTACTTAAAGCAGTATTTAAAGGACCTGAAACTAGAACAGTAAAGCTTAGAGTTTACCTAGGTAGGAGATATCTATAGGGTGAGTACTGTGAAGAGAAGTATTGAGGAGTTCGTTAGCTCAATTAACAATTTATTGACAATAAAGCTGAACGACTTCATGATCAAATATAAGAATCTGCTACCTAATTATGCTATAATACATTTACACTCTAAACTAGCTGATGTATTTTCCCAAATAAAAGATGGTAAGGAAGTAATGGTTGTAATTGATAATGAGGGCAATGTTAGAGGTATATTAACACCCATGGATATCCTAGTAATGTTAAGAAGTGAGGGTAAAGGCATAATTAGGACACATTTTGGGACAACATACGCCTTAAGGAGCAAGAAGTTACCCCCTAAGTCACTCTTGAAGTTAGACGTTGTCAGTGTAATGGATAAGCACCCATTAGTATTAGAAGATGATTTAGACCTCGTCGAGGCCATAGAAAGAATGAGTACCGAAAGAACAAATTATGCAGTAGTAGTAAACTCTCGAGGTAAGGTATTAGGGGTAATATCGTCAACATCCATAATTAGAGTAATAGCTGAAATGGGTAAGAGTGTCTTTGAAAGCTTATAATCCTTAACTACTTATTACTTAGGATTGCCTTCCTTAAGTTAAGGTCTAAGTCGTATTTAAGTATAGCTATTATACCCCCTAATGCGTTAATCTTTAAATATGAAGGACATTCCTTAGGTACTATCCTAACATATCCACCTTTACTCTCAACATTACCTATCATTTCATCGATTAAGTCTCTAATATCACTACTTAGTAAGTCTTCACTAATTAGTAGCTTCTTCACAGCGTTAGCCAAAATAGCGGCTTTAACATCCTCAATACCGTAAGCAACTCTCTCAGGTTTACTAGTTAGGTACTTCATGAATTCATTCATTACTTCTTCGATCTCTATAGTTGTGACTTCCTTCAGTAACTTTTTGACTATATCTCTTCTAATCAATTCCTCAATACCAGCTCTACCACCGCTCGATACGGAATCCTTAAACACCCTAATGTTGCCGCCTATTTCTTCCTTAATGAAGTTAGCAACGTAGTCTCTCAATATAGCTGGCGATCCTACTATAATGACTTCGGGTTCTTCACTTCTTACCACCTCAATTACATACTTAGATATCATCCTTGCAATTCTCTCAATAGAGTCAGGATCCCTACTGTTTATTCCTGGTAGTACTCTATCTAGGACGTATCTAACACCTTGATTATATAGTATAGCCATAGATAATTCGTCGAAATCTGTAGCGATGAGTAAGGCCTTAACCCATCTCTTACTCATACTCTTTAATCTATCAAGTTCTGCTTTACTCCATGAATCCTTAACAATATCTATCTCACTTCCAACGTCGATATTTAAGGTGTGATGTGAACCCTTTAATCCATAACCGTCAGGTCCCTCAATAATTATGCCATGAACTCTTAACCTACTAGAGAATGGCTGAAAATACACGTTCTTAACTTTAATAGCTAACGTCATGGGTAACCTTCTCTTACCCTCACCCTCAATCTTAACATCCCTTAAGGTCCTACCTACAACAACATCACCAACCTTAATTATATTCTTAAGTACCCATAAGTCATCAACAGTCTCAACCCTAACCTTCACAATCCCCTTTCTTAAATCGGTAGCTACGATCTTCACGAGACACCCTCCACGCTTTCTTAACTACTTACTAAGTTACTTAAGCATTGATGAGGCAAGCGACGCATTACTCATCATTAATTCCATATAAAGCTATGGCAGTTAAACAAGCTGTCTCGATATTTAAATCACCTACACCATTAAATCTCTCATCATACAATGTCGTAAATGGTTTTATAGAGTTAAGTAGCCTTATATACCTTCTCACATAAGCATCATAGTTAGGGCCTAAAAGCCTGTAAAGGTATATAGCAAGTGCTAACTTATATGTTTCATACTTATGTAGTGATTCATAAGAAAGATCCTTGAATCCTATGCCATCAAATAGCTTCTCTAACTTCCTAACCTCATTCATAGCTTCCTCTTCATTACCATAGCGTAGACTAAGTATAGCTTTGTATATGATGAGGTTAGCATATTTATCGTAATCCTCATAAACTCTACTAGTGGTTGCCCGCGCCCGTGAGTTAGGTTATTTTAGCTACTTCGGATATTTGTGATTAGTTCGGGCACGGGCTTTCCTTCATCGGGTTCGGGGGTTTCATCTCCTTCGAGGGCTTTCGGGGTCTCCACGGAACCATGAGACCCCACATCCCGGGTTAAGAGTTTCAATTCTCTAAGTGCTAGGTTCCATGAAGCAACAATGTCTCTTGTAATCATATGTCCGTTGGGTAGTCTTACCCATCTATACTTAACGAATACTAGCTTACCACCGATAGGTGAGGTTTTAGAGGTTCCTCTAGGATTAACATACACTATATGTATTCCTTCGATTAACGCCTTATAGTGTATGTATGACTGTATTCTACGGTAAGTCCATAGCGTGAGCTTCCTATTAAGCTTCCTAGAACCATTAGCTCTACTTTTGAGTTTATTCAAGTCTTCGAGAACTATTAATGCATTGTACTCTTTTGCTATTTCCACTATTCTCTTAGATACATAGTGACATGCATCTATGATTATGTTTCTTGCTCTGCGTCCATGTCTTCTAATAGCTTCTCTTATTCCTTTAACGTACCTCCACTCCTTAGAGTACTTCTTCTGTATCTTTTCAGCAATTACCTTATGGGCTAGTGCCCTCTTTAAGCCATTAAATGGTATGACACCCGCTGTTACGAGTTTACCACTCATACTGATTATTGTATAGGTTATGTTGCCGAAGTTAATATCCACGCCCATAACGGTTACTGGTTATTTAAACGCCATTTTCTTCTCGAATGTGAAGTAGACCAATATTTCGTTATCTCTATAACTCACTAGTATTTCCTTAAGCTTCCATAACCCATTAAAGTATCTATCTAGGTAGCTGTACCATTGTAGTTTCAACTCTACCCACTCATTGTTGAGAACAGCCATATTCAAGATCCTATTATTCACGTCTAATCTGTGATCCCATTTGTCTAGCCTAGCTGTTAATTTCCGCAGTACTGGTTTACTACCATTATTCTTCTTTACCGCTTTAACTACTTCCCTAGCTCTACGCTCAATCTTATGGCAGTGATGAGCTCTAAATCCTTGTTTCCTAAGTATCTTGTAAAACCTATGGTGTAGCTCCTTAAATGAAGGTACATGGTTTAGCCTCCATATTTCATTAACCACGTATTGTGTCCAGTCTCGATACGCTCTTAGAAACTCTAATAATCTATGATAGTGAGTAGGGTCGGGGGTAACCGCCTTGACCTTAGCGGTTACTACGACCCTTATCCCCTAGTCCTCAAATACTATGTATGTGAGACGAATTTATAAGTTTTAGTCTCAAATTAATGAGTTGGTGGGAGAATGAGCTATGTTTACAGCTTTGAAGCTAAGATTATGAAGTATGGTGGGGGAAGATACATAATATACCCACCTAAGGAGTACCAAGAAAAACTAAAGAAATTTCATGGAAGGGAAGTAAAAGTCATAGTGATAATAGAGCCGGAGTAATGCTAAGTACCTCAAGTAGTCAAAGAAACCGAAATCCCTTTACCCATTGAATAGTCCTGAATAGACCCCTGATAACTATCTTAACTCCATTAACATAGGCAAGACCCACATTAACATGCTTCACAACAGTTATTGGCAATGAAAACGGCTTACTAAGCAGTACTTGGTAATAGTCGTAGAAATCAGTCATGAATTTACTCAGGAATCTCCTAACATCATTAGCTAATCTGTCATAACCGCATAGATACTTTAATACATGCATACATAACCAATTCGTTGATACGTAACAAGTATTAGGTTCAGTTATTGGGCTTTCTCTCAAGCATCTTGAATAAGCATTAAATCTTATGAACTGTCTTGACAGGAATTTACAGATACTCTGCAGACTTAATGATGTATTCATGACTAAAGTTCTACGAGTTAGCTCATACTTAGATGTGTGAGTAATTACGAACATGTAGGTGGTGCTTATATATGCCGTACTTATCAGTAAGAAAAAATAATAGAGCCATTAACGATTTAACATTATTCATGACTCGTTACCATTAGTTGTTTACGTTTACTACGTTAAAGAGTAAATAATTTGCCTAGGTTAAATTTGCCTTTATAACTCTTAATGCATTTTCGTATGCTATCTTTCTTAAGTCATTGTCTGATAAGCCCTTATCCTTTAATTTCTGTAGCAATGTTTGTATATTATCTATTGACTCGAGACCCTCAGGTGCTGGGAGGCCTAGTAGGCCCATGAAGTCCGTACCTATAGCTAGTATATCTGCCCCGTAGGTCTCGTGTACGTATAGGTAATGCTGTATTAGATCGTCTAATGAAGGTTTAGGTTTCTTAGCTATTAGCGGCCCTATTACTGATAGACCTACAACACCACCGTTCTTCTTTATCGCCTCAAGTATTTCATCATCAACATTTCTAGGAGTATCTACAAACTTACGTATATTTGTATGGCTTATTATCACGGGTTTTTTAGAGACTTCTATAGCTTCTAAAGCTGTTTTCTTACTGGCATGTGCTAGATCAATTATTATACTCAACTTATTGGCCATCTTAATTAGCTCCTCACCTAGAGCCGTTAATCCATAGTCCTTCTTAGCACTACAGCCACATGCATACTTATTCTCATAATTCCAGGTAAGTCCTAGACTTCTAAGTCCTAACCTCCTTAGTAGAACTAAGTCATATGGATCATCTATGGGTTCAGCACCTTCCAAGTGTAATAGGAATCCAACCTTACCTTCACTTCTAATTATGTTCTCAACATCACTAGCTGATTCAACTATTATTATCTCATCATAAGTCTCAGCAAGCTTGTAGTATATGCTAAAATGCTCATAGATTACTGTTTGAGGTGCTCTATAGCCTATGGCTGGTAACCACTTACCGTATACCTCCATGAGCTTCCTAGACTCCTCAGGACGAAATGTCTCAACACCAGGGAATATAGCTGCGAAGACTAGCCTAACATTACCCTTAAAGTACTTAGGTATATCTACGTCACGTCCAGGTATATCATCCTTAAAATCACCTAATGGTTCACCACCACCATGGTATAGAAAGTAAGCTGAGACATCTTCATGTAGGTCAATAACCGGCAATTTCAGAGTAGATCACCAAGGAATAGTCTCGATTAAAAATTTATCTTTTTCTTAAAGAAGTAGCAATAATAAACTTCATAGTATAGGTCATTACGTAATAAAGATCACAAATTATGAGTAGTTAAGTTTTACCATAAGGCTTTAGAGTACTAAGGTATTCAGATGACCAATTTATTAATGCTACTCCTTAAGAATTACCATAAATACTGAATACCTTCCACCATCAGGTCTTCGAGGAGGCTCTTTTATGATACCATGCTTTATTAATTCATCAAGTGCTCTTGCAAAGACTACGTGATAAATAAGATTAAATGACTCCTCAAGCGGCACTTCATTCCTTGCTGGTGATGTCTTATTGTAACACTCCTTAATTAAGTCTTTCCTATCCTTAAACTTATTGGCTAAAGATTTAAGTATGCGTCTTGATAATGACTTTATAATTTCGTAGTCTTTAGGTGTAAATACTGGTATGTTTAATCTCCATACTCTTCCATTAAGTATTATGACATACTTAAGCATTAATAATGTGTTTAAGTACATTGCTAAGTCAAATCTATCGATACCTGACTTTCTCCATAGATTCTCGAGTGTAAGGTCTTCATGAAGTAATGCTTCTAGTATTTGCCCTATTTCGATCATTCTAAATTTAATCTCATTAACACTCACTCCCTTCGTATACCATAGTTGCGTAAGGTCAGGAAACGCTGCTCTCCTGTCACTTGGGGGTAGCTCACCATGAGAACTGAACCAATACTTTCCAAAAACTTCATTATGACCCCACATTAATAACTTCTTAAAATCAAGTAAACCAATTTCAAATCCTGCAAATATATACTCTCCTCCAGGCATTTCCTTGGACTTAATGAGCATACCCTCCTCTGAGAGTACGTCAAGAGCCTCGTAATCTAGCGTTATTGCACCAATAATAACGTATTCTAAGTCAGGAAATCTAAGCCCTCTCTTAACAATACTTAAGCTATGTATACATCTCAGTAGCTCATCTTTATAGCTATCAATAACCTTAACAACAACATTAACTAATTCCTTTATTAACGGCTTTAAGACTTCCTGATCTTTTAATGTAAATACTGCGAATGACGGTTTATAAAGACCGCTTACCTCCTTAATAAGACCGCACTTAACAAGCTCTTTAATGTATTTAATGACTTCATCTACGGGAATACCTAGCTTCTCAGCAATATCATTAATGCTTAAAGGGTTAGAATTAATCAGTAGAAGTAGTTTTTGCATGTTAGGTGAAGCTGTTAAAGCGTAAGGATTACACTCCCTGCTTGAATAACCGCACATGATGAATTGTATGAACCTATTCAATCTCACCACTAATGTATAGTTAGTAAATAAGTAGTTAGTTTTACTTCATTCAAAAATAGGGGATTTAAATTTAGGCCTTCTCCCAGAACTCCTTCTTCCACTCAGGTCTTGCTAACCTATAAGCTCCTATCGTTACTAATGGTATGAAGTATACTGCGAAGAATACCCATGCCATAGTTCCATAGCCCTTAGCTACTAGAGCTACTATACCTGCTTGTGATGTCACTAACGCTATAATTAAAGTAATCACTGCTATTAATGCCTCATGCTTACGTGTTAATTTCCTACCTCTTAGTTCTAGCTGAGCTGTAATCCTCCTAACTAATCCGTAGATCATCCCTAGGGCTGTCTCCATTAACGTATAGAATATCCAGAATACGTAAAGTCCTAAAGCCCATGATATACCTATCTTTTTAAGCACGAAGTACCATGGTACCGGCTGAGGAATTATTTCGGGATAAAAGCCCATGAAGCATAACCATATTATTGTTGCTGCACCATAAACTAGTACTGTAGCTATTATTGTAGCTATTACTGAGTCTTTATAGTCTCTATATCTATCAACAGACTGAAGTGCCGGAACAAGTACTAGTAAATTATACATTGTATATCTAAAACCGTCAACCAACGCGCTAGATAGGGATCCGCTAGCCACACCACGTGCTAAATTCTCTGATATCCTAGGCCAAGCAACTGATAGCGTTAGAGCCCATATAACCACGTACATTATATACAAGCCTACGGTTCCAACTACCCAGAATGCCTCCATAGCCTTCCTACCAAAGAAGTGTAGTAAACCGACAACGGCTATCACTATGGCAGCACCAACAATGTAAGGTATACCAACCATGTCCTCAAGAATGGACGCAGCTGCAGCAGCTACGACAGCTATCACTATCCAGGCCAGCACTATGTAGGCTATATCGAATAGAGGCCAGGCTTTCCACAAGAATTGCTTACTAAGGGACATGTAGTCATAAGCTCTAAACTTACGTGCTACTTCAAGCGTTAAGTACGTAGCTATAACCAAGACTATTGCAGCAGCAACTATGGCTGCACCACCATAGACACCATACTTAGCTATGAACTCAACAATCTCCCTACCAGTACCGAATCCGCCACCAATCCATACAGACTGAATAATTATGGCAGTTATAGCTGCATACCAAACCCTTCTAGCCCAAGTGGACAAAATTCACCCCAATACATACTCACAGAAAGGTATTAATATTTTAAGCATGATAGTAGACTAAAAATATATTGATTACCTATATATAAGTTCAAGAAAAAGCATCTAGTACGTTACAGGAATTACAACCCCATTGAATTATTGATTAAGTTTAAGCTCTGTTCTTAGGTATTATCCTATACTTATGTTAGGTTTAAATGGTACTAAGTCAGCCATAGTTAGTAAACCTGCTGTATAAGATGTAAGCTTCTCAGCTAGACTTAGAAGGACAGCTGCCGTACCCATATCTCCTGGTGTTCCAGAACTTTTCCATGTTATTGTGTAGTCCCTACCTACTATCCTAATTTCTTCATATTCAGGAGCACCAACATATGCATGAAATTCTAGCCTAATTATCTCCCTACCATTAATATAGCCGGATCCATAACCTATTAAGCCTCTATTCTGACCTTTTAAAACTTTAATCCCAGCGGATTCTATGTCATTCTCAGCTACAACAATTCTTTGACCTTCCTCGACCCTATCTAGATTTATACCCGCTGCATCGGCAATTAGAAGTACTGATTCCGAGAACCCTACATGACCTGTTATTTCACCTCTTCTTAGTTTCTCCTCAACAAGTTTAGGATCTTCACCAACACCTATCTTCTTCCTAAACGGTAACCTCCTCTTAGCTGCATCAACACTTCTAACAGCTTTAATCTCCTTAATAACATTGAAGGGTGCCGTAAGCGTTATGATTAACGTATCAAGTAGAAAACCAGGATTTATACCTGTCCCTAACACAATAACGTTTCTCATCTTAGCCAGCTCATCAAGTTTCCTAGCTAGTACAGGATACCTATACCAAGGATACGATAATGTCTCACATGTAGATACCACATCGATACCCATGTTAACCACAGTTACTATTTGATTGAATACCTTGTCTAAGTAAGAACCTGTTGAATGAAAGATTACGTCAGCATTCTTTAGTATCGAGGGATCCTTAGAAACCACTGCACCTAGCTTTTCCTTCAATCCAAGTAATTCACCTATGTCTTTACCAATGAGTTCAGGATTTATATCAACAGCACCTACGATTTCATAACCTCTATCAAGTGCTACCTTAGCTATTAATCTACCTATAGCTCCAAAGCCATATATGCCTACCTTCACGTTAAACCCCGTAATATGAATTGTCTCTCAAAAAAAGGTTTTCTGGTTGCTATGTAATGATATGAGCCTTTTATTAGATATACTTCTATGTATAAAATTCACGAGTATTTTTATTAAAATAAACATGATCATAACGATGACTATATAACATTAATTCTTGCTTACTATAAAGTGTTTAATGCCCTCCAAAAGCATTTAATCTTCTCCATTATATAGCTATAGGGGATTCCCGTTATGCATAATATTGATCCACAAGTTGAGAGTAAGCTTGAGGAATTATGGAGGAGTTTAGTACCTAATTATGAGAAATTTACGAAGGGATCTAAGGAATTATTTGAGAAGAGTAGAAAGGTACTCCCCGGCGGAGTAACTTACCCCATAAGATATTTCAAGCCTTACCCAATATACGTTAAGAAAGCTAAAGGTGTAAAGGTTTGGGATGTTGATGGGAATGAGTATTTAGATTTATGGATGGGCCATGGAGCACATATACTTGGTCACTCACCAGACTTCATCATCGAGAAGATTGCTGAAGTTATGAGGGATGGAACCCACTTAGGATTCGAGAATATCTATGCTGTGGAATACGCTGAACTCTTAACACGTGTAATTCCTAATGTAGACATGGTGAGGTTCACTAATAGTGGTACTGAGGCTAACATGCATGCAGTAAGGCTTGCTAGAGCATACACGAAGAGAACTTACGTAGTAAAAATGGAGGGTGGGTGGCATGGAGCTTATGATGCATTACATGTAGGTGTTACACCACCATTTAAAGGCCCTGAAACGTTAGGCCTTCCCGAAGATTACATAAAGTATACTATAGTAGTACCCTTTAACGACTTAGAAGCACTTGAGAAGGCACTTAAACAATACGAAGTTGCAGCCATAATCCTAGAACCAGTACTGGGTGCTGGAGGCTGTTTAGAGCCAGATAAAGAATACTTAAGAGGTGTTAGGAAGTTAGCTGATGAATACGGAGCTTTACTCATATTTGATGAGGTTATAACAGGGTTTAGATTAGCTTTAGGTGGAGGACAGGAGTTCTTTAATGTTAAAGCAGATATTGTCGTTTTAGGTAAGGTAGTTGGTGGTGGATTCCCTGGTGCTGGTGCCTATGCTGCTAAGGCTGAAATAATGGAATTGCTAGATCAGGTAAAGATACCGAAAGGTCGTGAGAGATCCGCACAGGCCGGCACTTTTACAGGTAACCCCATAACTATGACTGCTGGTTATACCATGGTTAAGTACTTAGCAGATAATAGATCAAAATATGATGAGTTCAACTCATTATGGAATTATGCTAACCAAAGATTAGATAGGATTTGTGAAGAGCATGATAGAATGTGTTGGACAACAGGAGCTGGAAGTATGGTAGGTATACACTTTACAACTAAGAGGCCTAGAAATGTTAGAGAGACTGAAGAACTTAGATGGAGCAATAAGATTAATGAAGTATTGCATCTATACATGAGAATAAACAAAATACTATACATATCAGAACATAAAGCACACGTACTACCATCTATGCTGCATACAAAGAATGATGTGGATGGATTTATAGAGAAGTTTGCTGAATTCATGGAGTTAGTTAGCAGCAAGATTAAGAAGGGTTAGCATTTCAAAATACTCCTTTTTACCTTAAGTAGTATTGGGTAATCAATGAATTATGTTAGTATATAAATTACTTCAATAATAATTGTAAGTATTGGGTACTAAAGTGAGTTATAAACACCATAGAGAAGAAGCCGAGAAAATTCATGTCAATATATGTTTACTAATAACTAGTGATTCCATAGCTAAAGGAATGAAAAGAGATGAGATAACACCGTTATTTAAGCAATTGATTAGTAAGGTTAAAGGAATTGAATTAAGGAGTACTAAGGTAGTTCCCAATGATCCTGGTTTAATAGCTAAGACATTAAGTGCGTTTCTAAATTCTGCTTTCTGTGATTCAGTAATAATTACAGGTGGTACTGGTATTAGTAGAAGAGATATTAGTGTTGATGTCGTTAAGGAGTTATGTAGTAAGGAATTACCGGGTTATGGAGAACTTCTAAGATACTTAACGTATATTAAGCATGGAACTATAGCCATAGCTTCAAGAGCTTTGGCTTGTGTGTCACATGATAAATTAATCTTCACAACACCTGGTTCGCCAGATGCATTCAAGCTAGCAGTAAGTGAGCTAATTTTACCGGAAATTAAGCACTTAATCTACATGTTAAGATATCAATAGCAGCGGTGATACTTCTTGAGTATTGCCTTAGTACCTGTAGCGTCTCCTCTCCATGATCCTCAGACACTAAAGGAGATCATGTCTAAGGTAATGGATCTAGTATCGAGGATTAACAAGGACATAATAATTTACGACGTATTAACACAGATCAATGACATAAGTAGAGTAAGTAGGGATCACTCATTACTCATAGTCCCAGTACTAACGGGAGGTACTGAACACATAATATATAAACTAACCACCTTAGGCTTACCAATTGCTTTAATAGCTCATAAAGGTAGTAATAGCCTTGCCGCTGCTCTAGAAGTGAAGGCTAAACTGATATATGAGGGATACCCTGCAGAATTATTCCTACTTGGGAGTGATATTAAAGATTATCTTGAGGCCTTCATTAAGGCCTCAGAGATTTATAGAGAGCTAAAGAAATTAAAGGTATTATTAATTGGTGATCCATCACCATGGCTTATTTATAGTTCATTAAATTTAAGGAAATATGAGGAAGTGCTAGGCATAAAAATAGTGAAAGTACCCATAGATGAAATATTGTCTACAATAAATGAAGTTAATGAGTCAAAATTTCAGAATGTATTGGAATCATTATTAAATGTTAAGACTATTGAACCAAAACGTAATGACCTACTAAATTCGCTAAGACTATACATAGCAATTAAAAAGTTAGCTTTGAGATATAACTCAAAGTTAATAACTATCAGGTGTTTCGATTTAATAAGCCATGGTGTAACAGCATGTCTACCCCTAAGTTTACTTAATGATGAGGGGATAGTAGCTGGGTGTGAAGGTGATATACCAGCTGCTTTAACTATGTATATACTTAATAGATTATCCGG
This sequence comes from uncultured Desulfurococcaceae archaeon, assembly GCA_964592745.1. Taxonomy (GTDB): domain Archaea; phylum Thermoproteota; class Thermoprotei_A; order Sulfolobales; family NBVN01; genus CAZAMI01. The sequence continues at coordinate 82,979 of CAZQFL010000001.1, forward strand.
AAGACCTACGTTTATGGGTAATATAGCTTGGATTGAGGGTAAGGATGTATTGATTACACACTGCACAGTGGCATTGAGATTAGTGAGAAGCTTTATATTTAGATCTCACTTCGAGTCGGGTATAGGCTTAAGTATTGAAGGTTACCCTACTAAAGGATTGATAGTCTCAATAGCTAGACTAGACATCAATAAAAATGAGTTAAGAGCAAGTGTGGGAAGGGTCATGAATACTGAGCCCCTACTTAGAAATAAAGCATGTAGAACTCAATTCTTAATAAGACTTGAGGGAGACCCTAAGTGTGTAATTGAGGATGCCATAGGCAATCACTACGTAATAGCATTAGGCGATATAAGAAGACAGCTTAAATATTTAGCCTTAATGTTAAAACTAAAATACGTTGAATTCTAGGAATTCTTGAATGATGAAGAAGGAGTAACGGAAATAATGAAGACCAGGCTAGGCTCTGATATCAATTAACATCTTAATGCGCTTTCCCTAACAAGCTCTGGGGGATCGTTCTTATGCCTCCATAAACCTTTCTTGAAACTTATGACCTGAATGCCTAGCTCATCTATAGTCGCGTCAGTAATTAAAGGTTCAGTTAAGTCTTCATCAATAGCTACATAAGCTTCCGTAAAGGAGAGTACATTACCTTCATCGTCAAGTAACTCAAGAGTGACCTTCCTCTTTGAGATTAAATTATGTGTAATACCTGAAGCAAGCTCCACTTCGATAAGCTCGAAATCATTGATGTTTAATCCTAAATCTCTAGCATCAGTTGGTTTAATCACTATAACAGGTTCCTCGCTTTCTGCGCCGCCATTAACCAAAACCGTAAGGATTTTACTCTTCTCATTAACCTTTATCCTGATTTTAACTCTTACAGCCATTTAACTTACCCTTTAGGTATATATCTACGAATTATCCTGTATTTACCATACTTTAGTTTTTTATCCTTGATTACTTTGATTTTACCTTCAAGTATCAATCTTAGGATTTCCTTAGTAAGCACTACCTTCACCACAGTAATCTCCCAGACATACTACCTTTTCAAACCTGATATAACTTAGTGGCCACTTGAAATGTTTAGGTAGCGAAGAAATATTGGTAACTTTTTGTTATTTATTTTTTACTTTAATTATCTTATCTTTAAATATTTCTTTAAAGTCTTTGGTGCTTATTATTGGTTTACCATCATCATAACACACCCTTTGTAGTGCTGGTGGTTCCTTCTTATAGGACGGTATAATTGATGATAATCTATCCTCAAATGTTGGTACATACGGGTTCTCGTAAAATATGCCTACTGGAATTTTACCGTCCCACTCATAAGCCTTACTTAACGCTCTTAAGTACTTAGTCTCAGCTTCCTCAGGACTTGGTTCCTTAACCACAGGATCCCATTTCGGATCATTGTCCAAGTAATATAGTCTTTCTTTATAGTATTGAGCGGTAAATAGGTCATTATAAGTTACGCACGGCTGTAACACATCAATTACTGATGCACCTCTATGCTTTATAGCTTTGATCAAAACCCTCTTAAAGTGCTCGATATCTCCTGAGAATACTCTAGCAACGAAGGTGTAACCTGAAGCAAGAGCTACTGCTATAGGGTTTATAGCGTCCTGTATATTAGGTCGCGGTAATGCCTTAGTTTTAACACCTCTTGGTAACGTTGGTGACGCCTGACCCTTAGTTAATCCATAAACACCATTATCATGTATTATTACAGTTATATCGACATTCCTTCTACCTAATGCTACGAAGTGCGCCATACCAATACCTAATATATCGCCATCACCACCGTGAACTATTACTGTGAGTTCAGGATTTGCTAATTTAATACCCATAGCGAAAGGTATCGCTCTACCATGGAGGGCATGAACACCATTAACTTTAAAATAGTGTGCCATCCTACCAGAACAACCTATACCTGCTACTATCACTATCTTTCTAGGATCTAACTGTAATTCTTCAAATGCTTTTAATTCAGCCATGTAGATACCGTAATTACCGCAACCCGGGCACCAATCAATCCATACATCAGCTTTATAGTCATCCATCTTAAATTTACGCACCATATGTAAGCACCACCTTCTTAACTCCTTTATTATAGATTTGAATTAATGCTTCAACTAATTCATTCGTGTATATGGGTCTACCTGTAATTTTCGCGATCATATGCTTAGGCTCTATACCTGTAAACATCTTAGTTACCATACCTATCTGAACAACATAGCTATGTTCAACAAATGCAAGTTTCCTGAAGTTCCCGGCTATCCTCACAACTCTCTTCGTAGGAAATGGCATGAAATACTTTATGTGTAGGTAAGATGCTGAAATATTAGATCTATTTAATATCTCCAATGCCTCAGTAGCAGGTCCCTTGACTGAACCCCATCCAATGATTAATAAATCACCTGAACTATCACCATAAAGTATTGCTCTTTCCTCCTCAGGTATTTCCTGATCCATTATCTCTAATTTTTTCATTCTCTTTTCATACATCTTAGTTCTCAACTCAGGATCCTCAGATATTTGACCATACTCATCGTGCTCGTTTCCAGTATGGTAAGTAATTGGTCCTTGACCAAGAAGTACTCTAGGAGATATCACATAATTTAAATTAAATCTCTTAAATGGTTCATCACCTTCTCTAACTATGTAGCCTCTTTCAATGGTTAGTTCTTCAATTCTTGGTATAGGCATTGAGGCTACACTATTAGCTATGAACTTATCTAGTAAGTGAATGACAGGTACTTGATACTTTTCGGCGAGATTTAAAGCAGTTACTGCATCCTTAAATGCTTCCTCATGATCTCCTGAAGCAATTACTATCCTTGGAAACTCTCCGTGGCTTGCGAAGAGTGAGAAGAGTAAGTCACTTTGCGAACCTCGCGTAGGCATACCTGTTGATGGACCTCCCCTCTGATAATACGTTATAACTACAGGAATCTCAGCAATACCTGCCCAACCAAGTGATTCCACCATCAATGAAAATCCAGGACCACTAGTAGTCGTTGCAGCTCTAGCACCAGCTAATGCTGCACCTATAGCTGAGGCTATAGCTGAAATTTCATCCTCAGTCTGGATAACAAGTACGCTACCTAAGACTTTACCATTAACTTTTAAGACCTCCTTACCCTCCATGTAGAAGCTCTCATCGGCTGCTGGAGTTATTGGGTAATATGACTGATACCTTAAACCACCAACAACCTTACCCATAGCTACAGCCTCATTACCTGAGACAACAAGAACTTCATCATAAACAATTTCAGGTTTGTCAAGAGTTAATAGAGGCTTACCTAAGATTTCCCTCAAGTAGTTAATTACCTCATCAATCATTAATATATTAGCCTTTATAGCACTCGGTCTACCCCTAAATATTTCGTAAATGCATTCCTTCATTTCATTAACATCAAAGCCTATGAGGAAAATAACTGATGAAGCTACAATAGTACTCACAAGTCTTGATGCTTGAGGGTAAGGTATCCCCTTTGATGATACTTTCCTTATTAAGTCATCGTAATCTAACCCTATAACATTCACTTTAAGATTAATCTTTAACCATTCAACGACATCCTGAACTGATTCACCATTAATACCTACACTCTTGAGCTCCTTCTTAAGCCTTTCTAACGTATACTTCCTAATACTTTTTATCGTATCAAGCTCAACATTACTTAAACGAGTATTGAATACTAAGTAACCCCCCTTCCTTATATCCTGGAAGTGATGAAAGATAGATTCAGCATCTATAAACGCCAATACATCGACAGGATATGAGAGTGCTTTAACAGGCTTAACGGATATTCTCATGTGGATATAGCTATGCCTACCTCTGATATTTGAGTAATATTCCCTATCAGCAATGAAGTGATAACCTAACCTAGCACTTAATCTTGCTATAAGCCTCATAACAGTTTCTAAACCACTTCCTTGAGGACCTCCTATAATGATATGTATATCCCTCACATTCTCACCTACATAATGATTCATTCACAAACCTCGCATTTCCAATTAAGAAAAGTCTGAGACATCGCTGCAAGCTATATCCTAATCCTAAGATGTGCCTGACTCCCTTCAACTTACAGCAATACCCTATGTAGGGATAGATAGTATCAGATCTAAAAAAGTTAATAGCGCCTATTTCCAGCTCTTGACACCCACAATAGGAGTTTAATAATTAAAATAAACTTAACCTAAAGTAAAATCTGTTCTACCTCTACAGGTAATCTTCCTATTTTCGCTGATGCTCATTACTTACTTGAAATAATGTTTAATGATTTAACTACCTCTAAATTAATGTCATCAGCAACTCTTACTAAACCATGAGAGATGCTATATATGTAGTCACCTATGTATAAACCTCTAACGCAATTATCATGTATTATTATATCCTTCAGGCTTAATGTACTATTGCTATAGTTTATGACTACTAGACCTTTAATTTTACCATATATCGGGAATGCTATGTACTTCTTGATCGGGTTTATTAGGAATGCTTTATGGTCTGTAAATAATGGTGACCAGAATGTCTCCTTAATTACCACCTTAGAAACCTCCTTTATATTCTTAGGGTCAGAAATATCAAACAGTGAAACCTTAACTCCCTTCTCTTCATCAGCAACACCGATGCCAATTAAATACTTATCACTTATTGGGTGTAGGTATTCTGAGTATCCAGGTATTTTAAGGTATCCTAAGACCTTAGGATTCTTTGGGTCACTTAGGTCTATACCAAATAATGGGTCAATACGTCTATATGTTACTAGGTACATCATACTGCCTAAGTATCTAGCTGCATAAACTCTCTCACCTATAGCTAAGCCTTCAAGCTTACCTACAATACTTAAGTTCAGGTCGAGAACGTAAACATTATTGCTTCTTGATATCGTTACATAACCATTAGGATTTACCATTACCTTCGTAACTGTTGTAGCGATCCTGAAGTAACCTCCATACTCGTCCATAGAGAATTGGTCTAGGACAACACCAGGGACTGAACCGACTGCTTCGGCAGCGATATCTAAACCTTTAATGGAGAACCTATATATCGTCGTTACTTCTCTATATGTCTCTTTAACCTCCTTAATGCTCTTCTCAATCTCTTTTAATAACTTGATCCTATCTTCACTAGGTAGTTTATTAAACCATAGAATTAATTCATTAATTATCTTTAGAATCTCGTTTTGAGATAATGTCTTATTTCCTTTAACGAACTCAACTAGATTAGTTACTTTAACCTTCAATTCATCAGGTAACATACCGATTAACTTCTCAGTAATAACTTCAGTAGCTAACATATAGGGGCTTAAGTATTTCCTTGATAGTATATATATGTTATTTAAGGATACGTAGACATTACTTGAGCTACCTAATAGGAATATATGAGCTTTAGATTCGAGATTACTCACGTTTAATGCGAATATAATTGTGTATGCATAACCAATATCTGGAAGCTTAAATGCGGCAATATAGTTTGGACTGACCTTCACATCACCAATCACTGGGAGCGGTGCTATATCGCCTACTTTGTAAAGAGGCATTTGTGATATGAGGTATAAGATACTACCTATCATTCTTGATGTTACGTAAGAACCACTTAAGGTTATATTCCAAACCTCCTTCACACTATCATTAATTACGAATACATGAATTGTAGTATTGGTTATTCTGTAGTAAGGTAATGGAGGCATGACCATCATAGTCCTAGTCATAGTATAAGTTAAGGTTTTAGTGATTGTAGTAGTATCTGTGACTTCTACAACAGGTACAGTAACTGTGGTTGTTGTAGTTATCTTATAAGGCTTAGGACTGACTGTTTTCCATCTTTTCTCGCAAACCACAATTAATGTGTTATTACCTATAAATAATCCTTTAACATGCTCATCATTTAAATTTATGGTGTGGAGTACTGATAGTTTTTCAGGTGGGTAAGCCCTTATTACGTATACATCACTTCCGCTTGCTAAGTATATATGCTTACCATCAGTCTTGACAATATCAGCTTCATCAACGCCTGCAACCTGAATATTGGTCTTTGAGTAAGGTATTACTGCACTCTTAACTACCTCAGCAATACGGCTCTCGAGGGTAGCAGCTAGGGGCACGGTTACCGTAGGTGCAACAGTTACAGGCATGGGTGGAGGTAATGGTGAAGGGGTTAAAGTAAGTACAGCCCTTAATAAACCTAAGTTACTGATTACCGATAATGCTTCACTACGCTCTATTAGGTTTATCAATTCTTCATAAGAGTTTAAGGAAATAAAGCCTTCAGGAAGGTTCCTAGGTAATGATAACGAGATATAGCCTGAAATATTAGTGCGCGGTGAGGCTTGATTAGCGTACTGGGTAGTCATTAACGTACCTGTTGATGCACTCCCACCACCTATGTTAGTTATGTAGGGATACGTTAAACCTAAGTATATAGTTAGTATGAGGAGTATAGCTGTAATTACTAGGGGTTTTACGTTTAAACTCATTGAATAGCACCTAATCTTGACTAGTCTAACATGGTATTAACTCTAATGTGGTGAACACTTAGTTCGAAACACTAGAACCGTACCTGCTTAATTAAAGCCCTATATAATCTATTTATAGCCCATACAACATCTAAGCCATCAATTATTGTTAGGTCAGGAGGAACCACTTTAGTAAATGCTCTAAATCCTTCATTTCTTAACTTATCATTGACGTATCTAACTACCTCCTTCATTAACATAGGCTTATTCATTTTTGCTAATTCCTTAATAATTAACACTAAGAGTCTTACCTGACCCATTTCAACTATCCTCGGATTTAACTTTAGATCCAGCTCGAATGTTGTACCATCTGTATAGCTAAATCTTAACTTATATCCTGAAGTCTTAACCTTCCTTAGGTTCTTTATACCGTAAAATATCCTCTTCTTTATCGGTTTAAGCTCATTAGTTAACTCATTGTTGTTCCTCGAAATGTATTTTCTTAACTCATTTGTTATATCTTGAGGTAAGTAATTACTCATCTTTATTACTTTATCTGCTAGTGGCAGGAATGTTGAGGAAGCACTTGATATTATAACTATGGAAGTATTAGTACTCGTTGTAATTCTCTTAACTAAATTAGATAGAGGATTTATGGGATCTTCAGGTGTTAACTTATTCATAACATCGTCCTTAAAGAGTAAGTTTGTTGCACTTGTATCCTCATCTATTAGTAAGGTGTCTACGTTAAGTTCTAAGGCTTCACTTATTGCGGCTGCCATACTAGTTGAGCCACTAGCATTTAATGTTGTAAAGTCTTCAGTATTTATGCTACCTGGTAATGTCTTTATAAAGTTTGATATGTCTACATGATTGACTATGCGGCCATCCTCAGCTTTGATAGTGACTATATTCTTTAATGACACTAAGTACTCTCTACCATCGCCTTCAACGTGATTATATATACCATCCTGTATTGAATTCAGTAACGTAGTTTTGCCGTGATACGCGCCACCTGTAATTACTATCACACCCTTAGGTATTGCCATACCACTAACTACTTTACCACTAGGTAGCTTGACTTTGATTTCCATGGATTTTGGCGATTTAAATTTAACAGCGTTCCTTAAGGGTCTTTGCGATATACTTGATTCCCTAGGTAGAATAGCTTCATTAGGTATGAAGGCTATGTAGTCCTTCCTGCTAATCCATTCCCTAAGGTATTCTTGATCTTTATAGAGATTTATATGCTTCTCAAGTTTTTCTAGTTCATTTCTTAATGAGCTTACTAACTCCTTAATTAACGTATTGACTTTATCTATGAGTAGCCTTTTAGCCTCGATAGCTAGTATCTTCCTACCAATAGCTGGTAATCCTATGAAGAACCTCACAATTAAATCCTCATTAGATACCTCGACACTAGACCTTAGGAGTATCCAGGGACCTGGCTTCGGTATACCAATATAACAACTATTACCGCTACCACATTTGCGCCTGAATCTCTTACATAATTTGTAGAGCTGCCTCGTCACATAATCACTTAGGGGTTCTTTGCATGTAGGATCGTTCAATAATTCCTTTGGTATTCCGTGGTGTTTAGGCGGTATTTTAACTTCCATAATTGAGGGATTTGCATGAGGATCTCCTTGCACCTTGGTTATTACTCCAATACCATAGTCATATTTAATACTGATACCACGTAACTTCTTATATAGCTTGTACGATTTCCTATTCATTCTCAATAATTCTTTCTCTAATTCATGTAGCTCCATCATTATTCTTCACCTTAGTGACCATATTGGTTTAGGATTAGGGAGTTTAAGTATATAGTTTATTCTTGTTACTCTATACTAGGTGGTATTGTGGGTGAGGAGTTTAGGATAGGTAATACTGTTATTAAGGTTGTTAAGGGTGATATAACTAAAGTTGAGGTTGACGCTATAGTAAATCCAGCTAATTCATTAATGATTATGGGTGGGGGTGTTGCTGGCGCTATTAAGAGGGTTGGGGGTGATGAGATAGAGTTTGAAGCTAGGAGGCATACTCCTGTCCCTGTAGGTGAGGCTATAGTTACGTCAGGTGGTAAGTTAAAGGCTAAGTACGTTATCCACGCACCAACCATGGAGAGACCAGCCATGAGAACTAATGAAGCAAAAGTAAGAGCAGCGGTTAGAGCAGCTCTTAGGAGGGCTCATAGCTTAGGGCTTAGAAGTATAGCCTTCCCAGGCATGGGTACAGGTGTTGGAGGTCTAGACCCTAACGTAGCTGCTAAGGTAATGATCGAAGAAATAATGAACTTCCTCAAGAAGGGTGGAAGGATAAGTGAAGTGCTCTTAGTAGCATTTACCGAGGAATTATATGAAGCATTCATAAGTGCAGCATTAAAACTCATATAATCTATCATTGTACTTGAAACCACTCATCTACTTAAGCATCTAAACCTCAATATACATATGTAAGGACACTTAAGAGTAATTAGGGTATAACCTTAATTACCGAAATAGGTATAGTCAGTTAGGAAGTTGGAATGACTAAAATAAAGACCAGCTTATATATTAATAAAGAACTAGGGATATTTTTAAGAGATACGCCTTAAGAAGAGGCAAAGAAGTTAGTAAGCTGATTGAGGAATTAATTAAAAATGAAATTATTGAATATACACTTGATGCTGAACTCCTTAAATTAGCTGGTACAGAGGATTATGAACTAGACTTTGAACCTATCGAGCCTAAGGAGGGTCTTGTAAGTGAATTAGTGAGGATTATGAGAGATGAAAGAGCAAATAATGTATTTAGACACTAGTGCCATAATAAAGAGGTATATTAGGGAACACGGAAGTGACTACGTGGGAAAGGTTTATCTTAGCTGCTATTCAGGTGAGACTGTAATATCATTCAGCTTATGGAATATAGGTGAGGTTTTAGGTGTACTTGATAAAGCGAGAATAATTGGTCGTATAGATAGTAATGAATATAGTATCGTTAGAAAGAGATTTATTCTTGAGTCCAGAAGAATGATGAAGCTAGGAGCGTTATTAGTAGTACCATTAAAGATAGGAATACTCAAAGATAGTTGGAAATTAATCGAGAAGCACCATACCAATGAAGCAGATGCCATACAGATGGCCTCCGCAAAATACGTAGAGGCATCACTCTTCCTGACTGGAGATAAAAGACTTTATGAAGTATCAGAAAGTGAAGGGTTAAAAAGTAAGTATTTAGGATAAACATTGATTATGCAGTAATGCAGTATAACATTAAAATGAACTATATAAATTAATTACCTATCCTGCTTACGAACTAATGGATGTGGATAGTCCTCTAGCGCTGAGGGGTGATGTAACCGGGTCGGCACCGAAATGTTTAAGTTAATATGCCAGCTTTAATAATCCTGACTCAATTAAGTGATAGGTTAATAGCTTAGTTATTGCTGATGAGTAAATGGTCAGCTGATCGCTGATGAAGACCCCCTGGCTGAGTGTTTAGTTATCAGCTCGATATGTATATCAATTTATTTTAGTATTGAGGAAGTAATACTAGGTGGTCATGATTGTTTAAGGACCTAAGTGAACTAAGTAGGTTTTACTTACTTCTCCATCCACGAATTACTGTTTTAGTAGTAACGAGGTGTCCTAATGGTAGAAGTAATATAATGCCTGTATCATGGGTTACGCCTTTATCTGAAGAGCCACCAACCTTAGGTATAGCTATTGATAGAGAGTCATACACATTTGAATGTCTGGAGTACTGCAATGAATTCACTGTTAATATTCCACCACATGATAAAGCTGATCTAGTGTATGCTTTAGGAACCATATCAGGTAGGAGTGTTGACAAGGTGAGGGAGTTCAATATTAAATTATTAAGAGGTAAGAACGTCAGTGCTGATGTATGGAGTGATGCATTAGGCATTATTGAATGTAAGATAATTAATAAGATCGATGTAGGTGAAGTAAGATTTTACATAGGTGAAGTAGTTAGTGCCTACGCTAAATCAGAGTATATGACTCAGAGTGGTTGGAACTTCATGAGAACTAACGTACTGCTTCACGGATGGGGAAGAACGTTTTACTTAGTTGGTAAGAGAGTCATAGCCAAAAAGAAATAATTGAAAATTTTTGAAGTTCAGACGTTGGCGTATAAATCATCAATCATTTGGGTCGGGCATTCATCACCAGTACTCAAGAATTACTAAGTACTTTAAAACTTTTTCATGAATTCCCTCCTACCTTTTAGTGCTTCAATCACTAAATCCCTAATTAATTCCCTATCAACGGATATGGGGTTATTATCGAGATTTCTCTTATAGCTAACTACTTCCTCAACATAGTTATCGACTTCCGATACTTTGACACCCACATCACTTATGCTATTAGGTATTTCAAGTTTATCAAGTATTTTAGTAATTCTCTTCATAATTTCTTCACCTTCTTTAGCATTGAATAATGACGTTAACTTACGCACTTTCACTTTACTGATAGCTCTTATATTCCTAGCTAATACGTAAGGCATTACTAAAGCATTAGATAAACCATGATGTACGTCATGGTGAGTCGTCAGATAATACCCTAATGCGTGAATGAGTGTGGTACCAGCTATGTTTATAGCCATACCTGCTAAGGTTGAAGCTAAATGCAATTTTAATAATTCATCATCGCTTAACTTTAAATCACCTGATAAAACCTCTGTAATGAGTTCTAAAGCTTTTAATCCATATATATCACTAAAATCATTAGCTGACTTAGACATATATGCTTCAATAGCGTGGGAGAAAGCATCTAATACGGTCCATGTAAGGAGTTTCTTAGGTAAGTGCTTTAATACTTGAGGATCAACTAATGCAGCTTTAGGTATTAAAGGTTCACCGACTATGACTGCCTTCTTCTTTTTAGCTACGTCAGTAATCAGCGCGTACTTAGTCACTTCACTGCCAGTGCCGCATGTTGTTGGTATAGCTATGACAGGCAGTATCTCTTCAGTAACAATGTTGGGGTAGAAGTAATCCTCAACACTACCACCAAGACTTAAAACTACTGAAATAGCTTTAGCAGCGTCAATGACGCTGCCACCACCGAAAGCCACGATTGCGTCAATATTTAGATTTCTAATTCTTGAGGCTAAATCATTACATTGGGTTGATGGAGGGTTAGGGAGTATTCCTTCATAGACTTTAAATGAGATTCCAGCATCCTTGAGAATTCTTCCCAACCTATCAATATATCCATATCTACGAGCGAAACTCCTACTAAAAAGTAATACTACATTCTTACCATATTTCCTCACAACATCACCTAACTTGTTAATCACGTTAAAACCAACCCAGATTCTCGTTGGTAGGTAGTGGTAGCTTACCATACTCACACCTCATTATAATACCATTAACTAGTTTTAAGCTAATAAGCCTCAATTAAGTATAATGTATGAGTGTGATGAGTATCGTCCCCTGCTGATAATTGATGAAGTCCTCCCAGGCTGAATAAGGGCATTAAATCAATGCATGAGTATGAATTAACCTAATAAACTCTTTCGGAACTACAGCATAGCTCAGTGGAGGCCTAAATTCGGGTATATACTGCTTGATCTCATTTAATGAAATAGGCTTACTATACTTAACTACATTACTAATTTTTATTACTACTAATTTCCTTCTAGATGTAGAGTATTTCCTCTTAATGAAGTCCCAATTAAGTTCATCAAATAAACTGCATCTTCTCTCGACATATTTACATACATCAATATAGCTACCTACGTATAGCTCGTATATAGTGAATTCACCTATGAATGCTTTCTCAGGTGATGATGAGTATATTACAACCTTATCACCATTATTTAAGCGGCCAAAGTATGTTCTAACCTCACAGTCCTTAACTTGACTAATTATCTCATGAGCATAGAGAGGCTTAAATGACATCACTATATACCTCACTGCATGACACCCCACCATATTATTAGTGATGTTGTGATATCGTCAAATTGGTGGTTCAACACTTTTTAATATATCCTTAACTATACTCTCACCCAAGAGGAGATCATCTAAAATGTTACCACTAGACCCCTTGGATATTATTCTATGTCTTAAAGTTATTATAGATGATTCCTTAATATCATCAGGTATAACGTAATCTCTCCCATCCAGTAGTGCTAGACCCTTAGCAACTCTAAGCATGTGCTGAACAGCTCTGGGTGAAGGTCCGAAGAATACTCTTGAATCGCTTCTTAATTTTGATGTTATTTTTAAGACGTAATTTATTATGTCGCTACTAACCCTAACTCTTTTAAAATCACTCATAGCTTCAAATATGCAAGAAGCACTACATATGCGTCTCAATCTTGAAACTAATTCAGGGGTTAAGGCTAATGTATCCTTGACGAGTAACATCTCCTCTATATCTTTACCTGGGTAATCAAATCTTAAGCTAATAGTGAATCTATCTAATATAGCTATAGGTAATGGGAATATACCCTGAGTCTCTAAAGGATTTAATGTTGCTATTACTGAAAACGGTCTAGGTAATTCATAGATATCCCCTTCAATACTTACCTTACCTTCCTGCATCGCTTCAAGAAGTGCGGAGAGCGACTTCGGATTTCCTCTATTTATTTCATCAGCCAATACTATGTTTGCGAATATGGGACCTTTAACTGTTCTAAGATCTCCTGTTTTCGGGTCAATAATCTTAGCTCCAATTATATCTGAAGGTAATAAATCCGGAGTGAATGATATTCTTCTAAAGTTAAGACCCATAACGTGAGCTATAGCTTCAGATGTCAAAGTTTTAGCAACGCCCGGTGGGCCATATATGAGTGCATGACCACCCATTATTATGATTAATGTTAAATATTGTACATCCCTTTCATGACCTAAAACAACTTTTGAGACTTCTTGGGAGACTTCCCTAACTATATTCATCACTCTACATGACATTACCATAAATGCTCAACCCACTTCCCTCTAAAGATACACTCTCAAGATTCTAAATAAACGTGAGTTGAAACATATTTATGGATTAACTATTATCAAATTGTTAGGAAGAATACGAAGGAATTATCTACCACTGAATACACGTATACTTATGCTGCTTCTATCAGCATAGTTGACTGTATAATACCTAGGTCGTAGTTTGCTTACTATGTAGTTAAAGGCCTTCCACGGATCTGAGTTTTGACCACATGTGTAAACATCTACGGTAGCATAATCGTACTCAATCCATGTATGAACAGCTATGTGAGATTCCTCAACTAATGCTATGACAGAGACGCCCCCCTTCTTACCTCCAACCTTCCATACCCTTATATCAAGCAACCTAGTTTTCGATAATTCAACTGCTTTAAGTACTATCTTTCTTAACTCTTCCGCATCACTAGCTATGTTCTTATCTATACCGTATAGATTACCGAAGACGTGTTTACCAACTATAATGTCTTCTTTTAAAGTAACATCAGCGTGCTTATCACTAAATACACTTACATCCTCTTTCATACCCAACCCCTAACCTCTTACTTTTTCCTTAAGGGGTAATTTGAGTCTCCTAAACGTATATGTAGTTATGTGAAAGCTCTTCTAATAGTGTATAAGGTAGCATTAAGTGAGTATATTTCAGCTTAAACCAGCAGTATAGCACGATTTAAATTCTTTCACCTTAACATTAACGTAGAGCAGCTATAGCGGTAGATGTATATGAGGTACGATAATAAGTCATATACTCAATTTTATGACGAGAAGAATATAAGAAGTCTTGTTGTTAGGTTACTTAATGCATTGAAAAGTTTCTATACATTTAGGGACTTAGAACTTATGCTTGATGTACCCCAGCAAGCATTGTGGAGGTACGTAAACTTCCTAACGGTACCTGAAGAATCGACTGCTAAGAAAATCTTAAGGAAAATTGAAGAGTTGAGATTAATAGAGAAAGTAGTTGATGATATGGTGAGGCCTAATAGTAAAGGCCAGGTGGAAGTATGGAGGTTGACGCATAACATAGGATTTTTGGATTTACTCGGATTTTGGGTAACGTTAATACCTAAGATAGATGATGTTGATGTCATATTAGCTTATCCCGAAGATTCATCACCATTAGCGACATCTATAGCTTACTGGATTAGAGTAAATCTATGTGTAGCTACAAGGAAGGCTAACGCTACATTCTCAAGTAAATATGTAGTTGAGACATATCAGTCTGAAGTTGATGGAAGTGTTGAGTACTTAGCTATACCTAAGGGATGCATCGATAAGGAGGATTATGTATTGATAGTCACTAATAACTTAAACGATGTTAATATGTTCAATGCTGTCTATGCACTAGTTAGGAAGGTACAGGCTGTACCTTGGGGTTTAATTGCTGTAGTAGCAAGAAATAGGGAGGTAGTTGATTCCGTGAGGACTTACGGCTTAAACGTTATTAAAGTCTTAAGGGTTATTACTTAAGCTCTCTCAGCAGGATAAACCTCAAAGTTGCCATCCTTAAATATCATTATCTTGATAGGCTTAACAACTCTAGTACCGCTCACACACATACCTGCTTTATACCTTATTTCATCGTATATTCTAGTGAAATTAGCTTTAAGTTTGATTTTTAACCTATCAGCTTCACTAATGACGAGCCTAGGTATTTCAACTAAATGCGTTCCAGGTCTCACTATAATTTCACTAGCTGCTAGCAGTGATTTGTATATTTTCAAGGTCTCTTCAGCAAGCTTTATATTTTCCTTAGCCCTCTTTTCAATAATCGATACATTCTCTCTAGTAGTATTTAGAATCCTAGCTATCTCTTCTTGAGTTCGTCCTTCAATTCTTAACTTAAGAACTATATACTGCTTTTCAGTGAGTAAGCCATATTTACGTCTACTCACACTTGAGTACACCTGAGTAATCCCTAGTCCCCGAAGTATTTAATTTAATCATTAAACTAGGTATCAATACCTACATGATTTAAGCTAGCACACCTTGGTGAGATCTGGTAAATATTTATGAAATACATTTAAGGTTTAAGGGGCAACGTATTTGTAGGTGTTACTCATTGACACCAAGACTAGTTAGAGCTGAAGAAGCAATAGGGCATAGACTTGCACACGATATTACCATGATCACTAAAGACTTTAAGGGTGCTATTTTTAGGAGAGGTCATGTAGTTAAGACCGAGGATGTTGAGATTTTAAAGAGATCGGGCCATTACTATGTACTAATTGAGGATGAAAGTAAAGGTGAAGGTATTCACGAGGATGAAGCTGTGACATCACTTGCGAGAGTTATTGCTGGTTCAGGTACGTATGTAGTTAGTGCTGAAGAGGGTAAAGCATTAATAAGATCATCAATTGAAAGAGGAATAGTTAAAGTTAATGTTAAGGGTTTAAACATAATAAACTCTCTAGGTGATTTCATAATAACAACCAGAAAGAGCTATACCTTAGTTAATAAGGATGATATTGTAGGTATAGTTGATTTAATACCTCTATTCATAGATAGCGAGAAGTATGAGAAGGTACTTGAACGGGCAAGGATTGTAGCACCAATAGTTGAAGTTAAAAAGCCTATCAAAACCAAGATAGGGTTAGTAGTTACAGGAACGGAGATTTATGAAGGAATAACTAAGGATGAAGCAACAAGTGTGGTTAAATCTAAGATTAAGATGTATGGTGCTGAAATAGTTAGGAGATATGTTGTACCGGATGACTTTAATAAAATTAAGAAGGCTTTATTAAGCTGTATTAGAGTGTCAGACATAGTGATAGCTACTGGAGGTATGAGTGTTGACCCAACAGATTACACACATAAAGCCATAGCATCAGTCGCTACTGAGGTAATTATTTACGGTATACCCGTTAAACCTAGCACGATGTCCATGCTAGCTTACAAGGGAAGTAAGGTAATAATAGGAATTCCAGGTTCTATAGTGTACTTCAGGGAATGGAATATACTCGATATATTGCTACCTAAGCTCCTTCTAGGTGAGAAGTGGACACGTAATGAATTGCTTGAATTGGCTCATGGAGGGATAAGTGATTATTTCCTCTCGAAGAAAAAGAATTGGAGGTAAGAGTTTAGTAATGCTTATTGATAGGTTTGGGAGACCACTCACACACATGAGAATAAGCGTCACATTAAGATGTAATCACTCATGCATATTCTGCCACATGGAAGGAATACCTTTATCTCAAAGCTTACGTAATGAGCTATCACCTGAAGAGTACGGTCTAATAGCTAAAGCTGCAGGAGATCTCGGCATAAAGTATTATAAACTAACAGGTGGCGAACCCTTACTACGTAATGATATAGTAGATATAATTAGGGAGATAAGACCCTATGCATCAAGTATTAGCTTAACTACTAATGGCTCATTACTAGCTAAATATGCTAAAGACCTTAAAGAGGCCGGCATAGACTACATTAATGTTAGCTTACATTCATTAAAACCTGGTGTATTTAAGTTCATAACGGGAGGAAACTTAAACTCAGTACTTAAGGGTATTGAGGAAGCCCTTAATGTAGGCATTAAACTTAAGATAGATTTCTTAGCCCTTAAGTTTAATGAGAATGAGTTTAAGGAAATAATAGACTATGCCTCAAAGTATGGGTTAGATATGAATGTTATTGAACTAATACCTTTAGGTATTGCTACGAATGTATGGAAAAGTATGCACGTAGGTCTCAACGGTATTGAGAAATTTCTAGAAGGTATAGCCATTAAGAAATACGTTAAGGAGTTTCAGAATAGACCTACTTACATACTACCCACAGGTATTAAAGTTACCATAGTTAAGGGTTACGCTAATCCAGACTTATGTATGAAGTGTACTAGAATAAGGTTAACACCTGATGGGAAGCTAAAGTTATGTATATATAGGAATGACTTATACATTGACTTAAAGCCTGCACTTAAAATGAAGGATGTAGATAGGATTAAGGAGTTAATAGTTAAAGCAAATAGATTAAGGGAGCCATTCTTTAAGAGGTGATTGATTGTGAGGGTAGCTATGGTTGATATAACATCTAAGGAAGTTACGTATAGGGAGGCCATTGCTGAAGGTATAATTAAGTTAAAACGTGAAACTATAAGAATGATTAAAGAGGGTAAAATTGAGAAGGGAGATGTGTTTTCAGTAGCGACTATAGCTGCTATACTAGCAGTCAAGAACACCCCAAATATAATTCCCTTAACACATAACATACCGATAACCTCTGTAAAGGTTAATTATGAATTCATTGGTGAAGACTCCATACTAGTCAGAGTTACTGTTAAGACTACTGCCAAGACTGGTGTTGAAATGGAGGCTCTTACAGGAGTTAGTGCAGCTCTACTAACGATTTGGGATATGGTGAAAAAGTACGAGAAAGATGAGAGAGGTCAATACCCAACAACAGTAATAACTAATATAAGAGTGGTTCATAAGATTAAGAAACCAATTACTTAGAGCTTAACCATAGTATACTACCCTATTCCAATAATTCCATGTAAAAGTTAGTAAAAGTTAAGGTTAATGAGTTAAGCACTTTAAAACTTCGGCTTAACCCATTAACGAGGCTTAATCAATATGGGTAGTTATTCCCCATATCTTTATAATAATAGAGATAATAATAGAGATGACATATACTTGAAGGATTTTACTTATTAATCATGGATTACATAGTTCTTAGGTGACAATGTGGGTAGGGCAGTCAGAAGTACTATAGCTATTATAGGCGCTGGTAAGGTTGGGTCAGCAATGATTAAGGCTTTAAAGCAGTGCTTCCCTAGCTTAAGGATTATAGCTACAGGTAGGTCTAAAGCTACATTACTTAATGCTAGATCATTAGGTGCTGAGGCAACTAGGGATAACAATTATGCTGTTAGTGAGGCTGAATTTATAATACTTAGTGTTAAACCTCATCATTTCCCTATAGTTGCTAAACAAGTTAAGAGTGATTCTTGGAGAAACAAGGTCGTGGTCTCAGTCATGGCTGGTATAAGGCTCAATACATTAAAGAGAGTTCTTAAAGGTTCTGAAGTTTATAGAGCTATGCCTAATATAAACATTGTTGTTAGGAAGTCATCGACGGCAATAACTGATGTTAAGGGGGAGTGTAGAGACTCAGTTAATGAGGTATTTGAATGCTTTGGAAGGGTTTACTGGGTGCCTGAGGAATACTTAGATATATGGACGGGCTTAGCTGGTAGCGGTCCCGCCTTCATTGCTGAGATAGTTGATGCCTTAGTCTTGGGCGCTGTAGCTTCGGGAATGTCTAGGGACCTAGCATATAAGGCAATACTAGACGTATTAGAAGGTACAGCTGAATATTTACGCTCAAATCCCTCAATACATCCTGCTGAAATGAGAGATGCTGTGACAACACCTGCTGGAACCACTATTAGGGGATTAATGACCATGGAGTCAAGAGGTGTTAAGGCAGCACTCATGAGAACTGTTGAAGCTGCGTATAAACGATCTGCACGTATAGGTAAAGATATAGATGAATACGTTAAGAAAGAACTATCTATTTAATATTTAAAACTGAATACTTCATTACTCACTACTTGATTCTATAATTCCGAGTAGTTCATTAATGTCTACTTCAGCGAAGCCTATTACGTAATCTGCTGCCCCGTAAACTATTATACCCTTATCATCGTATTTAAAGAAACCGCATGGGAATATAGTTAGTGGTCTATCACCGTATACTTCATATAATTCCCTAGGCTCCATAATGTAGTAAGGTGTAACTCCCTCAACTCTTGGGTCATCAGCTGGATCATACTTTATTAATGCTGCAAATACTCTATACGCTTCTAATTCCTTGTCAACTCCATGAAGTATTGCTAAGTATTTATTAGGCCCGACTTCAAGAGGTGGTGCCCCCCAACCTATCTTACTTTCAAAGGGTGCTGCTTCAAGAACTACTACACTATCCTTAACCTCGATCTCCTCAATACCATTTCTTGCTTCAGGCAATCTATCTATCTTACTAATTAATGTATGATATGTATCGTCATCTAGATGCGGCCTATGAAATACCAGTATTTCACCAGCATTAGTTTTAACAACGAACGTGTCCTTATCGCTCACAAGGTGAGATCTTAAGTATTGAGGTAAGACTAAAGCACCTACCTTTCTCCAATACCTACCATCTCTATTTTCACTAACAGCAACTACGGGTAATGTTCGTTCTCTTCTAATTACTGGGTTAAAGTAGTTAACTGTTCTACCAGTGTATGTTAAGTACCACTTATCATTTATCTCAACAATACGTGGATCTTCAGTACCCCATATATCGTATCTTGTTGATGGATAAATGACTATCTCAGCGGCGTAATGTGAGGTGTTAATTGCTCCATTAAATAAATCGTGAATAGGTATCCTAACTAAAGCTATAGCACTGACGTACATGTAATAGCCTAGAATTACCCTAGCGTAAACGTAAATAAGGTCATCACGGAGTATAGCTGTAGCATTGAATACTGTTACGGGTACATCTATCGGGTGATTCTTAATGTGGATCCTTACGGGAGGTATCGCACCGAGTCTCTTAACAATATCTCTTGACTCGAATTTTCTCTTACTACTAATTTCTTTAACGTTATCTATAGATCTAAACATCTCTATCCCCGACGGGGAGGCATCCAGTGTTAGCTTAGCATGTTCTAAATTTAAAAAGTATACAGTACGTGAGCTACGGTATGTAGATTAAAAACGTAAGTATAAATTATTAGGGTGTATTACGCTGTCAGAAGAGATTTTCGACAAGTTGTGGATGAGATATGATGAGTGGTACTCAAGAAACAGAATTACTGCTGAGAATGAAGTTAAGGCGTTGGAGGCATTAGGATTGAAAGGTCTTGGATTAGAAATAGGTGTAGGTACGGGATTCTTTGCATCCAAGCTAGGCATCAGATATGGCATTGACCCCTCAGTTAATATGATTAAACTAGCCAGGGATAGAGGTATTGAGGTTATTGCTGGTTATGGAGAGTATTTACCATTTAGGGACCAAGTATTTGACTTCATAGCTATAATAGTCACGCTATGCTTTGTGAATGATCCACTAACTGTTTTACGTGAGTCATGGAGGGTCTTGAAGTATGGTGGATTAATTGCTGTGTGCATTATACCTAGAGACTCAGAATGGGGTAGGTATTATAGAATGTTCTCTAGATCGCCCTTTTACAGAGTAGCTAAATTTTACAGTACTGATGAGGTTAAGTCCATGCTAAATCAGTTAAATTTCAAGATCTTAAAATGCGTGTCAACATTAAATAGTTATGGTCCTAAAGACCAACCCAAGTATGAGGAACCCAAATTTAATACTGTAAGTGGTGGATTTGTATGTTTGTTAGCCAAGAAGATGTGATATTATGCTTAGCGAAAATGCGTTAAAATTCATAGAGCGAATGATAGATGAGTTTAATCTACCCTATATGAGTGCAAAGTTTAAAGAAAGAGAGGTAGGGCTGGGTATCGTTAAGGAGCCCATAGCTTTAAGACTGGATGGTGTAAGATTCGGTAAGTCACTTAAAGGTTTTAAAGAACCACGTGATGAAATAGTACATAATGCACTAGTGGAGAGCGCGAAAGAATTGTTAAGGAGATTTAATGCGCTAATGGCGTATGTAATATCTGATGAGGTTAATTTGATAATGGTTAATTACTTACCATATGGTGGTAGAGTATTCAAGTTAATTAGTACAGCATCGTCAATTCTATCAGCTCATGCCTCTTTGCTTCTCAAAAGGCCCTTATACTTTGACTCAAGAATTGTGAAACTAAATAATGTTAATGAGGTTAAGGAGTATCTATACTTTAGAGCTAGGGTAGGTATTAACAATTATATTTCAAAATTATATCACAAGGTTAAAGAGCTAGGAATTACCCCACCAACCAAGGACATGCTTAATTACTTAATGAGTACCATAAACCTGGCAGAAAAAGCTAATGATTGGGAGATAATTGGTACGTGTATATTTTGGGATACGATACTTAGGAAAGGGTTTAACCCATTAACTAAGGAGGTAGTAACTACGGAGAGAAGAATCATTAGGGAAACCTCAGACATTGAGTTTTGCATTAATAAAGTCCTAGGGAATTGTTGACACTCTTCTAAGTAGAGTCAGGTGGGTAACCGCTTCATCACTATTCATTCTCCCCGAAAATTCATCATCCAATTATGCTTAACTTACCGGATCTAATTAAGTTATATTGAGGAAGTAATTAACTTAGTTACATTAAGTCTTAGCTCTCAAGATAACCAGTCTATCACCTGCCGACAACTTCATGTCATTCTGAGGTGCATATATTAGCTCGTCACCTCTTCTTACGGCTATGATCTCAAATCTATAGTCCTTATGTAGCTTCATCAACTCTTTCTCTAAATCACCTACAGTTATTCCTTCCTCAGTAACTATGACTTCAGTCAAGTCGACACCACCTCTGACTGTTACTACTTCATTAACAAATCTAACTATGGTTGGCTCAAATATTGCTGTAGCAGCTATTCTTCCAAGTAGGCTTTGAGTTAATATGTCCTTAACACCTAGTTCTCTAAGTAGCTCAGCTGTTCTTGGGTCATTAACTAATACCATTATTCTAGCTTTCTTATTGAGTCTCTTAATAAGTAGTACTAAATGTAGTATGGTGCTATCATCTCTTAAACATATGAGAATTGTTTCAGCATGCATTACTCCAGCTCTAACTAATGTCTCTTCACTATACTCACCAACTATGAAGTCAACGGGTGGCGGTGCCTTTGGCTCTCTAGACATTACCCAACCAACCATATCGCCATAACCACTAAGTACTAATTCATCTATAGCCTCTCTACAACTAGGTGTTGTCCCGATTACCAATATTTTCTTCTTCAACTTACCCCTTCCCAAAGCTCTCTGTAGTGTCCCCGAGAAAAAAGCATCTGCTAACGTTGATATCACTAATGTGTATGTAGCTATACCCATTACCGCCGTCATACCAGCAACGGTATAGCCTAAGACATCATGAGTTACAACAACATCACCATAGCCTACAGTCGCCATAGTTACTAATGCCCAATACATAGCTGTAGGTAAATCAACTTCACTCCTACCATGTATTTCATGCTCTACATAGTAAAACATAGCTGAACTTACTAAAAACATCGCTAAAAATATTACTATGACGTAAAAACCCCTACTATGTGTTACCCTCCTAAGCATGAGTTTTAACTTTACAAACCTTCTAGGTCTACTCACTCTTTCTCTAACAAGCATTATAACCATAGCCTAATCCCACACTCCTATTCTTAATATATTACTACCTTCATAAGGCAGAATCTCCATTATTAAAATATGATGCTGGGAATTGTAAATATTACCTTGCACCAAGCTGAAACTTAATTACTACTCTCTTTGCCTTCCTTAAGTAAGTCTTGTGGTGCATTAAATATGAACTCCTTAAGTTTACCCTTCCTTACGTACTTAATGAATGTATCATACATACTCTTTATAACATCCTCGTTAACTCTTAAACCCTCAACTACAGAGACTAACTCATCCATTATCTCACTTATCGATCTACTACTATAACCTAGTTTTTCTAACACATACTTTTCCAGAAAAGCAGGTACTAATGTGTCAATTATTAAGTACTCTTTCTCAGGTAAATCATCTACCTCAGGGTATGCGGATAGAATTAATTGTCTCGCTAATTCATTAATGCTTATTCTAGCAACTTCACTCATAACTTCTGAGATAATTCTATCACTTAATTTACTCTTCATTATACTTGATAATTCTTTATAGGCATCAACTATTATGCTTAACGTATCATAAATCACATCCTCAACTTCCTCACTCACGCAGCTCCCTAACTATATTTACCATTTCATTAGTTATTAAGAACTCCCCTTCCAGGTAGGTTAGCTACCTAGGTATGTAAGTTTTTATTACCACACATGAATATGATTATCGGGTAAACCCTTAGTGAAAAAGGTATTGATAGCCTTCATAGCCTTAGGTCTAGTATCTCTCTTTGCTGATATGACATATGAGGGTGCTAGGTCAGTAATCGGTGCTTACTTTGAAATGCTCGGTGCATCAGCATTAATTGCTGGTGCTGTAGGTGTAGGTGAATTTCTAGGCTATGTAATGAGAGGGGTTAGTGGTGTTATTGCAGGAATACTTAGATCTAGCAAGGTTTATTGGGGTTTAGTCTATTTAGGTTATACCATCAACCTATTTGCAGTACCCCTACTTGCTTTTACAGGTAATTGGGAGAGTGCATTACTACTTGTAATACTTGAGAGAGTAGGTAAAGGGTTAAGAACGCCAGTTAGGGATGTCATTTTAGCTGAAGTAACAGAAAGTATTGGAAGAGGTAAGGGCTTCGGTATACATGAAGTAATGGATCAGATTGGAGCTATTGCTGGTCCAGCATTAGTAATGTATGCCATAGGTAAGGAGTCTATAAGATATGCATTCTTGATTTTAGCAATTCCAGCTATGGCGTCCATATCTATGTTAATACTTGCATCAACAACCTATCCTAAGCTAAAATCATTAGAGAGGCGTGGAGAAGGCAAGAAGATTAAGAGAAGAGGAATACTTAGTAAGGCCCTTCTATTCTACATAATCGCTATGGCCATGCTCTCTTTAGGATTCATTCACTGGTCACTCTTCATATACCACGTTAGTTATGTGGGCTTAATGCCTGTAGCGTTGATTCCCACACTCTATATAATATCCATGGCTACGGATGCTATAGTAGCTTTCCCTGTGGGCTACATATATGATAAAATAGGACCTAAATCAATACTAATCACACCATTATTAGCATTAATAACCGTACCATTATTACTACATAACAAGGTGAGTGCATTAATAACAGCATCGATAATCTGGGGTATAGTTATGGGAATATATGAAACAAGTATGAGAGTAGTAGTTGCTGATTTAAGTACACCAGAAACTAGGGCATACGCCTACGGAATCTATGGCTTAGTCTACGGATTCTCATGGGGCATTGGCAATACTATCATGGGTGCTCTATATACCTACTCAAAGCCTTACCTAATAGTCTACGTAGTTATAATGGAAATGCTGGCTTTAGTAATGATTATAAAGACCTTAAGAATGATTAGTAAGAGTTAAAAATGTGAAATCAATGAGATACCAACAAATGGGTTTCAAGGTTAAACGTATAATTATCAAGTTTACCAATTTCACCCTTCCTAACATAGGCCTAATAGGTTCATTTATAAACTATTTGTTCTACCTCCATAGTTTTCATTTAATTACTGAATTGAAGCATAGCTTAATTACGATGTTAAGTAAGTATTATGAACCTAGATTGTAATTACTAATTTGAGTATGAATAGTAGCATTAAAAGTAAGTTAAGGAAACGTATTTGGGATTTAATGCTTAGAAAGGGTATTGCTACTTTTCCTCTTCCACATCATGGTAGGATACCTAATTTTATTGGTGCTGAGAAGGCTGCTGATAGGTTATCAAGGATGGATATCTACAGGAGTGCTGATGTTATTAAGATTAATCCTGACTCACCTCAAAAACCTGTTAGATATCTTGCACTAAGCGATGGTAAAGTAGTCATAATGCCTACGCCGAGAATAAGTAAGGGGTTTTTATTGTTAAATCCTAGACTGATACCTAGTTCTGAATATCAGAGAGCATCAACTATTAAAGGGGCCTTTAAGTATGGTAAGATAATACATCCTAAAGACCTCCCCAATGTAGACTTAATAGTTGTCGGATCTGTGGTTGTTGATGTGTGGGGTAATAGGTTAGGTAAGGGTGAAGGTTATTCCGAATTAGAGTATGGCATTCTCAGCATGCTTGGAAAAGTTGATGAGTCCACACCCATAGTTACAACAGTTCATGACGTACAAGTAATTAGTGAGAGAATACCTAGAGATCCTTGGGACTATACAGTTGACTACATAATAACACCTACTAGGGTGGTTAGAGCATTGGAGAAGTACAGACCTAAAGGTATATTATGGGAGCTCCTTCCTAAGGATAAGATACGTGAGATACCTTTACTTAGGAAGTTAAGAGATGAGCTAGGTGTTAAGGATTGAATAATGTATGTTACGCATTCGATATTGATGGCGTTATCGTGGATGTTACTGAGAGGTTAAGAGTTGCTTTAGAAGTAAGTGGTGGTGTTAAGAATCGTAAATTCTGGGATACATTCTTTGATCCAGACCTCATAATCAGGTTAGATAAACCTAGATCTATAGGTATAGAATTAGTTAGGGATAGAGCCAGAAAGGGATGCATAATCATAATTACGGGTAGACCTCGAAGACTTAAGGATGTTAGTATGGAGGAATTCATAAAATTTATAGGAGTAAGACCAAAGGCTATATTCATGAGAAGTAACAGAGATTACAGACCATCATACATAGTTAAGGTAGAATTAGTAGAGAAAGCATTGAGGCTTAACTATGAAATTATTGAACTACATGATGATGACGAGAAAGTATTAAGGAGTGTAAAGAATACATTTCCAAATATAAGGTTAGTTCATCATCTTAACAACACATACGTGATTCTATAATTATTCTTAGTAAGTATCATTAAGGAGGACTCACTTAATGATTTCTAATTCTTCAGCTGGGCCATTAAGAAGGATTTTCATCTTATTCAAGACCTCTCTACCTGCAAGTTGCTTATTTAATAATGGATGAGAATGTATGTGAACTTTCAGTACAATGTCACCTATCATAATTCTCGCTAATGCTGTATGAAGAGGTATTTGAATACCTTAGGTAGTACACCGTAATATTTACTTGGAACTTCAAATAGAGTGAAACCTAGTTTAAGGTATAGTGAGAATGGTATGAGTATACCTCCGCTAAATCCTGTATCCACAATAAGCTCTATTTCGTGCCCACTGATTTATAGGTAGTGTAACCTTAATTACGGGTGCAGGAGGTTTATGAGCTCTAGAATACTTAAACTTCACTCAAAGATCCCCATACCCAATTCTAACCTCTTCTCCTCTTCAGTAATCCTCCCTAATTGTGCTATGATACATTGTGTAGCTTTAGTTTTACTTGCCGTTCTATATGCTTCCTCCTCATCGTTACATATCTTTATGAGTTCACCATCACATATAACTACATATTTACCCTTAAACTTACTACCGTACTTCTCTTGAACCTCTTTAAGTTTTTCCTCACTTTTCTCTCTTTGAAGAAGGTATTCTAAGTATTCCTTACTGTTGATTTCGTTGAGTAATAGCCAAAGCTTCATAGCTTCAGTTAATGCTTCACCCATGGTGTATCCCTTAAGGGTAGCTATACTCTTCACACGTCTATAAATGTTCTTATCGACATTTCTAACTACAATGATATTACTCATATACTAACCCAATCATACTGTGTATACTGGTATAATAAAGTTATACAAATTATACAACTACATCAAGAGTGGCTAACTCACTTTAAAATGATTTAAATGCGGTACATGACGTTCATAAACTTAGTATACAAGTTAATCCTGGGTTAGGATATGTTACTGAAGGTCAATGTTAGGAATCTTTACGGCTTTATTAGATATGTAGAGGACTTAGGTGTTAGTGTTGTCCCAGGACCTCACGTAGTTTTAACTGACTCATCAGAGGTAGGTAGCTGGTATTTAAAGATTAGGGATGCTGATATCGGATACATGATAGCTCATTATGTAGATAATCATTACTTAGCATTACGTAGGTTAGGGAGTGATGCTTCAGATAGGGAGGTATTAGAGGCATTAATTAGAGCGGATTTAGAGCCTAGATGGGCCGTACCTGTAGAACCTATCATTATTTATGTATCAGATAAAGAGAATAAAGTAATTGAGGGGGTCCTTAGATACAAGGATGAATACCCTAGTGATGAAGGTAAGAAAGCTTACGAGGAATACATGAACGATGAGAACTCCATAGGTACTCTTGGGGATCAACTATTAAAATATAGGCTATCAGTTAGTGGTAGGTGAACATCATGGAATTACATGTAAAGTCAGCAATGAATAGAGAAGAGGAGTTAAAATTACTGATTAGGAGGTTTCTTGAATTAATAGGTGAAGATCCTGATAGGGAAGGTTTAAGGGAGACCCCCTCACGTGTTGCTAAAATGTGGCTTAACGAATTAACGAGAGGATACAGAGTTAACCCTAAGGAGTATGTTAAAGTGTTTGAAGTTAACGAGTACGTAAGATATAAGGACTTAGTAATAATTAAGGACGTACCAGTCAGGTCCATATGTGAACATCATCTACTACCATTTTTCGGTTATGCACATGTAGCTTACATACCTAGCAAGAAGGTTTTAGGCTTTAGTAAGTTTGCTAGGATAGTTGATGCGTACTCTAAGCGATTACAACTTCAGGAGAGATTGACTGAACAAGTGGCTGACTTCCTTATGGATGTACTTAGGCCTAAGGGACTTTTACTAGTTATTGAGGCCATTCATACATGTGCCCTGGTTCGAGGTATTGAAGAGCCTATGTTTATGACCACCATAGCTAGTAGAGGGATATTTAAGGATGATGAGAAATTAAGACTTAACACAATTAAAATTCTTAAAGAGTTACCCATCCGAGGAAAGAATGAATGGATTAAGGATTATTTATTTAACCGCTTTCAATAATTTATAGTTGGTGTTAAACTTTGAGATATGCATTACTGTTGTCCTTAATGATATTGATTACAATGATGCTCTTAGTTCATGTAGTTCAAGCTGAGACAGTAACTACACCGCTAACAGGTGTGAATATAGAGGACATAATAGGTGAGGCATTAAAGAATCCTAAAGTACTAGTAGCACTAGTAATACAATTCGCTCTAGGCCTAGCGTTAGGTTATGTATCGGTTAAAGCATTAAAATATATCTTGGCGTTTATTGGAATACTAGTATTAGGTTCGGTACTATCTGTTTGGAGTCTTGGAGGTAGTGTTGAGGACTTCATAGCTAACTTAGGAATGCAAGCACAGCAATTACTGCCAGTAATAAAGAATTTCCTAACAACCTTAGGCTTACTAACTGTAGGTCCCGTATCGATAGGATTTATAATAGGGATTCTAATAGCTCTTGCGAGAAGGTAAATAAAATATAGAAATTATTGAGTGAATTACGTCTTCATTTTTAATTTATCTAAAGCAGAACCCGTAGCTACGAGTACTAATATCCAGCCGACAAAGTCAACTATGGTCACAATTATACCTATAATGAATAATATACCTGCTACCAAGAATAATGTCTCAGCTAATCTATCTCTTAACTTAAACATGCCTATAGCTAATCCTATCTTACCTAGTAGTAACAGTATGAATGATATTATTATCAATACCATCCCTAAAATTATACTGGTTAAGGCTCTCCCTACGGCTCCTAGTATGATTATTATTAATGCTACTATGAATAGTATCAAGCCAAGTAAGTAACCTATCTTTAATAACTTATAGGGTGTACTAAATGCAGATTCATCATATTTGCTTAAGTCACTAAATGATGGTATTAAGTAGGCAAAGAGGGCTATCAACGAGATTATACCGCCAACTATTGAAAGTATAAGCATGGTTATTGCTACACCCATAGTTGTAAACGCTATAGCTGAAGCTTCAGCATTAACAATTATAGTCTTTGTGATTGTAAGGGCGACCATATCAGCATGCAAAGGTAGAGCATGTATCATTGTTATAAATGGTAGTACAGATATGAGACCTATACTAGCAAGCAGTGAACTTACAATGTATAGTATTGAAGCAGTTCTTAACTTGCTTAACCCGGATTCTAGGTATGAGTACTCCCCACTACTACTCTTCCGCATAGGGGCATACCTAAGTTTTGATGATGGGTAAGGCTATTAAGTATTACCATTCCCTGCCTATGGTTTTTCCTAGCTCCCTTCCCACCCAGCCGAGGAGTGGGTATCGGGAACTAGGAGTCACTACTAAGCCTATATGCTGTCTAGGCATATATGTTTAACCCAATAACAGTTAAGGCGAGAAACCTACAAAAACTCACCTACAACAAAGAAACAACAGCTAACCCTACATACTTAAGGACATAATAATCGTTATTTTAATTCAAGAATTAATTCAATAACGTCCTTACTAAGCTTTCTAGGAGGCCATTCCTCACATAATGGAATATTAACCTCTAAGTCAGGTTTGAAGAATTTAAGGAATCTCCTACTATCAAGTTCCATGAGCGACTTTATTGTTGATAGATAAGACCTTAACTTACTCCCTGAGAATATTAGTGCCTTACCTGGTGTAACAATACTTAGTGCATTAATAAATGGTGCTAATGCGGATGTAGGTATTAATGCATTACTAAATGATTCAATTAGTACTACATCACTTATTGAAGTAATTTTATTAAACGATGATACTAGTATGTTATCAACCTCCTTACTCATTAAGTAATTGAGTAACCACAACTTATTAACCCTCGACGCATGCCCGAATGCTTTTGCCGCATCTAGAACCTGATTCCTTAAGTGCTCATTTAAATAGTTAAGTGTATCATGTATTATGAAGTATCTTCTAATACCGTAGGATATCCTGACAAGGACAGCTTGTGAGACTGCGTCCTCCATTACCTTTAAGTACTCATCTATTGATATATACTTGCTTATGTCAGGTACTGCTGTAAGGATATCTATGGGATTTTGCGTATCAGGATCTCTTATTAATCCAAGCTTCATATAGTTAATTACATCCTCACCTACTAGAACACCAAGTCTTAAAGACTCCATAAACGACTTAAATTGATACCAGATACTATGTGCTGCGACAGGCTTGTACGCAGAAACTGATAAACCTATAGACTTAAATCCTCTAGCTAACGCTATCGTGAAGTATGTCTTACCTGAATTGTAAGGCAGTAAGCCTGACACTAATATACTTATTACCACTATATACACCCATAGTGAGAGCTATATCAGCAGTAATAACTAATCTAAGCTAACATAATGATCACTAAAATGCTAACTAGCTAAACTAATGTCCAGTTAAAGAATCTTATCAAGCCACTATAAGTTGTGTTGCATTTGCGACGTTCGTTCGAAAGATTAGATATATAACATCTAGTCGGCATAGGTAATTCTCGAGTAACCTTGAGCAAAGTAAGATCAACTATCTTGGCTATTACATTATTACTCATACTTATTGCTGCGCTCCTAACATCATGTTATAACAATATAGCTATTGGTTTATTCAAGTTTACTTCAAATACTAAATGTGAATCATTACTATTAAGTCAAGTCACAAGCATTACATTAGGAGGGCGTAACTAATATGTTAAGCTAATACAGCCCAACAACTACCTAGGTAAGAGTATCGTATTAAGTGATGCTGTTTTCATACCATTACCTGTAACTACAACTGGACGTCGAGGAAGCTAGTTCTTAGTATTATACCTTGATGGAGATTCAGAAGTAATTCAGATATTCTATGCATGTACTGGAACGCCTGAACGGTTTAAGAGATATATAGCATTAGGTAATCATGAATGCCCTAAAGCAGGTATTATGTACTACAATGGCAACTTCTACATACTGGTTAGTAAGGACTGCATGAGAACTACAGAAAAAATATAGTTAAGTAAGTATGTTAAATATTGAATCATTATGCTATTAGCACCTTCAAATATATCGTTAACTAATCCAAAACTACTCTATAAGTTGATATACATAGGTAAACCCTTCTTAACATCTTCATCAACTTTTCCACCAACATGGTGCAAAGTACTAATTAGAGATCCAGGAGGACATAAGGTTTATTTATTAGAAAGAGGGCTATGTCCTTGGATAAGAAATAATAACACCTACATAATGCCTGGGTATACCTATAGCTACTGGTTAGACCTTGACGGTATAGTGAGCGTACCTGGTAAGTACCGCATAGAAGCGTTTGTATCCTGTTTAAAAAGATAAACTACGTAAAACACCATGAAACGGTAAAAGTGAATGCTACCCTAGCCATGGATTTAAGTCTAAGATAATATCAATAAAAGAATTTAAAACTACTTGTATAACATGTTTGTGACAGCATATGAAGGCCTCTGAACTCGACATATATGTTTTAGCTGAGGACTATGCAGGTTTTAACTCAGTAGGACTACTTGCTCAACATGGTCTCTCGATTCTTATTAGAGCAGTATCACCTAGTGGTAGGTGTAGCTATATACTCTTCGATGTAGGTCAAGTCGGTGATGCTATAATACGTAACTCAGAGATATTGGGGTTAAATCTAAGGAATATTGATATGGTGGTCTTTTCACATAGTCATTATGATCATACAGGAGGTATGCCCGAAATAACCAAGTATGTGGGAAAGAGATTATTCCTAATAGCACATCCCGACATACTTAAACCTGTAATTCATATAGGTAAGGAATCTGTGAGATTAAACATAGGGTTACGGTACAACATTAATGAACTTAATAATGTAACTCCAATATTAACTAAGGATTCATTAGAAATAGCACCGGGTGTTTACTTTTTAGGTGAGATTGAAAGAGATGAGAGGTTTGTACCTAAGATTGAAGGTTTGTATACCGTGATTAATGGTAAACTTACTGAGAATAAGATCAAGGATGATACTGGTATAGCGATAAATGTGGAAGGGTTAGGGGTTATTGTTGTAAGTGGATGTAGTCATTCAGGTATAGTTAACATTGTTAGACAAGCCTGTAAAATAACTAATGAAAGTCCATACTTAGTTATAGGTGGTTTTCACCTAATAGAATCTAGGGATAATTTCATAAAAGACGTAGCTAATGAATTAAAAAGATTAGGTGTTGATAGTATCGTTACAGGTCACTGCACAGGTCTAAGGGCTGAGTACATATTATCTGAGGTATTTAAAGATAAATTCACTAAGATGCATGTAGGTCTTCACATACATCTAAGAAGTAGGAGGTAAAACTAGATTTGTTACTTCATAAACTTAGATTTTTAAGTTAAGTCTTTTTAGGATTAATTGTCCCTCATTACTGCAGTAATTTAGAATGACATCATACCTTATAATTAAAGTTTTTATGCATAACCAAGGTATAGAGATAGCTACAAGGCTACACTCATTATTCAATAACGTTAATAAGTATTTCGGGTCTATAGTGAGAGGGTATTGACTATGAATTACAAAACAATGCTTATACTGCTTTCAGTATTGCTGTCAATAAGTATGATCGTACTATCTATCAATAAGTTTAATGCGACATATGAATTGATTAGGGTAAGGGCGGCAACAACGACTAGTCTATATGTTACAGGTTTACTTGATTATTTAGCTGATAAGTTTAGGGAGAGATATAACTGTAACATCATATTAGCCTTCATGCCTTTAGGTAGTGGTGAAGCATTAAGAAGAGCCGAGAATGGCGATGTGTGCCTAGTCTTAGTTCATGCTCCAAGTCTTGAAAAGGAATATATTTATAAAGGAGTACTTACCGATGGACACATATTTGCATATAATTACTTCATCATCGTAGGACCTAAAGATGACCCTGCAAATGTTTCACATTCAAGTAGTGTCATTGAAGCATTTAGGAAGATTTACTTAGCAGGTGAATTGGGGAAAGTGAAGTTTATTAGTAGGGGTGATAAGTCAGGTACGAATATTAGGGAGTTAATGATATGGGGCTTGACAGGACTTAATCCTAAGGGTAAACCCTGGTATATAGAAACTGGTAGTGGTATGGGTAAGACTCTGTTAGTAGCAAATGAGTTTAACGCCTATACTCTAAGTGATATAGGTACATTTCTTAAATTTAAGAGTGAGGGGAGAATACCCAACTTAGTAATTCTCTACAGCAATGACACCGAATTAATCAACATCTACAGTGCCTACATAGTCAGCACTTGTAGCGGTATTGAAAAGTCCATCGCTAGTGACTTCATAAAGTTCTTAATAAGTGATGCTCAAGAATTAATAGCTAAGTACGGTATTCAAGAATATGGAAAGCCGCTCTTCTACCCCGCTAAGAGTAGGATTGAATGGCTTAGTAAGATTTGGTCAATGCTTGCTAATGGTCAAAGGTGGGTGTTAAGACTTGAATGAAGTAATCGAGATAACTCTTAGATCGATATATGTATCAGGTTTAGCAACACTCCTATCACTTTCTATATCAGTACCTTCAGCTTATTACTTGTCAAGGAACTCGAGAGTTGCGAGAGTTATTATACCCATACTTGAGGCATTGATAGGCGTCCCCACAGTATTTATAGGATTAGTATTGTACATGCTCTTAAGTACAAGGGGGCCTTTAGGATTTCTCAAGTTACTTTATACACCATGTGCTATAATCATAGGTGAGTCAATTTTAGTATTCCCCTTAATTACCGCTATAACATATAGAGTTATGCATAATACATGGATCACGTACGGTGAGTTAGCAATAACTTTAGGAGCTAATGAGAAGCAGACTTTAATGCTCATAGCTAAGCAGGCATTACCTGGAATCATAGCTGCATCAATTATGGGGTTTTCAAGAGCTATTGGTGAATTAGGTATAGCATTATTAGTTGGTGGCAACATTAGAGGTTATACTAGAGTACTTACAACAGCTATAGCACTTGAGGTATCAAAAGGAAGTTTTGAGGTAGCATTAACTTTAGGCTTAATACTTATAGTAACAGTTCTATCATTCTCAGCACTCTCAAGAATTATTGAGAGGTGGTACGGCTTATGACCATCGAGTTAAGAAACATATGGTTCACATATCCAGGTCTGAAAAGGTGGGTTTTAAGGAATGTAAGTTACGTATTTAATGATAATAAGACTTATGTCATATTAGGCCCTAATGGTGTAGGTAAGACTACACTCATGAAGTTAGTAGCACTTTTGTATAGACCAAACATAGGTAGCATAATTACTTGGGGGTATGACTATTGGAGGCTACCTAAGGATAAAAGATTAAGTATTAGGAGGAAGATAGTGTATGTTCATGAAAGACCCATTCTGTTGAAAGGAGATGTACTCTACAACATAGCTTTAGGATTAATTATTAGAGGCGTGAAACGTGATGAAGCATTAAGTGAAGCCCTAAGAATCCTTAAGGATTTAAACCTAAATTACTTGGCAACAAGAGATACCTCAACACTATCAATGGGTGAGGCACAGTTAATATCCATAATTAGAGCTATCATTATAAAACCAAAATTCTTACTGCTTGATGAACCACTAGCACATATAGACATTGATAAAAGAGAAGCGATACTTAACATATTACACATGTTGAGAAGGGATTACAGTGTTACGTTGCTTATATCAACTCACGATGTATCCGTAGCTAAGGTGTTGGCTGATGAAATATTAGTGATAAAAGAGGGCACCATTAGTAAGATGAGGTAACTATCTTAGTCTACTTTAAATTCCCTTCTCTTTATTGACTTAAGTACCTTCTCTAAACCCTCAAGTATTACGTACTGAGTTTCCTCTTTACTCCTTCCTTTCAACATCTCATCAAGAATCATATAGATCTTAGCAAATGTCTTAAACACCTTAAAGTAATCTGTTACGTTCTGATTTACCAGTTCTCTTAAAATTTGAGCTCTAAGCTCTAACTCATCATAAATTAGTCTAATATCCTTTCTTGGTATGCCCCTCATAGTGGCTATCTTCTCCTCAAGTAGGTAACTAGCACCCCTACCTCTAAACATGAATGTATCGTTTGACGGATTCCACGTAAAGACTGGTATGTAGATAACTGAGTCTGTTGCTGCATCATAGCCTAATATTTCATTAACACTTAACATCCTCCTAAGCATTACACCTTCTCTATACACAGCACTCTGAATTATGACAAAGTTCAAGTTATCAAGCTGTGTCTTAGGAACGTTTATTGGTGGTGACGTAATCCTCTGTATAAGCCTTATTACACTACCAGCATGGAAAGTAGATAGTACAGGATGACCTGTATTATGTAAGGCTATTGGGACATCACCACCTATGAAAAGCTCTGTTTCAGGAACGGAAATATCGTAAACATATC
Source organism: uncultured Desulfurococcaceae archaeon (assembly GCA_964592745.1). Classification (GTDB taxonomy): domain Archaea; phylum Thermoproteota; class Thermoprotei_A; order Sulfolobales; family NBVN01; genus CAZAMI01. The sequence goes on from CAZQFL010000001.1 coordinate 118,389, forward strand.
CTTCATAGCTTGTTTTCCTTACATTTAGTACTTCCAGAAAAGCTACATCACTTTCTAAAAGTATTTTTAACCTGCTAAGTACCTCTCTTGATTTCTCATCTAACTCTTCAATATGATCCTCAAGGAATTCAACTACTCTCTTAGCTGTTCTTCTAAGAATAAATCTTTGCTTTCCATCATTATATCTTCGTACAATATAGGTTAGCTCTAAGGGAAGTTTAGATTCAAGATTATTAGCCTTAATAATCCTAACTATGGGTTTTAAAGGTATTCTTTCGCTCCATAATCTTACTCCCCTAGTCTTAAATAGTCTAACATGAATATCATAGTATTTTCCATATCTTTTATCATTGATCTCGAAAATCTTCGACTCTAAACCTGCTAACCTAGCTAACCATACTAATTGCTTAGCCAATTCTCTATTCTTCGTGGTGTAGACAACAATTCCTTCTCTAACATTATTCCTTCTAGCATCGGCCATGAGTCCCCTAAAGAATTCCTTAATAATAAATCCTGGGGATTCAAAGAGATCATAAGGTACACATTTTTCCTGAAGTTTTCTACCAGCAATATACTTTATTAAATATGCTAGAGGGACATTGTATATTCTTACCCTAAAATAACTTCCTTTATTCTTAACAACAATAGGTGAGTTAAGATCCTTAATTACTTTGACTACCTTTCTAATAAATTCTTTTTCACTAAGTCCTAAAGACAAGGATATTACAGGGTTCTTACCTGCTTTTTCCTCGATACATCCATCAGCTAAGTATATTCCTAATAGGTACGCTAAATTCTCATCCAGGAGTAATTCATTCTTTAAGTACTTACTTCTACCGACTCTTACATATTCGTGCCTAACGAGTTCTACGTTAGCTCCTCTACTTTCTAGTAGAATGTTATAGTCGTTAATTCTTCTAAGGTTTTTCTCCTTATCACTTCTCCTAACAAATGTTACCAGTAAGTCACCACTCTTTAATTCACTAACATACTTAGGCTTGATTTTTAATTCATCTTCATCAAGAACGAAAACACTATGAGAGCCTGTCGCTCTTAGAACTCCCTTACCTTCATACAATATTTCATATATCTCTGAAACCTTATGCCTTAAAACGTAATTTATCTTAGACCATCTCACTTTACCATACTTATCCATTGATAATACAAGGTACCCATCAATGTATTTAGGTACTCCCTCTTCACCTTCATTGTAAAATTTATCTACAAATTCGCCAATAGGTATAAGTTTTACCTCATCTGTTTTCGCATTTTTTATTAATATTGGTGTATCCCACGTAACACTTTGCATTGCTTGGAATGCTACATTACCTTCAGCACCTCTAATCTCACCAACGATTATGTAGTTAGGTCTTTGTCTTAGTGCCGCCTTTAATAGGTCAAACATGGTAACACTTGATTCAACACTTCCCGTCTCCCTTGTTAACTCTCTGATCCAATTCTCATGAGGTACCTGAACTTCTGCTGTATCCTCGATAGTTATTATCTTAGCTGAAGGCTTTATGAATGCTATAATAGCGTTAAGACTCGTAGTTTTACCTGATGCAGTCTCACCAGATATGAAGCCACTCATACCCTCAAGGAGTAATATCCATAGATAAGCAGCAATTCTCTCGTCAAGAGTTCCCCACTTAATTAGCTGTATCACCGATATGGGATTTTTCGAGAATTTCCTTATGGTGAAGTTACTACCCTTTAAGCTAACATCCTTACCAAAAACTATGTTTATACGGCTGCCGTCAGGTAATGTAGCATCAACTATAGGTCTAGCATGACTTACAGGCTTACCTATCCTTTCACTAAGCTCTATAACGAATCTATCGAGCTCTTCCTCAGTCTTGAACTTTATACTAGTCTCTAAAGGGCCGAATACCTTATGAACTATGTATATGTAGCCAACACCATCGCAACTTATATCTTCAATATATGGATCCTTAATGAATGGTTCTAAGATACCTAACCCAACTTTATCTCTCACTAAGTAATACTTAAGGTACTCGTAATCAGCTCTATACACAGGGATGCTTTTTAGATTTTTCTTATTTAATAAGGCCCTGTAATTAACTCTCTCGTCAGTAATTCTAACAACTTTATCCAGAAGTTTAAGAAGTAACCTCTTCTTCTCCTCAGGTGTTATCGCTATATCTCTCTCACTGATATATTCAGCCATCTTACTCTCGATTAACTCAAAGAGCTCTCTTGGTGGTCGTGGAGGCTCTATAGTTACGTACTTCCTATAGCCTGACTCACTACCACTAGGTGGTGTGTATATGTGTACAAAAATGCCCTCACCTAAAGGGTAAAGTATATTTACATTCGGTTTCTTCTTAAGTTCACTGGGTAAATCACTAACGTAGAAGTCTGGATATCCAAGCCTCAATGACACCTCACTCACATATTTGGCTAAGTAGGGTACCCTTCTCATTTCTTTAATTAATAAATTAAAATTTAGTGGATATCTAACCTGTTGAGATAACCTTTGTGAACTCATATCAATCAGCCTAAGTACGTAATTCTCGATACCTTCACACCTATGGGTAATGAAAGAATGGTTATGAGTGGATTTGAGGTATCAATATCACTAATTGTAGTACATAATTCAACAGTGGCCCCTGGTAACACCTCTATAGCTGTTGTCTCATTTATTACATATGATTTATTACCTAAGAATACCCTGCTTACGGTGAACTTATCATAAGGAATTAGTAAAATCTCTCTACTACCTGAACTTAAGCTTACATAATCTATTAACATTAATGATCCCCTATCTAATACCACCGATGAGCTCCCATCATTACTTATGTTCATGCATAAGACGTAATTATTGTAACTTACCCCTTCTATATGTAGATTGATATCGAGTATTTTCTTTAAATTATTGGCAGATGTCTGTGCAACGTTGTAGACATAACTTACGTTAGTACTAAACACGTATAGGAAGAAAGCTATGCTTGTCAAGATCAATATGGCTATTATGGCAGTTACTGCAACGCTTCCTAACGCTGTCATGAAGTTAACCCTTGAATTTCATACCTTAAATATATGTAATTAGTACCTGTAATTGTTGACTAGTGAACGAATTACTTACTAAGTCTTAGATGTTAGACTGGATGCCGAATATCATTATCTATTACTAGGCGAATAAATAATAATTAATATCTATGAGAGGTAGAATCAAGCCTTCTAGTGAAAGGACTTGTGTAATTTAGTAAACATCCTTAGGAGGTATTATCGACTACAGATCGCCACCCTAATTATATCTACATAAATCTGTTACTCTTAAGTATCGGAGATTAAGCATGAGTAGCGCTTCAGTAATCATTGAAGGTATAATAATGATAGCAGCTATAATAACCGCCTCAATATTTGCTTCAACATTTCTAGTAAAGATCTTGGAAATGAGTGATGTAATGAGTAGTATAGCTAAGGGATACAAGGAGAAGCTGAGGACACACTTAATGATAATCTACGCTACATATCTAAATACATCAAATAATTTTGTAGTCTATGCTAGAAACATAGGTGAGTCCTCGATATTTATTAAGAGATTAAGCGTATATTTCGGAAATAATGTTAAGCTAGACCTATATGTTTATGATTATGATGGTTCACCTGAACCTGGTGAGTGGTATTATGATGAAGTTGATGGTGTAAATGACGGTATATGGAATCCTGGTGAGACATTAGCTATATACATATGTAACGTAACTTCAATCGAACCTCCGTATATAGTCAAGATCGTGACGCCTAGTGGTTATAAAATTGAGGAAGCATTTGCACCTATAACTTAAGTCTATATTGGATCGGGTGATTAGCTATGAAATTAAGTCTTGATAAGACATCACTTATTCAGGTATTAATAGTAATCATTATTGGTCTCATAGCTTCATTGTTTCTTGATCCTAGAGTTAGGATTTTACCTTTAATACTTTCAATAGCTATAGCTTTAATTAGACTCATAATTAGAGGTAAGCGTAAACTCCTTGGTATTGGTTATGAAGTTAATGAGGATCTCATATACCTCATAACACACATGTATGCTGTATCGACGGGTAGACCACCTCATAGGAGGTTATTTATGCTTGACACTTGGGCTGGTAGCTACGGTGGTTACGATAAAATCCTACGTAGGATTGCTGTGTTAGCTGTTGATTGGGGGTACGGCTTTGCTAAAGCAATTAGAATTGTGGCTAAAGAGTTAGGTAATAAGGTTTTTAGGGATTTCCTACTAAGACTTAGCGAGCTGCTAGCCATAGGTGAAGAGCCAATAAGATTTCTAGATATAGAGCGTAGAGCATTGATAACGGAATATCAGGCACATTATGTTAGGATACTTGAAGCATCTAAGCTTCTCTTGGGTGTTTACACTTCAGGTGTTTCAAGCGCGATATTCATAGTTATAACTTTCATGATATTCATATTCTTATTCTCCATACCCTCGCCCATGATTATATTGGTATACTTAGCCATAGCAATATCACTTTCAACGTTAGCCTATATACTTTACAAGGTATTACCTCGTGATAGAGTAACTCATAACCTCAAAGGTGTGAGAATACCTGAGAAGATTAGGTATAGAGTACTCTTACTTATAGGACTGTCTCTTTCCATTGTCACAGGAGTAATAACTTATAAGTTGATCGGTGATCCATATTTAGCTATCTCAACAGCTGCAGTACCCTTAATAATACCAGGTTTTTACGCTAAGAGAGTTGAAAAGAAAATTAGAGAGATTGAGTCATTCTTCTCCATATTCATTAGAAGCTTTGGTTTAACTTACTCGATGATACCTCATACAGCAACGGCATTAGCTTCTACGCTAAGAAGCAGTTATGGACCACTAACAATTTATCTGAAGAGATTACTTGCTAGAATAAATGCAGGTATAGAACCTAAGATTGCTTGGTATCACTTTATTGGTGAAACGTGGAGCGAAATGGTTAGACGTAATATCAACATACTATATGATTCAATAAGTACTGGTGCAGATCTAGCTAGGGTAGGTACAGTACTTAGTGAAACAACGTTTAAATTATTAGATATTAGGAAGCAAAGAGTTCAAGTATCTAAAGCTTTTGAGTCAACTATATACGTCATTCATACACTGTTCTCAGCTATATTATCATTCGTACTCTCATTACTCACTATATTTAACAATATAATATCAAAATTACAAAGTATAAGTAGCGAAATAGCTGCCGTACTTCCATTTAAACCTACAGCTCTTGATGTAGCTTTAGGCATTACTCCTATATTCGTAATAGTACTCTCAATACTGAATGCACTGGTAATAAAAATAGCACAAGGAGGTATGTATGAAACTGTGTTGGTTCCTCTAGCTATACTCTTAGCTATTAGCGGTATAGTTATATGGTGTGTTTCGATGTTTTCAACAAGTATATTCCTAAATATTACAGGATTGTCAAGTCTCCTAGAAATTACACCGAAGTAAGTACATTAATAAGATTACTAATTATATTCCATAAGAGCGTAACTATAGTTGTGATTGAGAATAGAAATATAGCTACACCTAGAGCAACCAGTATAAATCCTAATGCGAATCTTCCACCGCCTATTAAATTCAACATGTATTTAATGCCGAATGTTAAAAATACTACTCCTATAGGTAACATTAGTAATGCTATTATTGCTCTCATAGTTTCATTACTTAAAACTTCATGGAAGAAGCTAGCTATATCAGGATAATGAGTTATTAAGTATGTTACGGTGTAGACCATTAGGAAGAATAGTGCTAATAATACGATATCAGTTAACAAATCCTTTTCACCCATTCATCTCCACCAGTGGTCGCTACCTTACCCTACTCTATACTTCGAAAGGTAGTCTAAATATCTTAGGTAATGAAGATGAGATTCGGTAATGTAGCAATAAGCTTAACCATAATAGTACTTATGATTATAAACCTAAGTGTTATCCATAGCTCGTCAACACTCACTAAATACGTTAATAATTCGATGACGTATGACTTACCTATTAATGGATATCTAATCAATGTGGAACTCCGTATCCTTAATGATACATGGATACTATCTAAACCCATAATTATGGAGTATAAGATTAGAGTTGAAAAGACAAATAAGCCATTAAAGGAGTTTCTAATATTTCTTAAAGTAGATGTAGATACTGTGAACTTCAGTGATAATGTAGGTGTATATACATTAGCTAAGATACGTGACTATAGTACGTACTCAGGTGAAATAAAGATATTCCTACCAAGCACGATCCTAAATATGCTTGCTCAAGTAAGTTTTATTGATATTTTGCCAACATTATTAATAATCGTAAAGAATAACACTTACTCGTTTAATCTGCTACCTTATAGGTTAATAGTTAGTAATTCCTCGCTTAATGAAGTCTTAATAGGTAGTTGCTCATCAAGCCTTAATACAGAATTACCTGTAGAGCTTTGTGTACGTACATATTACTCTAGGAGTAGTCAAGTGGCTAGGAGTGATGTCCCACTCATAGTGTCTGTGAGAAGCTTACTAAATAAACCCATTAGAGGGGTCTTAACCGTAATTGCTAATGATTTGATACTTAGTTCTAAAGTCATTAATGTAAGCAAAGGATTAGAGACATACATGTCCATACCTCTTAGCGCTTTACTAAGCATTACTAAGGGTAACATTATTAAGCTCAATACTTGCATATTTACATTAAACATGACAGACATTGTAAGTACTTCACTGTATATCCCAATAAATGTGAGAATTAGTGAGCCTATCATAAAATTAGAGGGCGTACCTACAATGATCTTTGAGAATGATGATATAGAATTTAGTGTTGAGATTTACAACCCTAATGTAGTACCGCTTCATGTACATGAAGTCCTTATATCCATAAATAATGTTAGTGTTAAACACATTAAGTTTTCAGGTATTGTACGACCTAAGAGTAGTATTAAAAATAATTTTAGGTTAAGATTAAATGGAAGCGGTAATTATATCATTCAATTAACTCTCAATTACAGTATTGGTGCAAAGCGTGATACCGTAACCATTAAGTCAAATCTAATTAAAGTCATTAAGGCTTTAATTATTAGAGTAATGAATAACTTAGTTAAAAAAGACGAAGTTGTAAATATAGAAGTTATTGCCTTTAAACCTGTAAAGAACATAGTATTGATGGTGAGAAAAGGCAATTATACGTATAGACTAGCTTACATAGGGTCATTCACAGAACCAAATATTAGGAATATAGGCATATCTGTATCTTTAGAGCCAGGTAATTATACTTTATACGCTAAGAGCGTAACTAATAATATAACCAGTAATGAAGTTAATATAACAGTATTAAACAAGAGCTTTAATGAAAATAAGAGAGGACAGCATGAAAATTTAAATGAGATAATAGGCAAGGCTAGCATAATTAAGAAGCTCCACGTAGTTGGTAAAGCATGCCTGGGCTGTAATGTAAGTGTAAGAATTGTATTAAGCGATACTAATGATGTAGATATTAGACTCTATAGGTATGAGAATAGATTTAATCCACCATGGATATTACAGCCACTATTAAATATAAGGAAACTGAATAGTAGCATTTACGAGTTTGTGTTTAGAGCACCAACTAAGGAAGGTACGTACACATATAGAGTCGAGGTAATTAAAGGTGATAAAGTAACTGACAGAAGGGAATTTAATATAAATGTTAAATCTGAAGAAGCCTTAGTCATTAGTAAACCACTTATACCGCCTGAACTGTTTTACCCCATAGTGGCTACTAGTGCCTTAGCGTCGTTGATCTTATTTAGAAGGTATAGTAAGAGAAGGGAGTAAGTAATTTCGATTGGTGGTATAATTATGATACACTTATTAACTCTCGCTAGTCGCTGTAACGCCCCTATCTTTTAGTCTCATTCTCAACGATCAGATTCGGGTGTAGATGTTGTGGAGCAAACTAGAATTACTTAGAAACATTGATAGTATTATAGACTTTAGTAGAGCTACAGCACAACTAAGGATCTTAGTAGCACTTGATAGAGAATCATTAACTATTGATGAAATAGTTAACAGAACAGGCCTTAGAAGAAAAACTGTATTGGATGCTTTAAGGAAATTAGAGCTCAAGGGTGTAATTAAGAGAAAGAATGGTAAGTATGCTTTAACGGATATGGGTAGATCAATTTACGAAACACTTAGTAATTTAATATTAAATGATAAAGGTGTAAGTGACTTAAGTAATGTAGGGAGTCTTAAGCCCCTCCTATATGACTTATACACAGATATCTTAAGTGTAGCATACATGTTAGAAGTGATAAAGATTATTGGTAAGAGAAGCAAACCTAAGGCATGTGTCGATGAACTTGCTTTAAAGATAGGTGTCTCAGTAACTACGTTAGAGAACCATCTAAGAAAGTTTAGTGAGGGAAGGACAGCTATATTTAATAGAGTAGATGATAAGGTCAAGGATTGCATAGCCTATGAATTAACAGAGCTTGGATTTACTTTATACAGGAGGTTATACTCCAGGAGGAGATTACTTTCATCATTAAAGGCATGGATTAAACTAATATTTAAGATTAGGTAATTGTAATGTTTTATATAGCGGTAATGTTACTTATAATAAGTGCGGTAATATGGATAGCGTTATTTATAGCTATAAGAATTAATCCGAAAACTAAAGATAGATCTGAAGTAGGAGGCGGTGAGGCTCCATATATGAGTGAGTCTTGGAGTCCTCATGAGGAATTACAGACGTTAAATAGCATGAGTAATCAGGACGTTAGATTACTGGAGAACATATATAATGCTGGCTCAATCAGTACATTGGATGAACTCGAACTTATAACTAAGGAATCCACACACGTATTAGCTAATAGGTTGAAAAAACTTGAAGAATTAGGGCTTATTGTAATGACTAACACGGGACACTACGAAGTTACGGAGTATGGAAGAAAGATACTAGAGAGGTATAAGGAGAAGTTAGTGCTAAAGAAGAGGGAAGAGGAATTGTTGGAGTCATGAGTTACGACTTAACTAGTCGGTATCAGGTAGTACTGCCTTTGTGTTAAAGCGTGCCTCCCGTAATACGAGAGACTGGTGGTTGAGGTGAGCATAGAGTATTAAAAGCTTTCTCTCCTCGACAATTAATCGCCGCTTCATTTGATAACTATATATAGAATGGTGCTAAGATGATTTCGGATGAGGTTCTTGAGCCGAGCACAACTGGACGACATCCACGTTAAACTGGAGAAGATAAGAGCCTTTGATAGCATGATCGACTTCTCTAAGTCACGAATACAGCTAGATATAGTTCTTCAGCTAGCAATCGCTCATAAACCTCTATCAGCTGACGAAATAGCAAAAAGTATAGGTCAGAGAAAAAAGCCTGTACTAGATGCTCTTAGAAAACTTGAATTAAAAGGGATCATAAGGAGGACTGAAGCCCACAGAAACATTTACGAGCTAACAGAGTTAGGTAGACAAATGGTTAATGATTTAGCAGCTATATTGGGTGCTTCAAACTTTAAGGATGTAGTTAGAAATAGAATGTATGGGAAGGTAAGTGCTAGGGACCTCATAAAGGTAGTCATACCTGTACATTATCTTTACGAGGTCCTTATAGCGTTAGGTACGGCTAAGAGACATGAACTATCACTAGATACACTAGCAAGTATTGTTGGTATATCTCCTCAGAGACTCACAGTATATCTAGATCCTTATAGTGACTCTAAGAGTGAGATTAGGTTATTTAAGAGAATCAAGAGAGATAAGGCTTCATTAAAGATTATGCATTTACTCCTAGGTCGTAGAAAATCACAGATATACTACAGACTCACAGATTTAGGCTTAGAACTATATTATAGGTTACCCATATACATGAAACTAAAGAACAATAAATTCATAGATATATTAGTAAAGCTATTTGGATACTATAGTCCTAAACCATTACTGATTAAATCATCTCTCATAGATGTAGCTATGTGTGGTCTTGTCATTAGTTTAGCATTAATCCTTGCGTCACCCATGCTTTCCTTAATAATTACGTTATTGTGTACCATGAAATTGATACTTTCACTTTTCGTCATTATGTCCCTAAGATAGCAGGCCAGAGAATAAACTCTTCTTCAGATCTCCCCGTTGAAAAATTTTATATTTTTTACACACCCTCCATTCTATAGGAGTTGAATTATCTACATGAGGAGTACATAATGTTAGAACCTGCACTCTCATTACTGGTTGATGGCAGGGTTGTGAGTGAAGCTGCGGTAATTGATTCTCAAGGTAACATACTATGCTACCCATGCTTGCAAACACTAATATTAAAGCTAAGTAGTGCTAGTGTAGAATCAATCAATAAGTTAGTAGGACTAAATATACTAAGGACTTGTAAAAGCTTCTTAACACTCTACTTAAGAAGGCATACATTAGCCCTTATACCTCTACCATCAGATAAGGTACTAGTGCTCCTTATAAACCAAGAATATGAGGCTGAGAGAGTTGCTAGTGAATATTTAAAAATAATAGTTAAGTTCCTAAAGTTAGCATTGGAAAGCAAGAGTGACATAATTATGAATTCTAGGGATAGCTTCAGCATTAATGGTAGTTTATTCAATGGAATTAACTCATCAATTCCTTTGGACAAATTAAATGAATTAATCGCAGGTAAGATTATTTCTGCAGCAGTAGTAGTATCTAACCTAGGTGAAGTTCTAGATAGGTTTGGGTCTATTAAATTAAATAAGAACGCTATAAGAGCTTTAATAGAACTCCATAATAGCATAATGAAATACTTAGAATATAAAATAGTACGTATAATGAATGAGAATGACATAATACTAATACCCTTCGGTCCTCAAGGAGAGGTTGTAGTTATTGCGGAGGTAGGTAGGAAGGTACCCACGAAAAGTATACTTAAGAATATAGGGATAGCTTATAAGTAACGAGTAAGCTAACATTACGCTAGGGAATTAATTACCTAATACTGTAATGTCGACATATAGGCATTAAATTTCTGCATGTAGTAGAATATTGGTGCTAGGGTGGATTCAAGTGTAATTTGTGCGGCATTACTAGCATTGATAATGATTTTACTATATGTACTCAGTGTTAGTACCGTCTTAATCAATATATTAAATAATGATGTTGAAGACCTCATACATGACCTAATGAATTTCGCTGATAAAACATTCAATGCGGTTAAAAGTGGTAACGATAATAAATTGGGTATGATAAGAGATAAGGTAAAGATGAAATTACTTAGATTAAATGAAACATTTACAAGAATTCTATCAAATATTACCGAGACTCTCCTAAATTACGTAGATAATGTTAATGTTACTATCAATAATAGCTCGATTAATGATCTGCTCAATAACATAACTGAAATTTCACCTGACACGAATATCACTAATAGTAATAGTATTGATTGATTTCCTTTCCATCCTTATGCGTACATTAAGAATCAATTTTATGAGTAGAGTTAATAGTAATATGTTTCTTGCCATGGCAAGCCATTGTATTGGCGAGTCTAAACTCCAAGGATTAAATGTGGTACTTAAGTTCATACCTAGGTACATATTAACTAATCTTCTAAGTTCTTCATCCATGAAGAATAATATCATCATTAACGTATTAGCTACATCAGCAACTACGTACAATATTAGTTCACGTCTATTCAATAATACTAACGCTAATGGACCTATTAATAAAATCATCTGAGGTGTAAATATGTAATTCAATACTGTCGATGTTATGGTAGAAATTAGAGCCAATCTAAGTAAGTCCATACATGAGTTCACCTTAATCTTTAGGCTACTAACTATAATTATTAGTGACGTAAATATTAAGGCTAAAAGTCTATGTAATGGGTCATTTAGGTCTCTTATAAGTATTTGGTATAGGCAGTTTTCACAGTACCATCTTCCATGATACATTAAGAAATCAGATAATACCTCAGGTGACGCTATATGGATAGGAAGTACTACCGTAAGAATGAGTAGCACTGAAGTGGATATGTACTTAAATAAGTCTTTACCTGATTTAATAATATAATTATTCCCAAAAATGATTGATAATGTAAAAGTCACTACAAACAGTGCTGGTAAGAGCTTAGTAAGTATAGATAACCCTATCAATATAGATGATACAATTAACCTTTTCTTACATAAATAGTAGAGCGACATAATGAAAAGCGATGAAGCAATTATATCCCAATTGTAAACTGAGTAAATTATGAATGAAGGTAAAAGCAACATGATAATTACTCTATTTAACCTATTGTGCAGACTAAGTAAGTTAATTAATTTTATGAGGTACGTAATCATTAATAATGTAAATATTAATATTGTTAGAGCATTTAAGGCAAGATGATATTGAGCTATACTCATTATGAGGTTTGAGTATGTAATATAATCGTACTCTTGAGGCAACACTAGGTTAAATGATGTACATGTTGAAAATAACATTATAAGAGCTACTACGGGAGGGTATTCAAGGAAGTAATCGATGTAAGGTAGAGGGCAGTGCTTAGATTGACCAGTAATAAATAGTGTAAAGAGCGTTGAGTTATACCATCTCATATTTAATTTAATGGGTCTATCTATATTTTCAGGGCTGAAAATGTCTAGAAATACACCATATACAATATCGCTATATTTCATACCAATGATCTCTAAAGGTATAGAGGTTGTCGGCATATGTATGAATGTTGATAAAGCAATTACCGAGAAAGCAGCTATGATTGCTGATACTATTATTCGTTCTTGAGACTTCATAGTCAAGTATTTATCGACTTTAGGAGTACTTAGTTTTACTTCCTACATTATTTGCTACCACTGAATGTTAAAGATAATTTCTAAGGGTTATCGAACTACCACTTATTGAACATAATTCGACTGGCGGGCGAGACAACTACATAGACCCTATACTGGTCTCGTACATCATCACATGAAGGTGAACAACATGAGGCATAGAAAGTTAAAGAAAGGTATGGTTGGTATTGAGGCTGCTATAGTATTAATAGCATTCGTTATAGTAGCAGCAGCACTAGCATTCGTAGTATTAAACATGGGCTTCTTCACAACGCAGAAGTCTAAGGAGGCTATAGGTAGTGGATTAGAGGAGGCTAGTAGTGCTCTGGAAGTTGATGGTTCAGTCGTAGGCAAGTCAAACACAACTGCATTAGTAGCTGTAGCAATACCGTTAAAGACCGCAACAGGTAAGGGTCCAATAGATCTAACAAAGACCATAGTGAAGATTAGGACAAGCGATAAAGTAATCATACTTAACAACATAGACAGAATACTAAGTACCAGTAATCCTAATAAGGATCCATTCACAGCACTAGGCACTAAGGCTGCAGCCTTTATCGAGTACCAAGGTGATGGTGACAACTTAATTGAGGTTAATGAGAAATGGGTCTTAGCGATAAACTTAACAAACAGTAATGTGTTAGGAGACGGATTAAAACCTTACAATGTCTTAATGGTTGAGATCAAGCCGCCAACTGGTGCGCCATTGACTGTTGAGAGAACCGTACCTCCGAATCTTAGTGATCAAGTGATACTCCTAGAGAGTTAAGCTCAGGATAAGGAGTAAGTGAGGTGATGTGATGACGTTAAAAAGATTGAGGAAGGGTATGGTTGGTATTGAGGCTGCTATAGTATTAATAGCATTCGTTATAGTAGCAGCAGCACTAGCATTCGTAGTATTAAACATGGGCTTCCTAACTACACAAAAGAGCAGCATAGTCATTAGGAGCGGGTTAGGTGAAGCTAGCACAGCATTGGAAGTTGATGGTAGTGTACTAGCATACTCACAAAAAGGTAGTAAGGTCAACTACACAGTTATACCAATTAAGGTAAGTCCAGGTAGACATCTAGTAGATCTACACCCTGATAGGGCCAGTATAGTTTACTGGTCTACGGAGACAGGCTCATATGCAGACATATACGTAGCCTATGGCTACGTATATAAGAACACAACAGACAATAAGTATTGGTTAACAGTATACTCACCTGGCGGTAGTACTTTAGCCCAATCTAAAGTAGGATCATCAATAAATCTCACATCGATATGGTCAACATTACAGAGTAAAATAAGTGATGATATATTCGCTGCAGTAATATGGATAGATAGCAACCAGGTTTATACAAAGAAAGACACAAATCTTGAACTAGGTGAGAAGGCCATAGTAATGGTGGTGTATAAGAATACGGCTGTACAGCCTGGTGAATATAAGACGATAAAGATTGAGGTTAAACCACCTGAGGGTGCAACCTTAACTGTTGAGAGAACAATGCCTCCAGGAATACCTAGAGGTGTGATAGATTTAGGGTAATAACTACTAACGAGTATTTTTCCAAATAATAGCTCCTTTTTTATAATAAACTTAATCCTTCGGTGATTTCCATGAACGCAGAAAGACTTGCAGTAGCGTTCCTAACACTTATGGGCTTAATGATTAGTATAGCTGGCATATTATTAACTATTCACTTTAACTTCAATTACATTAAAGGCCTAAATATTTTTGTTAGGTATGTAGGTTTATGTGTAGGTCTTATACTTATGTTCATAGGCTTTCATGTATTAATTGTGGGCATAGTTAGCTTAAGAAGTTAGGTTTGTTGGGTAACTTTACTTAAGTAACTAAATTATCGTGAGAAAGTTACAAGATTATTCACTTTAAGTCTCCATTATTGCTTTTATTTTTATTTAAATCTAATCAATATATTTCTGACGCTTACTACTGTACAAATGTAATAACACAGCTCACATACGGTGATATTCCTATGTTCACGGGTCCTTTTTTAATTGAGAGAGAGGAGTTGAGGAAGCTCTTTAATCTAGTTGTTAGTATGGGTTATAAAGTTATAGGCCCTAAGGTAGTTAATGAGGTTATAAGATTAGAGTATCTAGGTAGCTATGATGAATTTGCATCAGGTGTTGAGGACGTTCAAAAACCAGGGAGTTATAGATTAAGGAGTGGTAGATTCTATAGACATGGACCTGACTCACCTAAGAGATACTTATACCCATCTAATCTTACTCTATTTAAAATTACTAAAGACTGGAAAGTAGAGTTACCTAAGTATGAAGAAATTAAATTAGCATTCTTCGGTATTAAACCATGTGATTTAGCTTCAATAATTATTATGGATAGAGTTCAGGGGAACTTAGGTGATGAGTACTATTTAAAACTAAGACGTAATCTCATAACCATTGTTGAGAATTGCATAGAGCCTGGAGATACATGTTTCTGTGCTACGATGGGTACGGGACCTAAGGTAAGGACGGGATTTGATATAGCTTATACTCAATTATCTAGTAAAGATTTACTAGTTATTGAGGCAGGTAGTGAGATTGGCGCTAAGCTAATTAGTAATCTAAATTTAAGACCTATAGATAATGATACGTATAGTGAGTACGTTAAACTAATTGAGGAAGCATATAAACGTGCAAAGGCACCCTTTGAGCTTAATAACCTACCTGAGATCCTTGAGATGAAAATTCAATCCAGTATCTTTAAGGAGATCGCTGAACGCTGTATAGGATGTGCTAACTGCAATATGGTTTGTCCTACATGCTTCTGCTTCGATATAATTGATGTACCTGAACTCGATGGATCTGCCAAGAGGGTCAGAGTATGGGATGGATGCCTGAATTACACTTATGCTGAAGTAGCTGGCGGTCACTTCAGACCTGATCTATGGGCTAGATACAGACATTGGTTACTTCATAAGTTTGTATACTGGATTAAACAGTTTGGTACATTTGGTTGTGTTGGTTGTGGTAGATGTATAACTTGGTGCCCTGTAGGTATAGATATTCGTGATGTTATTTCCAGACTATTAAAGAGGTGAGTACTTTATGAGTTATACGCAATCATTAATTCCAACACCAACCAGGATCGTGAAGGTGATTGACGAGATACCTAACGTTAAGACGTATGTTGTCGAGAAACCTAAGAACTTCATAAACCCTAAACCAGGACAGTTCAATATGATTTACGTTCATGGAGTTGGTGAGGTACCTATATCCGTGAGTGATGTAGATAATAACACAATAGCTCATACAGTGAGATTTATTGGAAGCGTTACTAACGTAATCAGGAATCTTAAGGAAGGTGACATAGTAGGTATTAGAGGACCTTATGGTAAACCATGGCCTATAGATGAATATATGGGATGGGATATACTCATTGTTGCTGGAGGTATAGGCTTGGCACCGTTAAGACCTGCAATAAAGGAAATCATAAGGAGGAAAAAAGAATTTGGTAAGTTAATAATACTTTATGGTGCTAGAACACCTAAGGACTTGCTATATAGGAATGAATTACTCAAATACAGTGAGGTTAGCGATGTTGAGGTACATCTAACCGTTGATAGGGCTGATGAGAGTTGGGAAGGTCATGTAGGTGTTGTAACTAAGCTCATATCACTCGTTAAGATAGATGCTAAAAGAACAGTGGCATTCATATGTGGTCCTGAAATAATGATTAGGTTCACAATTAAGGAGTTAATCAAGAAAGGTCTTGATATTCGAAGAATGTATGTATCACTAGAGAGGAGGATGAAATGTGGTGTCGGGTTGTGTGGTCATTGTCAATTAGGTCCTTACTTTGTGTGTAAGCATGGACCTGTATTTCCTTACTGGTTAATTAGTAGGTATTTTGAGGTTGAAGAATTATGAAAGGTAGGTTACGTATTGCTGTAATTAAGTTAACTAGTTGTAGTGGTTGCTTAATACAACTCCTGAATATGGAGGATGAACTACCCGAGCTAATGAAGTTTGTGGAATTTGCTTACTTCCTTGAAGTTAATAGTGAGCCTAAATCTGGGCCATATGATGTAACATTCATTGAGGGCTCGGTAACTACGGAGGAGGAGGTAGAATTAATTAAGAAGTTTAGGAGTTGGAGTAAAGTTATAGTTGCATTAGGTGCTTGCTCAACCACTGGAGGTATTCAAGCATTAAGAAATTGGTCTAATGTTGAAGAGTTTAAGAGATACGTGTATCCAAGACCTGAATGGATAAACACATTAGATAAGTCTAGACCTATTTCAGACTTTATTAAGGTTGATTATGAGCTTGGCGGATGTCCGGTAAGCAGAGATTTACTCTCATACTTCATTAAGCAATTAATTAAAGGTAAGAAACCAGTTACACCCACTGAAAGCGTATGTAATGAGTGTAAACGGAAGGGCATTCAGTGCGTCATCGTTAGTAAGGGAATACCGTGCTTAGGCCCCATAACTAGAGCTGGGTGTGGCGCTCTATGTCCATCATTTGGTAGAGGATGCTATGGTTGTCAAGGTCCGGCACGTGGTATTAACCCATTAGCGCTTGCCAAGAGATTTGAAGAGATGGGTTTAAGTAAGGAAGATATTGTACTTATTTTTAAGGGCATTAGTTCATGGTCTAAGGAATTTAAAGAGGTGATTAAAAGGTATGAGTAAGGAGGTTGAAATAAAAGTTAATCGATTAACTAGAGTAGAAGGTGAAGGGGCTCTATATGTTAAAGTAAGTGAAGAAGGTGTTGAAAGAGTTGAAGTTAAAATATTTGAGCCTACAAGATTCTTTGAGGCCTTCTTAAGAGGCAGAAAATGGTATGAAGTACCCGACATAACTGCGAGAGTTTGCGGTATATGCCCTATAGCGTACATCATGAGTTCCAGTAGGGCATTAGAGAAAATATTAGGTATTAAAGTACCTGAGGAAATAACCATACTAAGAAAAATTATATACTTAGGTGAATGGATATTTAGTCATGTATTACACGTAGTATTCATGCATGCTCCAGACTTCTTAGGGTTAAGATCTGCCTTTGAATTAGTCGAGAGAGAACCTGAAATATTTAGGCTTGCCTTAAGGATTAAGAAGTTTAGTAATAAAGTTATGGAGGTAATTGGTGGTAGAGGCGTTCATCCAGTATCATTTAGGGTTGGTGGACTATATAGAATAATTCGCAAGGAGGAACTAACGAAGCTTCAGAGAAATATCAATGAGATCAAGATGTATGCTGAAAAGTTGCTAAGGTGGACACTAAGACTAAACATACCTAACTATGGGAGAGACATTGAATTTATATCCCTACGTAATGGTAAGGAGTACCCGATACTTGAAGGAAGGGTTGTGTCAAATAAAGGATTAAATGTAAGTGAGGATGATTTTGAGAATTATATTGATGTAGAACAAACACATTACTCTAACGCTTTGAGGTATAGAGTTAAAGGTAGAGGACCTTACGTTACAGGACCGATAGCACGTTTTAACAATAATTATGACTTAATTAGAGGTGAGGTAAGGGATATCATTGAGGAATCTGGATATAAAGCACCACTGCGTAACATGTTTCAGAGCATCATAGCTAGAAGTGCAGAGATATACCACGCAGTTTTGGAGATAGACAGACTAATTCAAGAATATAAAGAACCTAGCAAGCCATATATTGAATGCAGCATTAAAGAAGGTGAGGCTGCAGCAATAACTGAAGCCCCCAGAGGTATTCTGTATCATAGGTATAGAATAGATAGATATGGCAAGGTTGTAGAGGCTAATCTAATAACACCCACAGCACAAAACTTAGCATCAATGGAGGAGGACTTAAGACACATAGGTAGGGAATTACTCACACTTGAATTTAACAAAGCAAAATCACTCGCTGAGCAAGTAATAAGGAATTATGACCCTTGTATATCGTGCTCTGTTCATTCAATAGTAATAGTGAGGTAATAGCGCTCAATACCCTAATCCTTTAAAAGTGAGGAATGAGTTAATCATAAATTTTAGGTGTAGTACATTGAACATTAATCAAAACATGAGTAAAAGTACTACCAAAGTTATGGTTAGTTCTAGACCTGAGTTAGTGATGATTATAAATAAGCATAAACATGAAATTATAGATGCCGCAGCGATTGATGAGCGTTGGAAGAGTAAAGCAAATGAGATAGTTAGAGCGTTAATTACAATAATTAACAATGCAAATAAAGTACTTAAAAGCAGGAATTTAAGGGTGAAGATAGAGAGTGATAAGAAGGAGTTATTACTTTTAGATGAGGGTGATTATGCAAAAATAGTCTTATCTTCAAAATTTGTATTAAGACTTAGAAGCTAACCTCACTTCCAAATTTTTATTTTGTTACTTACTTAACTCTTACTTCTATTTGATTTAATATTATGATTAAATTCTATTATTTTTGACTTAGACTTAAACTCTCTTAAATAACATACCTAAGCAGGGTCGGGGGTATGAGGTTATGTATTATATCTAGATGGAATGCTTCATGCGGTGTTTCATTACATGCTGAGTTATTAGGTAGAGAGTTTATTAAGAGAGGCTATGATGTGAGAGTCATAGCACCGACTCTTGAAAGTGCTAATAAGGATTGGCATCACATAATATTAAATGTTAAAGATGAAGAATGGGTTTATAGATGCTATGAGGAGTCAAGTGACGGCTATGGTATAGTAGATGAAAAATGCGTAGAATCATTAAAGTGCGAGTCAATCCTTGTTGAATTTTATGGGAGGATTCCCTATGTCTCACTAGGTAAGTTACTACGTAAGCTACATAGAGATAGTAGAATTATCGTAATTGTACACAGTACGACAATAGATGAAATTAAGGGTTTAGCGATGATGCCATATGACTTTATAGTAGTATTTGATAGAAGATATATTGATGAACTTCTTAGTAGAATTAATGTAAGTCGGGAAAGTATAAAGATAATACCATACCCATGCGTTGAGGAAGCAAAAGCTAAACCTTATAGACCTGATTTCGCTCATAATAAGATACTCTTCTTCAGCTTTGGTAGACAACCCTCAAATGAATATAAGGACTTCATTGAAGCATTGAATAAGTTACGTAGTAAGTATGACTTAGTATACTGGATCGTTAGGTCAGGTGATGAGTTAAGGAATTTAAATCATGATTGGATTAAGCAGTGGAGACATAGATTATCATTAAAGGAGGTATTTAGCTATTTAAAAGGCTCTGATATACACTTACTACCTAAAAGTAAGGGTTATGAAGGGAAAGTAGTAATATCATCTACCGTGTATCAGACCATAGCATCCTTAACACCCATAGTAACTCTTGATGGTAAGTATGTAGAGACAATACCCACGAATGAGAACGGTATTGGTGCGATAGTTAAGTATAGGAACGTCAATGACTTAATACGCAAACTTACATTACTTATTGAAGATAATGAACTCCGTAATTATGTTGTTAGTAAGGCTAAAGAGTTTGTAGAGAAATATAAGGTAAGTAAGATTGCTGACATATATGCTAAATTAATTAGATAAGCCATTAAATAAACAGTTATTTAGTATGTCCTTGATAATCTTCGACGTATCCCTATAACTCTTAACAAGAAACACCTTTATTCCTAAGCGTTTTGCCATGTTCACCTCATAGTCAAAGTCGGTTATGAATATGACCTCATTATCCATGAAAGTATCAAGAACCCTCTTAAGCTGTTCCTCTCTATAAGGGATATCATCTCTAGTAATCACTATATCGAACAACTCCTCAATACCCATAATATTCATTAGCGGTTTAGATGTTCTCCTTGACCTTAACGTCACTAAAGCTAATTTAAATCCACACTTTTTTAACCTCCTTAAAAGTAGCGGTAATTCTTCATCAAATTTAGCTATCCTAATACTCTTTAGTTCCTCTTCTTCAACCACCTTCAAAGCTTCATTAAATTTAGGCATATACCTGTAAAGACTGAGTAAACTTGTGGCTAATGGTTTTAATGGGGCATTATTATCAAGACCTAATACTTTTCTAACTTTCGATCTAACTTCATCCCAATCTATTTGAGTGTCTACTAGGGTTCCATCAAGATCAAAAATTATTACTGGCATATTACATCATTACTAGTTACGTATTAGGTAAATTTAAGGTTGAGTATAATAAAAGTTCATAAGCCTTCTATGTATTTTATCAGAATAATTTTGGGATACTGTGTGAGCGTAATAGTAATGTTCATAGGACCTGCGGGATCAGGTAAATCATCATTGGTTAGTGCATACTCTGAGTGGTTACGTAATAATGGGTACTTAGTAAAGGTTGTGAACCTAGATCCAGCTGCTGACTTCCTACCATATATGCCTGATTTCGATATAAGGAAGTACGTTAATGCTAAGAAAATAGCTATTGAGGAAGGCTTAGGACCTAATGGAGCTCTAATTAAAGCTATGGAGAAGATCACGGAGAAATTAGACTTACTAATCAACTTCATAAGCGATGTAAGTAAGGATGGTGTAGATTACATATTAATTGATACGCCAGGTCAAATGGAGGTATTCTTATTCCGTGATATATCTTGGAGATTATCAAATAGTTTAAAGAGAGTGAGTAAGGATGTCTATGCGCTGTTTGTGATTGACGCCTCAATTCTCAAAAGAGCCATAGACTATGCATTCGCATCTTTACTCGCTATAGCTACTCAATTAAGACTTGATATAGAAACCGTACCTATAGTGAATAAGATAGATCTAGTACCTGCATTAGAAGTTCATGGAGATTTCTTAAGAGATCTAAGTATTATTGAAAGAGAGTTAGCAAGTGACAGTACCTCATATGCTGAGATGCTTAAGGATATATCAAAGATCTTGTTGATGTACTCAAAAGGAATTGAGGTACCTAAAGTTTCAGCAATAAAAGGTGTAGGTATAGATGAGTTACATAGGTTAGTGCATGAGCTAAGCTGTACTTGTGGTGATTTGACTTAATGAGGGAGTAATGACTATGTATTCAGGTTAACAACTCCTCACTAGTACCTACACATTTACTTATAATTACTCTCCTCAATACTTTCTCAACATCACTTGCATCTATGACCCCTATTACCTTACCTTCATCATTAGTTACAGCAAGTACTTCGTTACCGCCATAAATGATCTCTTCAAGTATCTTACTAAGGTATTCATTTTCATTAACTTTAGGTATCCTTTCCGCTATTTCATAAATGCTTAAATCGTACTTAGTTATTATAGCTAATGACTCAATGTTGATATGCCTTATATCATTACCTCTTACTATGATTATGTGTCTATAGTTCCTGCACTTAAGTAATGCTTCAGGTATGTCTAAGTCACTGTTAATTATACAGGCCTTACTAACGATGTTCTTGATATTTATAGAGCTTAGAGTATTTAAACCTTCATCACATATAGCTGTTATGAGTCTTGATATCCTAGCTCTTATTGTTCCATGTCCTGATGGTGGTTGTGACGCATGTAGTGATGTATAAAGAGATAGTATGTAGGCAATTACAGCAGATATACTAGCAGGTATAACTGCAGGTAAGCCGCCAACCTCAGCAGCTAATAGTAATGATGTGAGTAGTACCTTATTAGTTGCTGAGAAAAGACTCGCAATACCCGCCATAACTAGAAGGTCTGTATACTCTAATGACAAAGCTCTGCCGTATAGAGCACCTAATGCTGCACCAACTATTAATTGGGGAACAAAGACCCCTCCAGCACCACCTAGTTCTAAAGTAAGTATAGTTAACAATAACTTGAACATTAAGATCATAGCAAGTGTTTTTAAACTTAAGTTTAAGAGTTTAGGGATGAGGAAGTACCCTGAACCTAAGATCTCAGGTAGGAAATATGACGTGGCTATTATTGTAAGTGCTAGAAGTAACGGAGTAAGTAATACATAATTACCATGCCTCTCAAGAAATGCCCTTACTTCCTGTAGCCCGACCTTAACTACGTACATCGCATACATTATACCTACGGAGATTGCGCCGATAATTACCGAATGCAATATTATGGGTATGTCGATAATTCTTGATTCAGGCCTAATGAATAGTAGTAACTCCGGACCTCCAAATAAATACTTGGAGACAGCATAAGCACTAATAGCAGCAGCTAGTGAAGGTACTAAATAAGATACCTCAATACCTCTCTTAAAAGGCATTTCAAGAGAAAACGCCATACCTGTGAGAGGAGCCTTAAGAATCGCTGAAATACCGGCTACTGCACCAACTATTGAGAAGTACCTCTTATTATATATCGAGCCAACTAAATCACATATCTTCTTAGCTATTATGTAACCAGCAAAAATCGCTACACCCACAACACCTACAGACCCACCTGCAGTAACTGTTAGGAGTGAAGCCATAAGTAACAGTACTAAATCGCGTAAGTATACGTACCCACCTCTAAAGTGGTAAGTTAATAAGAAGTTCTCTAAGACACTACCCCCTCTATAACTTGATGACCTTACAAGAGCATATGATAAAGTAATTAGTATTACTATAAGGACTTCAGCTAATCCTCTAGGCAACTTGTCAGGTACGTATGAACTTAAGTAATTGAATATTAACCCATATGAAGTCACCAATACAGACGTAAGTACACCTATGATTGCCGCTAATAAGCTCTCAGTAATTAGTCTGCCGCACCATCTAATACTCACGCTTATATCCTTCATGAGTTAATTACCCTAAATCCTGACAAGCTGGAATTTCCTCAGGAACTTAGCAGCTTTAATCTTACTCTTTAATGTAATGTATGATAGAGCTACACCTATATCTGGTGGAACACCATAAACCAGAACTTCACCTATAGGTCTAGAGAGAACCACAGCAAAACCTGTAAGATCCTCCTCACCATCAATAAATATTAGGGTATCGTCATTAGCGCTTCTTACTGCCTTAAATACCTCATCACAGACCATGCCGGCAGGATTCTTAGCTATCACTATCCTACTAAAAGTCTTCCTTATGTCACTTAGCTTTATACCTTCATAATACCTTAGCGTTTTTCCATCAATAATGCAGAAACTAGGTTTAAGCCCATACCTGATAAAGTTAGCACATACCACATCACCGATGCACCATAGTTTCTTAGCATATGACCCCATGATGTAATATTTAACACTCTTAACTACATCTTTAGGCTTTCCAGTTATTAAGTACATATCGAAGTACTCATGAGCCCTACTTAAAATAGTCCTTAATTCTTCAGGCATTCTAAGACATAACACAATTTCTCCCCGTTCAATTCCATATTACGTTAAGATTAATTTATAATTAACTTGAGATATTTCACCTTCAAAGCGATAGTAGTATCATAGCTATTATGGCTAATGCTATGCCTATTAATTGTAACGTACTTAGTTTCTCATGAAGTATGATTACCGCAAGAACTGCTGTTATTACTGGGTATAGAGCCGTAAGAGGTATAACTATCGATGCTTTACCATGCTCTAAAGCCTTAATAAAGAATATATAACCTATACCTCCAGTTAATCCAGCTCCAAGAGCCGGGAGAAGGGATGGTTTAAAGTGAATTTTTGTGTGACTCACTAGGAATATTGCTAAGGCTATTGCGAATGACGTTAAACTTGATATTAGGTATATTTCAGACCATTCAGCACCTCTATAAGCTAACTTAATTAGTAGTCCCCATAAGCCCCAGGATATTAAACACGCTATAGCTAATATTAACCAGTTCATACTTACTGACCTAGTATATGTTATAATGTATGTGATTTATTAATTTAATAGAATAAGGTATGACTTCTAATCGGTGATTCAGTTGAGAGTATACTTTCTCGGAACAGGCGGTGCTGGTGGGCCTTCAAATAGGGCACATAACTGCTTTATTGTTGAATCTAAAAAGTGTAGGTTACTCATAGATTTTGGTGAAGGATGCTCATGGAGACTAGAAGAGTTAGGGTTAACATTATGTGATATTGACTTAGTCTACATAAGTCATAAGCATATAGATCACTGGGTGGGTCTATTCGATTCATCGGTATTCGCTTTGAGTAAGGGTTGTAAGAGCTTTAACGTACTAGCACATGATGACGTCCTTAACGACTTATCAAATCTAATTATTAGTACATTACCTCTGGAAATGAGTAGGAATGTTAAATTTAAGATAATCCATGATAAGTTAACCGTACATGACTTAATGCTTGAGGTTATACCCTCACGCCATCCAGTACCAACTTATGGCTTAATAATTAGTGATAGGGATTCTACAATTTATTATACAGCAGATACTTCAGTATATGAAGGCTTAATAAATGGTTTAAAGAAAGCTGATTTAGTTATTCATGAGGCATCTCTACCTGATGAATTATCCCTTCTTGCTAAGCAGAAAGGACATACGACAGTATCTCAAGCTCTAGGTCAGACTAGATACATGAAGTCTGGAGCAATCATAGCTTTAGTACACTTAACTACTCAGTCATTAAAGCAGCTTATCAGTAGTAAGGTTATAGCATCACAAAATAATGTAAAGGTAATAGTACCTCAAGATGGAATTGTATTAATGATTTGATGAGAGTTAGCGAAGTAGATATGAGACCATGTCAAGGTATTAATCTGTAATTGAAGTTTAAGATAGTTGATCTAAGGATGTAGTTTGTAATCCTCTTAGTAATAAATAATGTAAATAAAGATGATTTACTATTTTTACTCTCCTAATAAATCTCTTAGTATGGTGATACATATGAGTGAAATTCCTTTGAAGCCTCTCGGTAGGCAAGACATACATAGGTTGGAAACATATTTACTCATAGGTACATTACTTAGGAGTGACGTTATTGAGAGAATAAAGAGTGCTGAGGATAGACTTACATGGATTGATTCATTAGCTGTAGCTGCTGGTGCCTTAGCTAGACAGAAGTCAGGTATGCCAATACCGAGAATAGCTGAGGAATTAGGTAGGTCTGAGGGAACAATAAGAAATCACCTAAATAGGAAGACTGAAGCTGGTAAGCTAGTATGGGAGACTTACGAAATGCTGGCTAAGGGTCAGATAAACCCTATAGCAGTCGTAATCAGTGCAGCAGGTGACGTAAGAAAGTTTAAGGAAGAGTTAGATAGAGCTGTAAAAGAACGTGATGAATTAAAGGAGAAGGTCTCAGCACTTGAGAAACAAGTTAGTGAGTTAAGAGATAAGTTAAACAAGGTGAAAACTAGACTGCAAGAGATATTAACATTATTATAATCAATGAAAAAGGCTATGTTCAATAATTTATACCATACAATTCGCTAATTATACTATTCACTAAGCTATAAATTGAAGTAAGTTTTTCAGTTAAGTGACCAACTTCACATTTCATGAGGAAATGTACAAGTATTGACCATTAAGGGTAATTACATATTTTTATTCCATATCATTATGGTTAATGAGAGCATGAACACTCAATAATTTTGTAGAAACCCTAACAGTGAAATACTAACTTACTGTAGATAGTTAAGTTAGTCTTAAAATGTTATGGTGGTATCATGAATATCTATGAGGATAGAGTATCCTTGAGAGAGAGATATGTTGAGATGGGGTATAGGGATGATTCCGTAGAAGTCAATGAATTACGTAGTAACGTATTAGGTAAGAGGTTATGCCTTAACGGTTGCTGGCACATTACGTCATGTCAAGACTGCGGTTCCTTTAATGATTTTCCCGATCCCTCCAGACCTATTCTTGAAATTCTAAATCGTGAAGGCTTATGTAAAGGGCTAGCTGATGCTAACCTATTTGATGGCAAGGTTAGATTAGGTGTTAATAGCTTTGACATTAATGAAATAGTTAAATTAATTATTGATCTATGTAGTGAGTTAAGAGCCTTAGGTATTAGTAAGTGTGAGATTATAGTTACGTTTAGGCATATAGAAAAGACTATAACTAGCAGTAATGGTTACGAAGCCTACGAGGAGAGGAACCTTATAGAAGTCGACGTTGGCTTAGTAAGTATGTCTAGGAGTGTACCTCTTTTCGGAAGCGCGTTTACTGCTACAATACTTTGGAAACCTAAGGAGATATCTAAACTTATTGAGAAGACTGCTAAGGAAGCATACGATAATTTGATGAGAAATAAAAACGTTAGAGTGCTAAGTCCTTACATGATAGGCAAGAATGTAATTATCTTAGACAGTAAAGCTTCAGCTGCTTTAGTTCATGAAATATCCCACTTACTTGATCCTACGTACGCTGTTGGAATACTTAAACGTGGTATCACGATAGCTCCTCCGGAATTTGAGCTAATTGATGATCCATTCAGATATGATAGCCCGAGTATTAGGTTCTTTGACGACGAACTAGTTAGGACTCAAAGAAGGCATCTCATTGAGGGGGGCCGTATTATTGACCTACATCAAACAAGAAGCACAGCCTTACATTATAACTCAGTACCAGGCTCAGCTTACGGTTTGTTCCATAAACCCATACCATTCCATACAACCCTCATATTAAGTCAAGGTGATTGGAAAGTGGATGAGATGATAGAAGAGACAAGAAGCGGCATATTAATTAATGGAGTAGCATTAGCCACGTTAGAAATGGGGTACATAAGGCTTATACCTCAAAATGCAAGTATAATAAAACATGGTGAGGTACAGGATAATGTTAAGGTTAGAGAAGTCAAGATACCTCTAAGTAACCTTAAAACAATAAATGCTATTTCCAGGGAACTTAACATTAGAACTTCAAAGGAGAGGGATTGGATTGTAACAGAGGTAGCACCATATATAAGGCTTGAAGCATACGTAACCTAAATCTTAATACCTTATTATGTTCTCAATTAATCTTTAAATGGTGAGATTATTAAAAATGATGGTGAATTAAGTAAAATCATTAATAAAGCAGTAATGCTCTACAATAGGTATAGAGAACCTGAAGCTAAAGCTAAACTATTAAGTATCGATCAAAACACCTTGAGAGTAAAGTTTGAAGGACCTTTCAGTACTTCATGTGGCATCATAGATTGGATTGAAGACTTTAAATACGTTCTTGAGGATCTAGGCATAGAAAGTGAATTAATAGATGTTATTGAACCCGAGAATGAGGAAAATGCGTTAATAGGCGTGTTTAAAATAAAGAAATTTAAGAACATGTAAGCTTATGCTTTCTATCTTTATTACCTTATCGCAGTATCGTTAAATATTGATTTATATTCATAAGTGCTTCAATGAATTTTGGGTGTAGCTATGTCTTTGAGCTTATATGAACGTGAGAAACCCATACCTCCTGAGGAATACGTCCGTGTTGATTATGAGTCGTTAAAGAAATGGGTTAAAAGCGTGTATGTTAAATTAGGGTTACTCGAAGATCATGCTGAGATAGTTGCTGATGTCTTAACTATGGCTGATCTCATGGGCATATCTAGTCATGGTGTACAAAGAGTGAGTAGGTATGTCACAGGTATTAAGTTAGGTACCGTTAATCCTA
>CAZQFL010000002.1:0-115672 GCA_964592745.1 uncultured Desulfurococcaceae archaeon
GTATCACCTCTACGTATACCTTCATGTAGCATGGCTATACCTGGTACCGCTAAGTCGGCACCGTGGGTGATGGCCTCAACAGCGCCATCAAGAATGACTACCTTGGGAAGGTGTGAAATCCCGTATTCCATAGGCAGTATTACCTCCTTAAGCTTACTTTCATCACCTAATTCCCTATATATGTATAAAGCTTCAGATAACTCATGCATGGTCCTTAATGTTGAATCCTCCTTGAATGGTCCAGTTCTAATTCTCCTTAACTCCCTCATATGAGCACCAACACCAAGTATCTCACCAATATCGTGAATTAACTTCCTAACGTAAGTACCGTGTTCACAATGTATCCTCATTAATACGAATGGGTAATCGATTTCTAAGACTTCAATATCGAATATAGTCTTAATTCTTAATGATCTCTTAACTGATGATCGCACTGGTGGTTTTTGATAGATTCTTCCCACAAACTCCTTAATGACCTTCCTTAACTTATCTTCAGATACCTCTCTATGTAATTGCATTACAGCTACGTACTCTTTACTAGATAACATTAAGTAACCTATAATTTTAGTAGCATCCTCTAGAGCTACCGGTAACACACCTGAGACCTTGGGGTTTCCCCGCCCCCTAGAGGGGCTCTAGGGTCCCCCCGTGGCCGGCTCTTCTCAAGTTTAAGAGCTTCTTAATCCAAGCTACAACTTCATGACTTGTAGGTCCGGGGGGTTTATCAAGGTTTATTATACCGAACCTTAGGAGTTCCTTAACGGATCTCTCATATGGTAATTTACCATAATCCTCACTAGTTGATGCATCCTCACGTCTAACTATGAATTTCTTCTTAACTCCTGCAAATTCATCGAGTTTCTGGATAAACTCTATACCCTTACTTGTTACGTCCATAAAAACACCTCCAGGAAGATTGAGGCTTAAGCCCTTAAAGTAGTTCGTTAGTGACGGCAGTTAAGTTATTTCCTTAATGATATTGCTTCAAGTATTTGCTTCCTAGATATCTTTACTCTCTCCTTCATAAACTCAGTAAGGCCTGCTGCCTCAATAGCTTTTAGAACTTCTTCATCACTTGCTCCCTTAGGTATGTCTATCTTCTTATCTAATGGCTCTATATGATTAATGTTAGCTCTTCTACGTTTAACTCCCGTTAATGACTTAGGTCCCGTTACTAGTACGAAGTTGTCATCAATTATGTCTACTATGATGCACTTCCTACCTGCCTCTCTACCAAGTAGCTTAACACATATCCTACCTACTTCTATAGCCGGCACCTTTAACACCAACTAGATGAGTTAGTTGTAGCTTTAAGCTTTTCCTTAATCAAACACGTATTATCTTTTTAACGACTTAATAACCATCTCAACAGCTTTTAGAGCTATTTCTAAAGTCTTATCAACATTAAACTTCTCTGTATTAATTACTAGGTCCACGTCACTTAAATCATCGATGTTTATTCCGTAAAACTTCCTATACCTACGTCTTTCAGAATCTTCACGAAGCTTAACCTCCCTCATGGCTTCCTCAATACTTTTACCATCCCTCATAGCTATCCTTTTAGCTCTAGTAGGGAGTGGTGCTGTAACAACGATTCGTAGGTGTGCTAAGTCCTTTAATATCCAGGCAGATATATGTCCATCAATGACTATACAGCCCTTCTTAGCTTCCTCCTTAGCTTTACTATCTATTAAGTAGTCTATACTAGCGTCACTCTCAGCCAGCTTAGATAGTTCCTCAATACTTAACCCTTTCTCCTTAGCTATCTCCCTGAATATCATACCTAGTGATATATACTTTAGCCCTAAGTTCCTGGCGAGCAGCTTAGCAAGAGTGGTTTTCCCGCTACCTGGTAATCCACTTACAGCTATAACTAATCCTAACTTACATGCATCACTTTCAATCAATATTCACGCTCCCCTAATACTAAGTTTAAGTACTGTAGCTAGGCATGAAGGGCATAGTACACCTCCATAGTATCTCTCAGGTCTCTTCTCAGTCTTAGCACCCCAACGAATTATGTCATAATCCCTTGGCACACCACCTAATGGTTTACCGCAGATGGGGCATCTAGCCTCATATTGTCTTCTCTTCTTATAAAATATTCTAGCCTCACCACTAGGTACTCTCCTAATTATTCTTTTCCTAGACCTAGACCTGTATGCTGGTCTAACCATTACACTATCCCTGCCATGAACTCTAGCAGATACCTTAATAAACTTAACAGGAGTTTGAAATTTCGAAATAATGAGTTAGCTAATCTCTTTCAATTTTTGAAGTCCTGAGTACTTAGCATGGAATGGATAATATAGCAGTATGACCGCTAGCAGTAATAATGTATCGTTAAGTGAGCCATCAATTGTTATAAACGGTATGTTAATTGGTGAATGCAGTAATGGTTTAATGCCTAGAATAGATGCCGTAATTATCACTGCAAACCTGGATGCCAATAATGCTAGGAATATCGCAACCCAAATACTAAGTAAGTTCATTAATACGAAATTACTTAATCTCCTCCTTAACTTTTTGTACCTATCCCTTAATGTTCTGACCTTCTTCTCCTTCTCAGGAGATATTACAGCTAATTTCTCACCTAGTCTTCTTAACTCCTTTACTGTTTCAGTTAGGTTTAGTCTCCGTTCATATATACCCATGAGCTTAGAGAAAGGTAGGAGAACTAAGATTGTGACCACAGTATATACTAATGCTAGCACCATAGGTATCCCGGTAAGTTATATTTTCTCTATGATATTAACTACTTCCTCAGCTGCTTCTTCAGCCTTACCCTCTCTGTTCATTACTGTAGCTACTGAAGCACCGACTAACACGGCACTTGATATAGCGAATACCCTATTAAGATTAAGTAATTCAGTAATTAATTCTTCTCTCGCGTAATCCGCTCTATATCTGGTCCTATCCCTTAACTGCCTAGATACTATCTCCTTAGGTGATGCCTCAATGACTATTATTGCATGAGGCCTTAACTCCTCAATAACATGCTTAGGTAAGCCTGGCCATAGACCTGTTTCAGTTTTAATCAATGCGTGAGTATCAACTATACCTATGAACACCCCTTCTGATTTACTAGATAGCTCCTCAAATCTTCTCCTTATTTCTTTAGCTGATC
This sequence comes from uncultured Desulfurococcaceae archaeon, assembly GCA_964592745.1. Classification (GTDB taxonomy): domain Archaea; phylum Thermoproteota; class Thermoprotei_A; order Sulfolobales; family NBVN01; genus CAZAMI01. The sequence continues at coordinate 3,128 of CAZQFL010000002.1, forward strand.
TAGCTTGTGCTTCTTGCTGTATTGTTAATGGTAATTTCCTTATTTCATCCCTACTCTTAACATAGCCTTTACTCACCATGAATTTAAGCATGAAATCACCGAAATTAATTACTTCGACATTGTAGCCTTTTTCCTTGAGCTTTTTAACTGCTAGATTTATCACTGTGCTTTTACCAACACCAGGTAGGCCGACCATGACGATTAATTTAAGATTTGAGTCAGATTTCGAGACCATTTACTCTTCACCAATTAATCTCTTAAGTAGTGGGTACGCCTCTAAAGCTCTTTCGTAAGCTATCAATGTGTAGAACTGTTGTACTATACCTACAGCTAGTAATATGCCCATTCCAGTACCGTAGGCACTAAATATGTCTGCTATGAGGGCTATTAAGGCCACTATTAATGAGCTTAAGAATGTTAATGGATATATATACTTACCCAATATTGCCTCAAGAAGTTTAGGATTCCTTCTAACACCTCTAATCTCTAGACCAGCCTTAATTAAGTTCTCAGCTTGAGCACTAGGACTTAGTCCTGCTATCTCAACCCACATGAACCCGAAAAGTAATGCCAAACCAACCAATGCTATAGCGAATATGGTTACTCTTAATGGATTATAAGCAACCTCAAGCATTGATCGAGGAGGAGCTAGATAATACACTAAAGCCCTTAATGCATTAGCTATCCATGGTGCTTTATCGCTTAGGTATGCGGAAGCTAAGTTGTTAAGTAGTAGGAGATCTGAAAATACTATACCTACTAAGAGTATTGGTATGTTGGTTACGTAAAGAAACTGCAAAGGTACTCTAGTTCTAATTCCGGGTGCTCTCTGCGTAACAACAGGTATGTTAACCTTCATTTGCTGCAAATAAACTAAAACGAAAATTAATATTAAGGTCACAATGAAGCCTGTTAATGTAGGTAATACATAAGTCTGATTTTCTACTCTTACTAAACCAAAGAATAACCTATTCATGTCTATTGAGCCATTAATTACCGAATCAACTATGTATGGGAAGAAACCATAATATTGATCAGCAACTTTTACTGTCGAGAACATATCCCACGCTATACGCCTAGCGACACCCGCAAGTATAAATAGGCTAACACCTGAACCTATACCCCACCCTTTTTGTATCGCTTCATCCATTATCATTAAAACTATAGCACCAAATACGAATTGTAAATATATAGCCATTATCACGTACATGTTTAATCCGCCAGTGGCTCTGTAGTATAGAGCAAATCCTAAGCCCTCAACTAATGCTATTATTAATGCTAAGCCCTTCTCAGCTTGAGTAAATAGCTTTCTATCCTCAGGCTTAGTTAAGTCAAGTTCTATAAGTTTAGCACCAGCAAGTATCTGTATGATTAAGCCTGCAGTAACTAAGGGACCTATACCAAGCTGTGCTATCGAACCTCTAGTTGATGCGAAGATTATATTTATTAGTACGGGTAATTGAGGTCCCTTAGCTTGAGGGTATGCTGCAAGTGGGAATGCCTGTGTTGAAGCCATGAGGAAATAAGCGATAAGTGCTAGGAACGTGTAGAATAACCTCCTTTTTAAGTCAGGCCTTCTAGCAGGTCTTGGTGGTGAGGGGAAGTAATCACCTATAATTGCTAATGCCCTTAGTAACCCCATTAACCTTCCCTTCTAAGTAACCTTACATAGAGAGTACTTAAAAACTTACGTGAAGTGATGATCATTAAATCTTAATTAAGTAGTTAAATAGGTATATAATGCCTATGCACTCTTACCTGTAATTATGACTTCACCGCCAGCCTCCTTAATTTTCTCGATAGCTTTCTCAGTAGCGTCGAAAACCTTTACCCTTACCTTAAATCTAATTTTCCCCTCACCAAGTAGTTTATTATAACCTAAAGCTCCTAGATCTATGTTGTAGAAGCCCTCATTATCAGCCTTAAGTTCACCTCTCCTTATTAAGTTATCAATTATTTCGTCGAGTTCACCTACATTGATACCTCTCATCTTAACTGTTACTGCAGGTGGTCTAGTGAATCCATGTTTACCAAACCAGTCTGGATAGTACTTAACGACCCATGACCATTTATGTTTATGCATGCCGGCAGCTCCTTTACCACCTCTACTACCGCTCTTTCTATGTTGCCCTATGCTGCCATACCCATGAGTTCTGTAACCTCTCATATACCTACTCTTCTTTTTCCTCCTAATTACCATGTTTAACACCTCAAATCATATGTTTAAGGAGTTCATTAATCTTATCCCCTCTATACCCTAATTCACCTTTAGCTCCGAAAGGTTTCTTAATACTTCCTTTAAACCCGCCCTTAGGTGGGTGCAGTCTAAACACAGGCTTTACTACATCCTTATACTTATGCCACAGAATTTCTCCCTTAAGTAATTTATTAACTAGTTCATCTATGTTATTTACTTTGAATATTTTCTTAATATCTTCCTCCGTTATTGGTTTATTACCTATTAACCTACCTCTTTTTAGTATTAACTCCTTGAGTGTTTCTCTATTTATCTCGCCCCAGGTCACCCAATCCTTAACTACTTCAAGCATTCCATCAATTGTTGGGTTCTTCGGATAGATGACTGCATGGAATTTACGTACTAGCCTAAGCATTCTAAGTGTTGCTCTAACCTTTGGTGGTACGTCAACTGTACCTCTTATTCTTATTATAGCATATAACGTCATCTTATCTTCTCACCCAATCATAAGGTGTTACGAATTTATACGTTCTCTTTAATGCAATATATGTAGCTAAGACAAAGTTTAGAGTAGTTCTTGTTTCACCTTTAGTCCACGTCCATATATCCCTAATACCAGCATATCTTAACACTACCTTAGCAGCATCACCTGCTACCAAACCAGTACCTTTAGGTGCAGGTAATAATCTAACTATAACACTGCCTGACTTACCTTCAACCATAAATGGTACACTATGAGGTTCATTGCACGAGCATTCCCAGCTACCACAACCTCTCCTAACAGGTATTATATTCAATTTAGCATCCCTTAAAGCCTTCTCTATGGCCTGCCTAACCTGTCTAGCCTTACCTATACCTACGCCAACGTATCCATCCATGTTTCCAACGACAACTAATACTCTAAACCTCGTTAACTCACCAGCATCGGTTTGCTTCTGAACTATATTGACGTCAACAACCTCATGCTTTAAGTCAGGCATTAAGTAATCAACTATCTCTGGTTCTCTAATCGGTAGGTTCATATCGAAAATCTCCTTAATACTCGTTATCTTACCTTCCTTAACCATCCTGCCAACTCTAGTCTTTGGAACCCATTCCTCAAGACTTGGTGCTTCACTCATGATTATCACCCAAACATCTCAATTATTTTCTGCTTAATCTCTTCAAAATGTTTAGGTAATTCCCTTGGGTCAAGACCTCTAGCAAGTATTTGTGAGAATTGTCTCTTAAATTTCTCTGGATCCTTTGATAATAGCAATTCTGCATACTTGGCTATATGCTCACCTCTAATGCGATCTTCGGTAGGGAGTACCTCCTCGGAAGCAGGTACATCAACACCAGCATCTCTTAAACCCTTTATTGCTGCGAATACTCTAGCACCTCTTACTGCTCTATGAAGTCCTATGTCAGGTACGGCATAAGTTATACCTAGTTTCTTAGCTTTCAAGCCTGCAAGAAGCCCTGTTAAATAGGCTGCAGGAGTATTGTTTGGATCACCCTTCCATCCAAGTTTAAAGAGCGTTTTACTATGAACGCCAACAAGTGTTTTATCACCTTGAGGTGCGAACTCTATTATTTGTACAATGATGTATCTGTTGGTCTTCCTGATTACTGCCCTAATTTTCTGACCTGACTTTATCATTCTATATCTTTTATAATAGTTTGTTTTACCCTCTCTCCTCCTCTTTCTTGGTACCTTATATTTAGGACCTTTAGCCATTATTACCTCACCTGAATTCCAAGCTCTTGTAGATGTCTCTTTAAGTCAGCAAGACTTCTGAAGGTACCTCCCTTAGCTAGCATGTATAGCCTTCTATATGTTCTCCTATCTATTACTTCATGATCTCTTAACCATCTTAAGAACCGCCTTATTTTCCTTATAGTCATAACCCACATTCTCTTACTATCCATTCTAGCATCCTTAGCACCCTTTCTACTACCAGGTCCTCTCCTTCTACCCTTCTTCTTTCTCTCATGTCTTATCTTCCATCTACCTCTTGAATTCCGACGTTCCGGGATTACGTATATAGCTCCTTCCTTTATTAATCTCTTAATATCCTCCCTTCTAAGAGCTGCCTCAACGTCCTCAATCCTATTAGGGTCTATCCTAATCCTAGAAACACCTACTCCCAGCACTTCAGCTGCAAGTCTTTTCTGTATACTTAAATCTGTCATAGCTTACTCACCAGCATTAGCTATCTTGAAGCCTAACTCCCTAGCCTTAGCAATAATTTCTACCCTCTTTTTAAGGCTAATGGTAGATGCTACGTAGACTATAACTTTAGTGGGATCAAGATTTTCTAGCTCCTTAACGTTATGAATAACTACGGGTTTTAGACCTGTTGGATGGAGGCCTCTAATAATCTTTGGTGTTCTATAACCTACGCTAACCAGTGGAGGGTAGCCCTTAAGTTTAAGTCTCATTGGATTATCCTTACCTCTAGGTTTCTTCCATTTAAGGTTATTCTGGAATTTCTTGAATTTCCACCAAAGATGTCTAAGGAATTCAGGCTTCTTCTTAAGTCTTATTAACCGGATAATCCTTTCTCTAGTTAATTTTGTTATTGATGACATTATTTATCACCCTTTCTCATAGATATATATACCATCAACAAATACCCTTCTATCAAATCCTCTAATCTTTGTTGCTTGTTCAATATTGGCGGCAGTCTGACCTACTTCTTCTATGTCTGGTCCTTCAACGATTATGTCTTGCTTCTCAACCCTTACCTTGGTATTACCTACTATCTTAGCAATTCTAGGTGCTTTCTCTCCTAAGAAGTTTTCTATAATTACTTTATCACCTTGAACTTTAACCGATATGGGGAAGTGTGAATAAACTATTTTTAATTTATACCTAAATCCCTCCTTTACACCTTCAATCATATTCCTAATGTGTGCTGCTATTGTATGCGTCAATGCTTTAAGTCTTCTGTTAGCAAAGTATGACTCAACTACAACTTTATTATTCTCTTTATATATTCGAACGTTACGTGCGTATGAAAAATCTCTTTTAACAGTTCCTTTAGGTCCCTTAGCCTCTACTATCTTACCTTTTACTTCAATACTGACACCTTCAGGTATATCTACCTCCTTTCTAACTATTACCTCCTTAACCATAACCTAACACCTCAGTATACGTAAGCTAGCAATACGCCGCCAATCTTTCTCTCTAAGGCTTCTCTATGGGACATTACACCTTGCGATGTCGATAGTATAAGTATCCCTATATCTCTTGAGGGTAAGTACTTCCTTAACCAATGGGGCATTTCTCGTAATTCCTTATATTTAACTGAAAACCTAGGCTTTATGACGCCACACTTGTTTATCCTTCCAAGTAATTGAACCTTTATTTTACCCCAGCGACCATCATCAATGTGTTCAAACTCACCTATGTAACCATATCTCTGCATCACCCTCAAAACCATAGCTATGAGTTTAGAAGCTGGAGTAATTATTGCTTCCTTATGACCCCTCATCTCATTATTCATTATTGTTGAGAGCGCGTTAGCTAATGGATCTATTACTACCATTCTCCCACCTCACGCATATTTCTTAAATCCTAACTCCCTAGCTACCTCTCTAAAGCACTGTCTACAGAGGTAAAGTCCGTATTTCTGAATAACAGCATCTCTACTGCCGCATCTTTGACATACTTGAACTCCTCTACCATACTTCCTAATTACTGGAGGTTTGAACTTCCCCATTCTAGATCACCTTAACGTTTAATTCCTTAATGAAATAAACTATTGCCTCAATCTTAGAGACTCTATGTCTCCTAGGTATCGTTGATCTCTTAATTCTACGCCTCATAACTCTAAAACCTGGCCTCTCGAGACTTACTGCTACATCCATTCCGAAAATACCTACTTCAGGATCGTACTTAACGCCTGGTATCATTATATGCTCAGCTATACCAAATGATACATTTCCATAATCATCAAAACTTGAAGCTTTAATTCTTCTACCAATAGCCTCTAAAGCTCTGTCAAGAAATGAAAATGCTCTCTCCTTATGTAAGGTAACAACTACAGCTATCGGCTCACCCTTCCTAATGCCAAATTCTTTTATCGTTCTTCTAGCCTTCCTAAATGATGGTTCTTGACCTGTCAACTCCTTCAACACCCTAGCTGCTTTCTGAAGCCTTTCACCTGAACTTCCTACACCTATGTTTACAGTTACCTTAGCTAATCTGGGTTTAAGCATTGGATTAGATTCCCATTTACGTAATACTTCGTTAATTGTTCCCTCATCAATTATGAAGGTACCTCTCGTAACGCTCATAGCGCTCCCTCAGGGAGGGTTATTTCAGGCTTATCTCGGCCTATAATCATTACCTTATCCAGCGTCGTATAGAACTTATTACCTTTCATGTCCTCTAGCGCTACTTGCTTCCTGTAGTGTCTCATACCCCAAGAGATGTCAAGTATTCTACCTACCCTACCGACGTTTTTGCCTCCTATTACGATAGCTAACATACCCTTCTCTAAGGGATAATAATCAAGTATCTTTTGATCAGGAAGGGATATTTTTAGTGTACCCATAGTCTTATAGACATCTTCTACAGGATTTGTAGGATCGGATACACGGATTAAAACGTTCCTACCATCATGTAAATTAAGTTGTATGTGTCCTCCCTTAACTGTAGTCTTGTTCTCTATCCTACATAACTTATACTTGGCCTCTTCCTTACTTATCGGAATTAATGATAAGAACTTAACAGGTATAGGTATCATTCTAAATGCTTCGCCCGTGTCGACTATCTCCAATACATCCATCAAACCCACGGGGTACTTATAATTCTTTCTTACCCTCCCATCAATTTTAAAGTGACCTTCGGCAATCAACCTTCTTGCCTCTCTCGCAGTCTCTGCATAACCTAAGATATCACGAACAATGATAAGTAATGGTATAGACCTCTCAATTGGATGAGGGCCTGGTGATGGCTTTACAGTCCAGACATGCTCCTTCCTAAGTATAGGCCAAAAATCGGGTGCTGCCAGTCTCTTCAGATGTCTACGACCACCCATTCTAGCCATTACTTACCGCCTCCTTCACTACCTCTTTCTTCACTTTTAACTTCTTCCTCCTTAACCTTTTCTTTAGACTCACCCTCCTTGAGTTCCTGAGTACCTTCCTTGGCTTTAGCCTCCTTTTCGGCCTTAGTTTCCTCTAACTGTTCTTTAGTCTTTCTCCTTCTCTCAATTATCTTTAACCTATACTTATCCGATAAATCTAATTTAACTATCATTACTTTAGATGGGTGTATTGGATAGTAAACAGGTGTGCCGTCAGCTCTCTTAAGTGTGACTCCCTCAACGTATATTCTTATCTTCTCATAATCGACTTTTACAACTTTACCTTCATGTCCCGCCCAATCACCCCTCATGATTCTGACAACATCACCTTTTCTAACAGGTAATCTCTTAACACCATACTGCTTTACAAGTTCATCAGATAATCTAGCATTAAAGAACGCGTGCCTCTTATGGAGTGGTGCGTTAAAGTATGCGTATCTTTGCTTACTTGGTTTACTTGAAGCTGTTAGTTTAGCCATTCTTCATCACCTAATCAAACTATTATTGTAGCTAGATTAGATATGCCACTCCATCTCTCAGCTGCCTCCTTTGCTACAGGACCTCTGATTTCAGTACCTTTAGGCGCACCTTCAGGTGTTACTATCACACATGCGTTATCTTCAAACGCTACCCATGTACCATCAGGTCTTCTAAAAGGTTTCTTCTGCCTAATAATTACTGCATACATGATCTGACCCACTAAATCAGCATTACCCTTCTTGACAGTAACTACAACTAAGTCACCAACAGTTGCGAAGGGAATCCTTCTAAGCCTTGTCTTCACACCAGGAACTCCTATAACCATAACCTCCTTAGCACCACTATTGTCTGCTACCTTAAGTCTAGTACCTACTTGAATGCCTGCAACCCTACGAACCCTGCCGAAGTTAGCGCCCCTACCCCTCCTAGCTGACATTACTTACCACCCTTCTTTAGAACACCTAAAACAACCCAAGCGACTGATTTAGCTATGGGTCTAGTCTCACCTATTAAAACAACATCACCTGGTTGTGCATTAATACAAGGCGGATTATGTGCATGAATCTTGGACCTTCTTCTCTCATACCTCATATACTTCCTTATATAAACAAGATACTCACGTTCAACTACAACAGTTCTCTTCATCTTTGCCTTAACGACCTTACCTACGAGTAAGCCTCCACGAACTTTTAAGTGGCCATGCCATGGACATAGAGGATCATCACATGTAGTCTCAGGTGGTTTTAAACCTTCATACCTTATGCCTGGATCCCTATATGTTGCCTCTTTCTCACTCATACCTTCCACCTCTTAACTCTTTTTAGCCTATCTTCAGGTCTACCAATGATCAAATCCCCTAATACCTCTACACTAATGGTCTTAGGAAGTTTAAAAATGAATTTGCCTCCATGCTTAGGTACTACCTTCTCCTCACCATTAAGTGTTAATATTTTTAGTGTATTCTTAGTTTCATCAACGACTAAACCCTTAACACCCCTCAATGTAGGATCGGTATGATCTATTACCTCAACTTCTAGGCCTATGAGTTCGTGAAAATAAATGTTCCTACGTGTATACTTCATTTCTTACCACGCTTTTTCCTTGCCTTCTTAAGTTCTTCCTCTCTCATTACAGTGAGTATCCTTGCTATATTCCTCTTTATAACTCTAATCCTACCTGTGTTTGTTAATGTTCCGAGATATGCTTGAGTCTTTAACTTTATTAATTCGAGTCTCAACTCTCTAAGCAGTTTAAGTCTCTCTTCAGGATTCATCTTCCTTATTTCATCTGCTGATAAACTCATGAAGTACCACCTCTCTTATCCTCGCCACTAGAGGTTGCACCCTCTATTTGACTTTCCTGAGTGCTTACTCCCTTAGATACCTCCTCCGGCGTCTTAATTCTAACTATATCATCTGGTTCACCGGCCTTCACTATTAAAACCTGGATACCATACATACCTGGTTTCCTAAGTAAATGTATTACTGCTCTCTCAACGAGTCTTTCGACATGAGCTCCAGTCTTATACACCTTACCTGCACGTATCTTTTCATACCTAGCTCTCTCGCTGGTTAGCTTACCGCTTATAACTATTTCAGCACCTATGGCTCCAGCAGCTAAGATCCTCCTCAATGCGACGTAAGCAGCTCTTCTAAAGTGATAACCTCTTTCAATAGCTAGAGCTATTCTTGAAGCAACTATTCTCGCATTTAAATCAGGATTTTCAACCTGTGTTACAGTTATTTGTGGATTCTCTAATCCAAAGTATTTCTGAAATATTTCAGTTAATTGCCTAATAGTTTGACCTCTACGACCTATTATTAATGCAGGTCTATCAGCATATATAATCACTCTAGTCCCTAGTGGCGTCTTAATAACATCAACATGAGAATAGCCAGCACGCATAAAATTTTTAGCTAAAAATTCATCGATTTTTAGTTTAGTAAAGCCTAATTGAAGGAAGTATTTCTTAATGTTAACCAATCATTTCACACCTCCGCAACAATTACTTCTAGATGTGTACGAGTACCTATTTTAGGTGTCGCCCTACCGAAGGCTCTGGGCATCCAACGCTTTAAGTACATACCCTTATGTGCTGCAGCATGAATTATAACTAATCTATCAATATCTAAGTTTTTGACTTCAGCATTATTCTTAACATTCCTTAATAACTTCAAAATGTACCTAGCTGCCTTAACAGGGTATCTACCTATGGGTGATTTCCACTTAGGGAATAAATCAGGTAATTGCCTCTTATGAGCTATTGCTAACTTGTACCTAGTATATGGTATGGGTTTCCTTAAAGCAATAACATCCTCAAGAAGTTTTTCAGCATCATTAAGTTTCATCCCTCTTATTATTTTAAATATCTCGTAAGCCTCCTTAAGTGAGATTGGCGCATCCCGCATCATAGCTTTAGCACTACGGTTAGGGTCCACATCCTTCCTCGAGTAGTGCCATGTCGGCATTACCTAGCACCCTCAACCACTGCTTAAAGCATTAATGCAGAGCTTATAAGTTAATGGGGAGGATATACCCCTTAGACCTAAGATGACTAGGCTGAGTAATTTATAAATTTTAATCTATAGAACAACATGATAACGATAACATTAAATACATCATAGACCTTCAGGGCTTAATGATTAACTCTTTTTAGCTTTGACATGTCTAATCTATGGTGAGTTAGGGTTATGTCAGGCATAAGTCTAAGGAGGATCGATGATTATACATGGGAGATTCCAAAGGGCGCTAAATCATGTATGAGAGTTTCAGCTATAATATTCGCTGATGATTACCTACTAAGCAAAATGAGGGAGGATCTAACATTGCAGCAAGCAGCTAATGTCGCATGCTTACCAGGTGTGCAGCCTAATGTTTATGTGATGCCTGACGGACATCAGGGCTACGGTTTCCCAATAGGTGGCGTAGCAGCTATGGAAGCTGATGAAGGTGTCATCTCACCTGGTGGTGTGGGGTATGACATAAACTGTGGTGTTAGATTACTAAGGACTAACCTATCATACGAAGATGTAAGGCCTAAGCTTAAGGAATTAATTGATGAGCTCTTCAGGAACATACCATCAGGTGTTGGTAGTACAGGTAAGGTTAGGCTAGGTATTGATGAACTAAGTAGGGTACTGGATGAGGGTGTTGAGTGGGCTATAAGGAGAGGTTTCGGATGGAGTGACGATCCTGAATATATTGAGGAAAGAGGAAGTATGAAAGGAGCTGATTCAAGTAAGGTTAGTGATAGAGCTAAGAGGAGAGGTGCTCCTCAATTAGGTACGTTAGGAGCTGGTAATCATTTCCTTGAGGTCCAGGTTGTTGATAAGATTTATGACCCATCAACAGCTAAAGCGTTGGGCATAGAGCATGAAGGTCAAATCATGGTCATGGTCCACACAGGTTCAAGAGGCTTAGGGCATCAGGTGGCTAGTGACTACCTAATGATCATGGAGAGAGCCATGAGAAAGTACGGTATAAGACCTCCTGATAGAGAATTAGCTTCAGTACCATTCAATAGTAGGGAAGGTCAGGATTACTTTGCGGCAATGCAGGCAGCCGCTAATTTCGCCTTCACTAATAGACAGTTAATAACACACTGGGTTAGGGAGTCCTTTGCTAGGGTGTTCCATACAGATCCTGATAAGCTAGACTTACACATAGTATACGATGTGGCTCATAACATAGCTAAGGTTGAGGAACATGAAGTTAATGGCAAAAGAGTTAAGGTAGTAGTACATAGGAAGGGAGCTACTAGAGCGTTCCCACCAGGACATCCTGAAATACCTAAAGCCCATAAATCAATAGGTCAAGTAGTTCTAATACCTGGATCCATGGGTACTGCTAGCTATGTAATGGTCGGTATAAGAGAGGGGGCAAGAACATTCTATTCAGCAGCTCACGGAGCTGGTAGATGGTTATCTAGAGCCGAGGCAGTAAGGAGATTCAGACCAACACAGATAGAGTCAAGTCTTATGAAAAGAGGTATATACTTAAGAGCAGCAACGAAGAGAGTAGTTGCTGAAGAGGCGCCAGACGCTTATAAGGATGTAGATAAAGTAGCTTTAGTTACCCATAAGGTTAGGATAGCTAAGTTAGTTGTTAGGTTAAGACCAATAGGTGTAGCAAAAGGCTAGTTGGTTTAATTATGAGTAAGAAGATAATAAAGTGTTACGTTGTAGTTAAGAGAGTTTTATCAAAAGCAATTATAAGGATCATAGATAAAACAATACATATTAAATTCATACCATCACAATTAAAATTAACTAGGTATTTAAAATCTTCACTTAGTCCTAGTGAATATAAGACGATACTCATGGTCGATAAACCTGAGTACATAATAAATATCGATGATATATCCGAAGTATTAGTTTCAACTATTAGAAGTGATAGGAAGGATATTAAGGATCTCTTTGATAATGAGGATATTAAGGAAGTATTTCAAATGGTTTTTTACCTTAAAACAGGTTCAGATATAAAGATACTACTCAAATATAATGACTTCCTTAAAATGAAGAACATTCTTAAAAAGTATGGTAAATACTCCTAATTAATTTAAACAATTTGAGTAGCGTTATTAAACCTACTTTCTATTACCTACTTCAGGGATGATGAACTTTCGGTCGCTATGATTAATGAAGACACTTCCTCCCCCTGACCGTATGGTAACTGAGATTACTTCATGGCAACAAATAATGTTGATCTTGTGGCCTTGAGTCCAGGCTCACCGTGCTCTACCTTACGTGTTGTTGGTGCGAACTCCCCTAGGTAATGTCCTATCATTTCTGGGGTTATCTTGACTGGCACGAACTCTTTACCATTATATACCTCAATAGTTAAACCAACCATTACAGGTAGTATTATCATGTCCCTAACATGGGTTCTAATTCTAACGTTCTTGCCTTTAGCCATAAGCTCTCTAGCCTTCATAATTTTTCTAAGTAATTTAAGTCTTGGTGACTCACCCATACCCATCTGCATTCTTCTTTCTTGAACCTGAGGATCTGACTCGCGTAAGAGTGATCTTCTTGCTCTAGCTGGTAGTAACTTAAGTAATTCATCCATAGGCATGTTTAGCAACTCCTCTAGAGTCTTACCTCTATATCTAAAGTTCCTCCACTCAGGTGGTATCTCAATACCTGCTGTACTAGTGCCCATACCTCAACTCCTCTTATGATGGTATTAACAACCCTATTTAAGTTTCCCGCCCCTAAGCAGTTAGTGTTATGCAATAGCATATTTAATGAAAATTCCTCAGTTTCTAAGTGCTGTATGTCTCTATATCAGCGTTAAGTAAGGATAGAGTTGCTATGAGAGCCTCCAGCGTACGAACGCTTAGTACTCCTTGACCTGGTATGAAGTTTATCTTGAAGCGAATACCTATTTCATCAAGAAATCTCCTACCAACTAATTCATTAAAGTCTTTAGAGTGGTTACCGAAGAATATTAATGCACCACCACTCTCTCTAATTGACTTTACTAACGCCTTTCTCAATGGAACTCTTATATAGTCATCCCCATCCTTACTTGTGAGAATAGGTAATCCTTGAAGGTTCTTTAGTATATCAAGTAATTCCCTTTCGTTTAAGGCTATGTGCGTCCTGTACCCTATGTATTCACTTACAGAGTCGGCATCTACAACTTCGCAACGGAGAGGCTCTTCGTTAATTACTCTAACCAAGACTCTTTCATTAACATTAAGTTCACGGTTTGATTGAGTAAAACAGTACTTGCTATACCCTATGAATACCTTAGCCTTAACACCATAACTAGTGACTACTAAGCCTTCCCTCAAATCACCCTTCCTAGGCTTTAAGCCTTCAGGATTATGTGTTACGATATTTAATGGTGGTAGAACCCCCGCAAACTTGAGCTCAGGTATTATGGGTACCAATCTCTTCCTAAGGTATGGAGGTATTAAGAGATAATCAAGGATTAATTTAAGGAAGTTTGCATCCTCGATACTTGAGTCTTTATCTCTGAAGATAATGATATTATTAACTTTATAGGTAGCTGTTATGCGTGCTAACATACCAGCAAACTCTGTTTTAGATCTTAAATCGGGAAGTATTGTTATGTTGGATGAGGGAATTATTATTGTAATCTCTATATCCCTCTTCTTTGGAGGCCATACGAATGGCATTATCGTACCTTGAAAAATAATTTTACCTTTTGATCATTCTGCATTACTTCTTACGCTTCTTTTCCTTACCCTTCTTACCTTTCTTACCTTCTTCTTCAGAGCTACTACTCTTTTCTCCTATACCCATAAATAACGTAGTTCTCTGCCTACCTCCCATTTTATCACCTCTTAGAGAAGTATTTTTAGGAGTAAAAAGGTTGTATTTTTGGATGATGTATTTGCCGAGTGCTGATGAGTGATGTATTTGCCGAAGACTGACTGAAAACTAAATAAGTTTTTAATGTCTTAACTAATACAATGATTTTTAAGTTCTAAAGTAGGGTTTAAAGCTGGTTAGGTAGTAGTGAGGGGTAGTGGTGTAGGAGATGGCTAGAAGGAAGCACTCAGCACCAAGGAGAGGTAGCTTAGGTGTTAGGCCTAGGAAGAGAGCTTCAAGGTTAGTGCCTAGAATAAAGTCTTGGCCTCAAGTTGACTTCGATACCCCTAGACCGTTAGCTTTCTTAGGTTACAAGGCCGGTATGACTCACGTAATTGTCATAGATGATAGACCTGGACGTAGAACTTATGGTCAAGAAATATTTGTTCCCGTCACAGTTATAGAAACCCCACCCATGATACCTGTAGCTGCAAGATTCTATGAAGCAACAGTTCATGGATTTAAGACATTAACTGAACTATGGGTTGACCCACCAGAATCTTTGCAGATCTGGAGAAGGGTTAAGACATTATCTGTTGATGAAGATCATAGAGAGAGAGTAATGAGGAAGATTGAAGCAAATATCGATAATGTAGCTAGAGTTGCATTACTTCTAGCATCACAACCAACTTTAACTGGAGGTCTAAGTAAGAAAGTGCCAGACATTATTGAGGTTAAGATAGGTGGTGGCGATATTAAGTCACAGATAGAATACGCCTTAAACATACTGGGTAAAGAGATAAAGATTACGGACGTATTCAACCCGGGCCAGTTCATTGATGTTATAGGTGTAACTAAGGGTAAGGGCTTTCAGGGAGTCATTAAGAGGTTTGGTGTTAAGGAATTACCTAGGTGGCATAAACATAGAAAGGGTAGTAGAAGGATAGGATCAAGATCTCCAGGTATTGGTGCTTTGAGCACCGTACCTCAGCCTGGTCAAATGGGATTCCATAGAAGGACAGAGTATAATAAGAGGATAATAATGATCGGAAGTAACGGGTATGAAATAACGCCTGCTGGCGGCTTCCCACATTACGGTATAGTACGTTCAGACTACATAGTATTAGCCGGCACTGTTCAAGGACCTCCTAAGAGACCCGTAGTCCTTCGTTGGCCTATAAGACCACCCAAGTGGACACCTGAAGGTCCGCCAAAAGTTGTTTACGTAAGTCTTGAAAGTAAGATTTAAAGTTGAGGTGATCACATGACTCACTGTATAGTAGTTCCATTCAAGCTAACTGAGATGGAAGTACCGGTATTAGATCTTGAAGGTAATAAAGTAGATATGATAAAGCTACCTAAATTCTTTAGCTTACCTATTAGGAAGGACTTAATTAGAAGAGCGTTCCATTCAGCTCATACAGCAAGATTGCAGCCTAAGGGTAGGGATCCATTAGCTGGTAAAAGGAGATGTGGAGAATCTTGGGGTGCTGGTTACGGGTTAGCAAGAGTACCTAGGTTAGATAACGGTAGGGCAGTATTAGCTCCCAACGTTAGAGGTGGGAGGGTAGCTCACCCACCGAGAGTTGAGAAGAGAATTCATGAGGAAATAAATAAGAAGGAAAGGATAAGAGCCATACTGTCAGCATTAGCAGCAACAGCCAATATTGAGTTTGTAAGAGCTAGAGGTCACATATTTCAGGTAGACATTGTACCGGTAGTTGTAGTTGATGAAATAGAAAACGTTAGTAAAACTTCGGAGGCTAAGGAGGTACTGAAGGCGTTAGGTGTTTGGAGTGATGTTGAAAGAGCTCATGAGAAAATAAGGATAAGAGCAGGTAAAGGTAAGATGAGAGGAAGAAGATATGTGGAACCTAAATCAGTATTAATAGTTATTTCAAGGATTAGTAATGCAATTAAAGCTTTCAGGAACTTCCCAGGCGTTGACATAGTCACGCCGGATCTTCTAAGTATACTACACTTAGCACCTGGTGGTGTTCCTGGAAGGTTAACCATATTTGATGTATCAGCTATTGAAGCTCTTAGAAGGAAGTATGAGGTGATCACTCCTTGAAGGATCCCTACACAATAATTAAGAGAGTTGTAGCTACAGAAAAAGCAATAAATTACATTGAAAAGTATAATACATTAACGTTTATTGTTGACTTAAAAGCGACGAAGCATGACATTAAGAAAGCTGTTGAGGAATTATTCGGTGTTAAAGTTCTTAAGGTGAGAACACTTATAACACCTAAAGGAGAGAAGAAAGCATACGTAAGGTTAGCCCCAGAGTATAGGGCTAGTGAGATAGCTTCAAGACTAGGCATACTATGAGGTGTAAGTCATGGGTAAGAGAATACTAGTTCAGAGGCAGGGTAGGGGGACACCCACATTTAGATCTCCAAGCCATTTAAGAGTAGCAGCTGCAAGATATCCACCACCTAGGGATGAGACATTAAAGGGTTTTGTAGTTGAGCTAGTCCACGATCCTGGTAGGTGGGTACCACTAGCTCATATAGAGCTCGAGGACGGTACTGAGTACTACATACCAGCTGCTGAAGGCATGTATGTAGGTCAGGAGGTTTACATAGGTCCTAATGCACCAATAGCTGTAGGTAACACGCTACCATTAGCTAATATCCCTGAGGGTACCAAGATTTACAATATAGAGCTAAGACCCGGCGACGGAGGTAAATTAGCTAGACAGGCAGGTAGTTATGCTATAGTTCTAGGTAGGTCGGGTAAGTACACAATAGTTTTACTACCTAGCGGTAAGCAAAAACAAATAATAAGTACAGCTAGGGCAACGATAGGCGTACCAGCAGGTGTTGGTAGGATAGAGAAGCCTCTACTTAAGGCTGGTGCTGCATATCATAAGTACAAGGTAAAGGCGACTAAATGGCCTAGAGTTAGAGGTGTCGCCATGAACGCTGTAAGCCATCCACATGGTGGCGGGCATCACCAGAGCGTCTCATTTCCAACAACTGTTAGTAGAAACGCACCACCAGGTAGGAAGGTTGGTCATATCGCTGCAAGAAGGTGTGGTAGGAAGAAAGGTGCACATTAAGTAGTCACTTAGAGGGACAATACCTCCTAAGTATTTCTCTAATAATGTTTGATGACGAAGCCAATCTAGGACCTATACGTCTAGGAAGTCTTACTATTTCTACTTCACTTAGATTTCTACGCTCAAGTTCCTTCTTTAACCAAGATTCATCAATAGGTTGATCAGGCCCTAACACTATTACGTCAGGCTTAACGTTCTCTACAGATCTTAATGGATCTTCTTCATGTCCTAGTAAAGCCTTATAAACGTACCTGAGTGAGGACACTATTTCATACCTTTGATCTTGTGGTAAGATAGGTTCTCTACCTTTAACCTTCTTAACATTATTGTCCGTTGCTACAATAGCATATACTAGTCCCAAGCGAGAGGCTTCCTTAAGATAATGAATGTGCCCTACATGTATAATGTCAAAAGTTCCTCCAACAAGTACCCTCTTAGGTATTTCTCTCTCCCATTCAAATTTAACGATACCTAGAATTCTTAGAGCGTCAAGTAATCCTTCAGCATATGAGATACAAGACAAGGATGTTATATAATCCTTATTGTCAAAGTAGTACTTTGAGTCTTTAAGGTAAAGTTCAGCTAGGTTAAGTATGTACGCCTCCCTATCACTGCCTCTAAATGATTCCTTAGCCTTACTTAAGGCCTTTTCTACCATGAATATGTAGGTCAGTATTCTTCTCGCTACATCTTCGTTACTTAAGTGGCTTACAATACTCATTATTCATCACCTTAAGCATTTCTTCCTCCATAAAATGTAGCTTGGGCGAGGTTATTATTAGGGTTTGAGGTATTTCATTTATAGGTAATTTCCTGAGATTTTCTAAAGTGTTAAAACATATTATTTGCCTTTTAGAACCAAGGGCTGCCACGGCAACACCTTTCCTGGTGGGTTTTACTACTCCCTCTTTCCTAATATCTTCCATCATGAAGAGTATATCTATTGCTTCATTAACCTTCATAATAACGTTCCTCTCCATGTCTAGTTCGAGCAATAACACTGTATGTAGATTCCTTGAATCATTTTCCTTAATTACATCGTAAGGATAATCATAAATTATTCCCTCTTTAGGGTAAACTAATGTAACTGGTTTACCCATCTTATATATCATTAAACCAGCCATAGTTAATGCATTAGGAATTATGCTAATTCCAGGTACGACTTCAACTTTATATCCCCTCTTATATGCTTCAACAATTATTGATGTATGTGTCGTCGCTACTAAGGGATCTCCAGGAACTAAGATAGCTACATCACCATCCTTTAAGCTATCAAAAATTTCCTTTCCTCCAAGATCTTCTAGATCTCTTCTAGAGAGTCTTCGAACTTCTTTATCTTTAAGAATCTCCTTAATATTTTCATTAAGCATTAATAATCCTGTGTATTGTTCTATGAACACCCTCTTAACACTCTTTAAAGCCTTTATAGCTCTTAATGTTATTAAGTCTGGAGCTAAGCCTGTGCCGATGATGTATAGCTTATTCATGATTTAACACCTTAAATCCTTCATAAATCAAGTTAGCATCTTCAATACCTTCAATTATTCTTAAACACTCAGAAATTTTCCTAATTAAATCAGCCTTAAACTCATTAGCTGAAGCTGTATTGAGTTTGTAGAATACAGATATACCGTCAGCTTTAACTAAAACTTCAGCTTTACTCTTAATGAGTTCATTATATATCCTTGTTAGAAACTCCTTAGCTGGTATATCTCTGCTAACCAATACCTCGATACGTCCCCAAATGACTAATGATGTATGAGGTAGGTACCTAAGTATGATGTTTATACCTTCAATATATTTTGAATTCATTAATTTGAACCTTAATACAATGTATCTAGCTGAGACTTCATTAGCTTCCTCAAATGCTTCAATAAGGTTAAGTGGCTTAGTAAGTTCTTCTAAAGCTTTGATAACCTCCCAGGTCTCTAACATCTCCGTGTACCAAGAGTTACGAGGTTAGAGACTTAATAATTAAGGTCACTACGGCATAATATTGGAGAGCTACGTATTTAACTAATGATACTAAAGTATTAAGGTCGGGGATGATTGTGAGTATAAACATGGAGGAAGTTAAGAAGTGGATTAAGAGGATTAGCAAGTTAGCCTTAATAAATATAGAAGAACGTGAGGAGGAAGAATTAACTAAAGATGTAATCAAGATAATTAATTTCTTTAATAAATTACGTGAGTTGAATGTAGATAATGTAGAGCCGCTATTTATGACCCCTAGGGAGAAGCCAATCATTAGAGAGGATGAGGTAAGGAGGGGATTAACTGAAGAGGAAGCATTAATGAATGTTAAAGAGAAAATTGAGGGCTACATTAAAGGCCCTAAGACAGTGTGAATCTAAGGTGTCTTAACCATGCGTATACTAACACTCCTAGACGTTATTGAGAGTGTAAGAGATAAACCAAAAACATTATTTGACTATATCGAACATACTTACGATATTATAAGTAATGTTGAAGATAAAGTTAGGGCTTACATAACGCTTAGAGATAAGGAGCATGTATTGAAGGATGCTAAAAGAGTATATGATAGGCTCATTAGAGGAAGTGCAGGTAAGCTTGCTGGGACACTCATTGCTATTAAGGATAATATTTCGACAAAGGGATTAAGAACAACTTGTGCTTCCAAAATCCTTGAGGATTATGTACCGCCATATGATGCTACAGTAGTAGAGAAACTGAAGATGGAGGATGCCATAATCATAGGTAAGACAAATATGGATGAGTTCGCTATGGGTTCAACAACAGAAAATAGTGCATTCTTTCCTACCAAGAATCCTTGGGATTTAAGTAGAGTTCCTGGAGGGTCATCCGGTGGTAGTGCTGTAGCTACAGCAGCTTTTGAAGCTACAGCTGCATTAGGATCCGATACTGGCGGATCCATCAGAGCACCAGCTTCATTTACTGGTTGTGTGGGATTAAAACCAACGTATGGGTTAGTTAGTAGATATGGTTTAATAGCTTATGCTAGTAGTATGGATCAGATAGGCCCTATAACTCGTACGGTTAAAGATGCCGCCTTAATTTTAGATGTAATAGCTGGTCCTGACTTACGTGATTCAACATCTCTTGATGCGTCTTTTCCTAAGACCTTCCTCGAATATGCTATGGAGGGTTCTAGGGAGGGTGTTAAAGCGAAGTTAGTAGTGATTGAAGAGATGGTTAAAGAAGGCGTTGAGCGTTCAATTTATTTGTCGTTTGTAAGAACGATAAGGCATTTAGAAGCTAATGAGTTAGAGATTTCATGGATTTCTAAACCAATAATTAAATACGCTTTACCTGCCTACTATATAATAGCTATGGCTGAAGCTAGTTCTAATTTAGCTAGATATGATGGCTTGAGATATGGTTTACACTTAGACGTTGAGGGAAGATCTTGGTATGAAGTATTTGCTGAAGTACGTTCATTAGGTTTTGGAAAGGAGGTTAAGAGAAGAATACTACTTGGTACATATGTCCTTAGTGCTGGTTATTACCAGGCATACTATTTAAGAGCATCGAAAGTTAGGAGGTTGATTAGGGATGCGTTAGTAAATTTACTAAAGACTTATGATTGCATAATCTCACCGACAATGCCTGTACTACCTCCCAGACTTGGTGAGAGAATAGTTGATCCTTTGAAGCTATATGCAATAGATGTAAATACAGTTCTAGCTAATTTAGCAGGCATACCAGCTATATCCATACCATCTGATCTAGTTGATGGATTACCTGTAGGATTGCAATTAATGAGTAATGAACTTAGGGAAGACTTATTACTTAAGATATCATCCTACATTGAATCAATTCTAAAGATTACACCCTTAATTCCACCCTTGGTGAGGAGTTATGTCATTTAAGGTTAAGATAGGTCTTGAAATACACGTACAAATTACGTCACTTAAGACTAAACTGTTTTGTTCATGCTCAGCTGATTATAGGGGTAAGCCTCCAAATACAAATGTATGTCCTGTATGCATGGGTTTACCGGGCTCATTGCCAGTACTTAATATTAGAGCAGTGAGGGAGGCTATTAAGGTAGCATTAGCACTAAACTCAAAAATAAATGATGTCTTAATATTTACACGAAAGCATTACTTCTATCCAGACTTACCTAAGAACTATCAAATATCTCAGTATGATGGTATAGGTTCAGCACCGATCGCAAAGGGTGGTTACATAAACATAAACATTGATGGAAGAGTGAAAAAGATAAGAATTAGAAGGATAAATATTGAGGAAGATCCAGGACGTATAGTTTACCCATTTGGTTCCATAGCTAAAAGTCCTTACACTATGATAGACTATAACAGGTCTGGTGTTGCATTATTAGAAATAGTTACTGAGCCTGATATTGAGAGCCCCAAGGAAGCCCGACTATTCGTTCAGAAATTAACATCAATACTTGAACACTTAGGTGTCACTAATCCTAAACTTGAGGGAAGTATAAGAGTTGATGCAAATATATCTATCGAGGGTCACGAAAGAGTTGAAGTTAAGAATATAGGATCATTGAGAGAATTAGAGAAAGCTTTAACATACGAAATAGCCAGGCAAACAGCAATAATAAAATCTGGAGGTAAGGTAAAGAGAGAGACTAGGCATTGGGATAAGACGAAGAATATCACCATTAGTGCACGACTTAAAGAATTTGAAGAAGATTATAGATACTTCCCAGATCCGGATCTGCCAGCGTTAAGAATAGACCGTAAATTCATTGAAGAAGTTAAGGCAACATTACCTGAATTACCTGATGAGAGAATTGAAAGATTCGTTAAGGAGTACGGACTAAGTAACTACTTAGCTTCAGTATTAGTTACTGAAAGTAAAGATCTAGCTGATCTCTTCGAAGAGGCAGTTGCTACATGTGGAAACTCTAAATTGGTTGCCTCAATTCTAGTTAATGAATTCTTACGATGGATTAATGAAGCAGGGCTCACACTCTATGAAGGTCTACGAAGGCTGAATAAGGATAGATTATGTAGTATAGTTGAGTTATTAAGGAAGGGTGTCATAAGTACTAAATTGTTAAAAGAATATGTTAAGCAGGTAGTATTGAATAATGTTGAGCCTAAGGACCTAGTGAATAAAGGTTTAACCGTGTTAATTGATAAGGAATTCATTGAGCGAGTTATTGAAAAGGTATTTAGAGAGTACAGAAATGCTGTTTTAGATGCACTTAAGAACCCCAAGGCAATAAACTTCCTGGTTGGGCAAGTCATGAGGAAAACACGTGGTAGGGCAGATCCTAAATTAGTTAATGAAATAATTAGAGAGAGGTTGAGAAAGTTTGAGGAGTCTAGCTGATGTAATTAGTGATGTAATTAAGTCAATAAGTAATTATGACTATGTAAAAAGACTGTTAAAAACATATAAGGAGATACTACTAAATGAAAGCAAAAGTAAGGGTAAAGTGATTAAAATAAGGGATGTCAATACTTATATAATCATAGGTGATATTCATGGTGACATGGATACATTGAGAACTATTTTAAGTAAAATCAGCATTGAGGAGCTAAGAAAGGGTAATATAGCTTTGATATTTCTAGGCGATTATGTAGATAGAGGACCATATCAATTAGAGGTATTAATGAGCGTCTTAGCACTTAAGGATCATTCACCGGACAATGTAGTACTTTTAAGAGGTAATCACGAACCTCCTAGAGACTTAATACCTTATCCTCATGACTTTCCTGACGAATTAGTGATGAGGTATGGATATGATAAGGGTTTGAATTTATATAACGAATTCATGGACTTGTTTGAATTCTTGCCACATGTCGCATATACTAAGGAGGGTATAGCGTTACTACACGGAGGTTTACCTACGACTACTTATCAAAGAGCTCACACAATCTATGAGTACTTTACTGGTATAAGTGATGAGGATAGGTTTAAAGTACTAGAAGAAGTGCTTTGGAATGACCCTATTGAAGCTAATATAGCATCAACATCATCACCTAGAGGAGCTGGCTATCTCTTTGGCACTAAAGTAACTGAATGGTTTACTAAGAAGTTTAAATTTAAATTAATCGTTAGAGGCCATGAACCCGTAGGTAAAGGCTATAAATTTAACCATGGAGGAAAAGTGCTAACTTTATTCAGTAGGCTCGGTCCACCATACTTCAACTCTCAAGCAGCATATTTAGTATTAAGGGTAGACATAAGAAACTGGGAGAATAATGTAGAGTCATTTATAAAACTAATTCAAGTAAAGTAAAAGCTTATTTGCACTTCTTTATTTAACCATTTTACATAATGTTGTTATGTAGTGACTTAAATCGTAGTATTAACCTAAATTTATAAGTTAAAGTTAAATGATTAGTAAGTAAGGGTGAGGATATGAGCGAAAGTAATGTTGAGTGGGGTATCGGAGTAGACGAGATGTTTCAGGTAAGGTTTAGTAATGAGGAGTTAGAAAGTTTAAGGGAAGCACTAAAGGACATGGCTAATCCCGTAGATGTATACGTATTCCTTGATAGTAGGAAGGACGTTTGTAGGTATTGTTCAAACACGCTAGAATTACTGAAGATAATAAGTGAGGCTAGCCCGGAGAGGAATGGTAGTAAATTAGTAAGACATCACGTGATATATAAGGATAGGGACATTAACAATCTCTTCAAGAAGTTCAACGTAAGTAGAGTTCCTACAGTTGCGCTTCTTGATGGTGTAATTAAGTATACGGGCATGCCTGCAGGTGAGGAAGTTAGAGGGCTTGTTGAGACCATAATAAGGATAAGTAATAATGAGTCAGGCCTAAATGAGGAGACTAAGAGGAGAATATCATCATTGAAGGGTAAGGTACATATTGAAGTTATAGTCACACCAACATGCCCATACTGTCCATATGCTGCACTATTAGCTAATATGTTTGCCTTTGAATCGTATAGTAAGGGACTGAAAGTCATATCAAGTGAAATAGTTGAAGCCTATGAAAACCCTGATATAGCTGATAAGTATGGTGTTATAACAGTACCCGTAGTAGTGATAAATGGTAAGGTCGAATTTGTTGGCCTACCTTACGAGGACCAGTTATTGGAGAGGGTTATTGAACATTCAGAGATGGTATATGCTAAGGAGACGAAGAAGAGATTAATTAATGAATTAATAGAGCTACTAAAGGAAGAGGAGGAGTAAGAGGTTAGTACTCACATGTTGAACAATCGCCTATGTCTCCGTCTTTTAGTTTTATAGGTTGAGGTGCTAAACGATACCTAGCTCCTTCGCTTGAGGCGTGCCTCTCCACACTTGAACCTTCTCTACCTTCAACTATGTAAGCAGTACTACTTTCCTTGCTAAACTCACTTAACGGCTTACTTGCTGTAACTTTCTCACTAATAGATTCTCTTTCAGGTACCATTGCACCTCTCTTAACGAGTTCTTTACTTAATTTAACACCAAAGTAAATTACCTGTCTACTCTTACTCTTATCCCTATATATAGTTATTCCTTTACAACCTAAAGCCCATGCTAAGATGTAAACTCTCCTTACATCCTCCTTAGTAGCTTCAGCCCTCATATTTACGGTTTTACTAACACCTGCATCAACCCATTGCTGCCATACAGCTTGATGTAATACATGCCATATAGGTTCAATATCATGTGCTGTCCTAAATACCCTCCTTAATGGTTTAGGCATGAATGGATTATGAGCTATGGTACCAGTCTCAGCTATTGTCTTAAGTACTTCAGGTTCGTCAAGACCATACTCAGCCAACTTCTCTAGGAATAGTGGGTTAACTTCTATGAATGTACCCACAGTTACCACTCGTATGAATGCTAGCGCAAATATTGGTTCAATACCTGATGAAGTTCCAGCAATTATTGATATAGTACCTGTAGGTGCTATGGATAGTAATGCAGCATTTCTTAGACCATACTTTTTCATGCCTTCCTCAACAGTACGCCAATCAACTTTGGGTCGTGAGTTAATTATTCTTAAGACATTACTTGAGGGCTTATCCTTAATTCCAGCTATCTTAAGCATCTTCTCTAAAGGCATTGCTGTCCACCAGTGAGGTCTATAAAGTTCTGGATCCCAAGCTGGGAATGTACCCTTTTCCTTAGCTAATTCTATTGAAGCTAGGTATGCATTATAAGCTATCCATTCAGCTAAGTAATAGGCTAGATATAAAGCATCTACTGAGTCAAATGGGATACCTAACTTAATCAGTGTATGTGCCCAACCCATAACTCCAAGACCTATCTTTCTAGTTCTTTGTGCTGCTTGAGCTAATTGCTTTAATGGGTACTTAGCTACACTAATAACGTTATCTAAAAATCTAACAGCTACCTTTACGTCCTTAGCTAGAGCATCCCAATCAATTGTTGGTTTCCCATCCTTTAAAGTAACGTATTTTTCAAGATTAATACTGCCTAAATTACAGCTTTCCCATTCTAAAAGTGGCTCCTCACCACAAGGGTTTGTCGCGTTTATCTTGCCTAAGTACCATGTTGGATGCCTCCTGTTTATTGTATCTATGAATAGAAGTCCAGGATCACCTGAGTCCCAGGCTGAAGATACGATTTCTTCAAATAATTCATGGGCACTAACCCAATCAGTTATTGCATCTTCGCTCTCAGCTATTGCTAAAGCCTCATCCCATGTAATTATTAGAGATTCATCAAGCGGTACAGAACCTCCTCTCTTCTCTAATTCTTTAAGTATTATCTCCTGAACCCATTCCTCATTAATGTAATATCTTGCCCATACAATAGCGTACTTAAGTGAATTAGTTGATCCATCAATTGACGTTTTCCTAGGATTTATTAATGGTACCTTTGCATCATCCTTGATGGCGTGCATGAAGTAATCATAAACACCAACACTAATATTGAAGTTTTGTAGGTGGACATCCTTGAGCTTACCCGACTTTGCTTTTATAAAGTCCCTGATGTCAGAATGCCATACATGTAAAACCCCCATGTTAGCTCCTCTACGTCTGCCTCCCTGCTTAATTACTTCCGTATTTAGGTCGAAAATCTTCATAAAGGAAAGAGGCCCGCTAGCAACACCGGATGTACTAGCTACTACATCACCCTTAGGTCTTAACTCACTAAAATTAAATCCTGTACCACCGCCTTGCTGAAATATTATTGCTTGAGCCCTAACTGCATCATAGATACCATCACCACGCTCAGTCACCATGGAATCTCTAACAGGAATGACGAAACAGGCTGAAAGTATTCCTAACCTGGTTCCAGCATTCATTAACGTTGGAGAGTTAGGTATAAATTTCCTGTTAATTAATAATTCAAAAAACTTCTTCGCCCAATAATCGCGCTTGCTCTCATCCTCAGCTTCTGCTATACTCTTAGCTACTCTCCACATAAGCATTTTAGGTGTCTCTATAATTCTACCAGTCTTAGGATCTTTTCTTAAATACCTAGAATTAAGAACTCGAAGTGCAGTGTATGCAAACCTCTCATCTAACTCGTCAAATTTCTTCCACGAACCTTTCCCGAATACGTGGTTGTATATTCTACCAAGTACGTAGGCCCTAGCAGCTTTTTCATAGAATGGATTCTCGATTATTTTACTAACTAAAGCCTTCTCCACAAATTCAGCTATGTCTGTAGATTTCACTTTCAATGAATTGTTTTTCTTAACAAATGAGCTAATGTCGTTAATGACACTTTCAATCACTTCATCTAATGAATCATTAATGTTTGCATATCGTAAAACCTTCTCTATGGATTTCCTAAGCTTCCCTATATCGAATCTCTCCTCCTTTCCATTACGTTTAATTACTAGAATTCTGTTTATATTGATCATTACCTCGAGACACCAGTAAATATTTGGTACGTACGACCTACTAGAAAGTAGTGGTTGGGTTTTAGGGTTGCAGTTATTACGTGCTTAATAATATTGAAGTATCTTACGTAATACCTCTAAGTGACATCCTTTACTTAAAAATAATGTATCATCACGTAATACCATGTATTATCTCATAGGGCTTTAAACTTTTCATACCACTTCTCATAAACCTTGATTATATCCTTATTAACGCTGGGTTTCCTATCCTTTAATACTTCCATGAAGTCTTCCCAAGTTACCGGTCTTGCCTCTCCCTTACCTCCGTACTTGTCAAATAACTCATTTATTGTTCTTAAATGTGCAGCTACCACTATATCTTTGATGTCACTACCTGTATAGCCTTCAAGCATATGTGCTAACTTTCTTAAATCAACGTCATCAGCTAACTTAATTCTCCTTGTATATAGTTTCAGCATTTGAAGTCTAGCATTGTAATCAGGTAATGGGACATATATTCTTTTCTGAAACCTTCTAATAAATGCTTGATCTAACGCCCAAGGTTTATTCGTTGCCGCAATAACATATATGAAGTCCTTCTTATTCTTATTTTGCAGACCATCCATCTCCTTCAAGAATTGATTCCTAACTCTTACTTCCCCACCTACCTCGCTTGAGAACGTACCAAAGAGGGAATCAACTTCATCAATAAATATTATTACTGGCTTACCATTACGTGAGATTTCCCTTGCTTTCTTAAATAATAATGCTACCTTCTTTTCGGCTTCACCTAACCATTTAGACATTATATTTGCGGCATCAACTTGCATGAAAACTCCGTCTATCTCATTAGCAACAGCTGCTGCTAATAAAGTTTTACCACAGCCTGGTGGTCCGAATAGTAATATTCCATGAGGCCAGCCTAAAGGAAATAGGTCAGGTCTCTTAGTGGGATAAACTATAGCCTCCTTAATAGCTCTTTTAGCATGTTCTAAGTTTGCTATATCATCAAATGTTATGTTCGGTTTCTCAGTTACTATGAAATCATCTATGTCTAAACTTACATCACTTCCTGCCTGAGCTGGTAATAACATTTTACTTCTCAATGCCTCTAAATCTTTAATCCTCTTTTCATACTGCTTAATCCATTCTCTATATACGTGTAATAAACCATTATCCGGGTATAGCTTTAGTATTTTCTTTAATACTTTAACAGCCTCACGATAAAATTTTATAGCTTCACCTATATTGCCCTCCCTATCATGCATTACAGCCCTTAAAGCATAGTGACGTGCCAGACCTTCTAGGTAGTTAAGTGATGTTGACATGTTATCACCTCCACTATGCTGAGGACTATGATTAAGGATATTAACTAAATAACTTAAAATACGTTCGTACTTTAAGGTTTAGGTTAGAATATTATTTTATTCTGCTCCTTTAACCTATGTAGTGAAGCCATAATCTCCGACTTATCTACGTTTAATTGTGACGCTACTTCACTTACATCTATGAAACCTCCGTGAGTTAGTATGTATTCCATAACCTTTCTATCTATTTCCTCAGGGCTTAACTTTCTTACAGGCCTCTTAGGTCTCTTAACTTGCTGCTCCTTACCAGCATCCTTGATCTTTACTTCAACACCCTTACTAAGTAATGGTGTAACTAAGCTCATAGGTATCTCAGGTAACTGCTTTGACACACTTTCCTCAACGGCATTTTCTATCTCCTTAAGTAGCTTCTTCGCATCCTCAGTAATATAGACCCCTTCCTCTTCACCTATACCTACATCAGTAGTCTCACTAATTACTCTCTTAGCTTCACTAACCAGTGAATCGAGACTTAACGCTATGTTAGGCATAACATCCTTAATGTAGTCTCTAGTAGCTAACAGTACACCTGATATCTCACCTAAGACTTGTGGTACGTCAGTAACACTTTCTAGAGTCTCTAGCCTAAGCTTTACTTGCTCTAAGGCCTTCTCAGAGACCCCTAACTTCTTGACTATCTTCTTAACCTCAGCTGCTTCATTTAGATATATGAGGGCTTTAACTCTGCCACCACTTAATAGGGTCTTTATTGCTCTCTCTATTAATCCTTTATATCGGAGTTTCAATCTAATGATATTATCTCGTATTTGATTTAAGGCTGAATCTATCTTAACTATTAATGCCTCAATTATCTTGCTTTTATCAATTCTCTTCCTAGGCCTAATACCCAATATTCTTAAGAACCAGTTACTCCCACCCCTCCTTCCCAGTATGAAGGGTGTCAACTAAAATCACCTTACTTTACCATATTCTTATGTTTCAACAATTTGTACCTGAATCGGTGCTGAGCTCACTTCCTCAGACGCCTTTTCCTCAACTCTCCTAATCTTCGGCTCACTTACTTCCGATTCAAGCTTAGCTATTAATTCTAAATGCTTCTCAATATCTTTCTTCTCGTCAGCGTTTCTCATCTTTGATGTCCTTAAGTAGTCTATAGCTAACTTATAAGAGGCTTCACCAACTTCATTGCTCATGTAGAGTACCATCAGATTGGCCATATCTTTCTCAATTCTTATTATCTTATCTTCTAACTCACCTATTCTCTTTCTTAATTCGTCCTTAACTTTCTTAACGTCATCCTTAATTACTTTAAACTGCTCTTCAAGCTTTCTCTTTATCTCTTCATAAGCATGGCCTGGAATCATGCCTTTAGAGTAGAGTTCTTCGACCGCCCTAATTCTCCTCCTGACTCTGTCTAGCTTATTCTCTACATCAAGTGCTCTAACCTTCCACTCCGGAATGACTACTAGACCATCAGGTGTTAATTTAAGTCTTTCTGCTTGAACTCTCTCGATTTCAGATTCATTAAGAGCTACCTCAATAGATTCTACTTCACCAGCTACGTTAGTAAATACTGTAACTATCTTACCTATGACTCTGCCATATTCATCCTTAATGTCCTGACCTAAGAACTTCTCTATTTGATCTATAGTTAGTGCCATACCTTTACACCGTATTAATGTGCTAAGGTATAGCTAAGCTTAAAAGGTCTCTGTCCTATCATTTGATAATAAGCTAATGATATGACTGAATTAGATATATACCTAGTATTGTAATAATTTGTTTTAGGTGGTATATTGGATTTCGATATCAAATATGTTAAGGCGCTTCAGGTACTTGATTCCCGAGGGGATCCCACAGTAGAAGTTATTGTTATTACTGAAGGTGGAGGTGTTGGCAGGGCTATAGCACCTGCAGGTGCATCTAGGGGAAGGTTAGAGGCTGTAGACTTAAGAGATGGAGGTAAAGCTTATGGTGGTCGTGGTGTAAGGAAAGCTGTTGAAGCTGTTAATAAATACATAGCACCAGCTATTAGGGGTATGGATGCTAGTAGGTATCGAGAAGTTGATAGGAAGATCATTGATATTGATGGTACAGTTAATAAGTCAAGACTCGGAGGTAATGCAACTACAGCTACATCACTAGCTGTAGTTAATGCTGCAGCTGACACGGCTGGTGTACCATTATTTGAGTTTCTAGGTGGACGTAGGGCTAGAACGTTACCTACACCATTAATGAACATAATTAATGGAGGTGCTCACGCAGGTAACGAATTAAGTATTCAGGAATTCATGATAGCACCCGTAGGTGCTGATAGTTTCTCCGAAGCTCTTAGACTGGCTGTTGAAGTATATAAAGCACTCAAAAACATACTTAAAGATACATATGGTACCTTAGCTATAAATGTGGGTGATGAAGGAGGTTTCGCGCCGCCAATGAAGAAAACTGAAGAGGCATTAGACATATTGGTTAAATCAATAAGAAGAGCAGGGTACGAACCCGGAAGTGACGTAGTCATCGCTTTAGATGCTGCAGCTTCACACTTCTACAGTGAAGGTAAGTACTACATAGATGGCAAAATGATGGAACCTCATGAACTCCTAGACTTATATTTAGATCTAATAGCTAGGTATCCGATAATAAGTATTGAAGATCCTTTTCATGAAGCTCAACCAAGCATGTTCAAGGAATTAAGGAGCAAAGTTAAAGGTAAGGTATTAGTTGTAGGAGATGACTTAACTGTTACAAGAGTTGATAAAGTAAGTAAGTTTATGAGTGATGAGGTCATAGATGGTGCTATAATTAAGGTAAACCAAGTAGGTACTGTATCTGAAGCTGAAGATGTAATTAGGTACTTACTATTCAATAACGGAAAGGCCATAGTAAGTCATAGAAGCGGTGAGTCTGAAGATGTAAGTATAGCGCATATAGCTGTAGCTTATGAAACAGGTCTGATTAAGGCTGGGGCCCCTGCAAGAGGTGAGAGGACAGCTAAGTATAATGAGCTACTTAGGATAGAGGATTACTTAGGAGGTGAAGCTACATATTTAGGTATTAAACCCTTCTTAAGGTAAAATAACAGCAATACTTAATAATGCAGCTCCTATAGCTAGGAGTAATAAAGTGAACTCCTTAACTCTCAAAGATATTATCATCTTACCTAATTTCACTAAGCCATAAATAATGTACGCACCTACCACTATAGCTATTATTGCTATACCTATCAGTGCTAACCATTGAGCTAAACCACTAGCCTGAATACCTTTAAAGACATTTAGTATAGGCTCTAAGACTTCAAATCCCATTCTCCATACCCGCATAGAAGATGTTGATCAAAATTACTTAAAAAACTATTAGCATATAACTTAATGGATGATGAGGGTTGAAAGCGATGAATTAATGATTAGGAGCTGGGCACTGACAATATGATGTTGATGTAAGCTAAGTAGCTTAACTTTTATATTAGTATTAACATCAAATTATATTGTGTGGTAGTAATGGTTAAGTGCCCTCAGTGTGGTACTGAGGTTAAACAACCTGAAAGAACCTGGCAGTTAATATCGCCACTACCTGACACTGAAGGTAGAGTAACAATAACCGTTATGGGTACTTTCAAATGCCCTAATTGCGGATATAGATGGAGAACTAAGGTTTCAACACTAAAAGTAGGTCCTGGCGGTGAAGTCGAAATAGGAGGTAGGGGTAGAAGAAGACGTAAGAAGGCATCCGGTGAGAAGGTTGAAGGTAAAGTCATCGAGGTAGACATCTCAGATATTCTGAAGGAGGAACTATAACATTAGGGAATACTTATGGATAGGAAGAATATTTACCTTGCTCTTGATGCAGCATTTTTCCTTTTATTCATGATATTAACCCTACTAATCCTTACAGGTAACCTCGTAATAGCTGTTGTTGAAGGAACTTCCATGGAACCACTCTTTCAAACAGGTGATGTGGTCTTCGTTATTAAGGTTAAACCCTCAGATATTAAACCAGGTGATATAATTGTTTACGAGAAACCTAATGGTGCCTACATCATCCATAGAGTCACTAAAATAGTGAATGAAAATAGTGAAATAGTTATCATAACTAAAGGGGACAATAATAAGTATTATGACCCTCCGATAAGTGCTAACCAAGTTGTTGGCAAGGTATTAAGTATCTATGACATACCTGTGAAATTACCGTTTTTAGGGTTAATATCACTCTGGATTAAGTCTATACTTAACTATTAATTCTATTATGTCCTTAACCATTTTACCTACGGATGATAGCTTCCTTAACTTAGTAATATACTCATTAAAACTTAAGTTTAGCTGTTTCTTCCACTCTTTGTACATGTTGATCAGGTTTAAGTAAGCTTTCATATGTATATCACATAGTTTAATTCCTTCGCTTAATGTCTGGCTAGCAGCTCTCCAGCAGAGGGAGCATTTATTGGTACCGTAACCTACCCCACAAAGTCTTAATACGTAATCTTTACCTTCCTCTCTAAGTAACCTCCTTAATGTAATTAACCGCTGTGAGAGTATGTTCCTTGCTTCACTAACTACATCATATCTGCTAATCCTACCCTGCATCACATTGTTTAAGTATTCCTCAAATTTTCTCGTAAGGCCTACATTAGTGATTTCGTTGAATAATTTATTAAGAACATTAGCAACGATCATCCCTATATCAGTAACTTCAATACCTCTTGATGTATTTCTCAAGTACCCACGCTTAAATAATATCTCAATAATTTCTGCTCTAGTTGATTCAGTTCCTATGTTTACTCTTTCCATCCATTTGAGTAATGTTGATTTCGTATAGAGTTGTGGAGGTTTGCTATATAGTGTTAGTACCTTAACTGACGAGATTTTAACATAGTCGCCAATCTTAAGTGGTGGTACTTCCGTCTCCTTTACTTCATAGAATGGGTATATCTCTAACCAGCCTCTTGTAACTATTGAAGACCCACTAAGTATGAATTTAAGGCCAGCAACACTGAATACGTATCTCCTGTAGATTATTTTAGCTGGCTCTCCGAAGGAAGCTAAGTACCTCCTTATTATTAGATCGAATATATTACGTTCTTTCTTATCCAATACCCTACCGGGTAATTCCCCTGTTGGATATATGGCGGGATGAGCTGGATCAGTCTTGCTACCCTCAGAGTAAGTTAGCACTTTCCTACTAAGTAGTTTACGAATATATAAGGAGTATTGGGGGATCTTGCTCAATGATTTCATGATGGATCTATTATCAAGTGATGGAGGTAATTTTTGTGAGTTAGTCCTTGGATAACTTATAAGACCTTCCAGGTAAAGATCTTCAGCCTTAGCAAGGGTCTCAGCAGGTGAATACCCATATATTCTAGAAGCCTCGATTTGAAGGTCTGGTAAGTTGAATGGTGGTGGAGGGTTAAGTATTCTAGTGCTTATTCCTAAGTCTACAACTTTAACTAAACCTAAATCTTTAACTAACTTAGCATATCTAAGGGCTTCCTCATATCTTGAAAAGGGGCTGAAGGCAGGTTCTAAATTGAACTCTGATCCTTTGTAATTAATCTTGATACTTATTGTAAATGAAATTTTAGGTATAAATGTTTCCCTCTCTAAATACTTATTATATACCTCTACCAATGTTGGTGATTGAACTCTACCAGCACTTAACACTTTCCACTCATTCATTAGAACCTTATAGACGTCCATCAATGCTCTACTAATGTTGATACCCCATATCCAATCAAGTTCATGTCTGCATAGACCTGCCTCAACCATGTAAGTGTCAAGAGGGAGTAAGTTATTAAATGCTCTCCTTAACTCATCCTTAGTTAGTGATGAAAATTTCGCTCTTTTAGCCTTACTGAGACTTCCTAATTCCTTAATTATTAGGTAGCCTATGACTGAACCTTCAATGTCAAAATCACATGCGTTAACATATTCAGAAGCACGCCTTGCTAATACCTTTATCGCTTTATAAAACTTACTTAAGTGTAAGGCATTCTTATCGTAAATCCACCGTGGTACCCATTCGTAATTGAATACAGGATAACCATGTTCGTTAGTATTAAGAGTAAATAAATGACCGGCAGATGGAACCACAACTAAGCACTTTCCATTATAGTAGCCCCACCAGAATGGTACATTATATATTCTTCCCCTGCCCCTTAGTCCTAAAGCCTCTGCTATCTTTGCAGCAGCCTTAGGTTTTTCAGCGATAACTAACGTATAATTCCTACATGGGATTCTAAACTCGACATTAAATTTATTACTTGATACTCTCTTTGACTTAACTTTCTTAACTGTCATTACCCTCTAGTAACTTCTCTATTCTATTAATTCTTAATTAGTCTTTAGGTTAATGATAACGATTTAAGTGTGCGCGGTGAATACGTCCCTGAGCCTTTCATCCTCCCGAGAATCCTCTCGGGCGTCCGGCTCGTAATTAAATTAGTGAATAGGTATTTTAAGATATTATTTACTATACCTAATGCTGTTGCTGTGTATCATCTTGGGTCATATTTCTATTCTACCAAAGATCTTCTTCTCTAACTCTAATAATGTATTAACTGGTATGAGTTCTTTCTTACCTCCTGGTCTATATCTTACTAAAGTTATTGGTAAGACGCCCCTACGTAATTCCTCTTTAGCTATTTCTACAGGATCCTTAGGTAATGAAGAGATGTCAATTAAAGGTATAGCACCTAGTGATAACTGTAGCGCTCTTGCAGCAACTATCCTGGCTTTTTCATAGCGTGTCAATCTTAGGGGGCCTATAGTTATTGGTGGCTTCTTTATAATGTCTAAGGGTATTCTCTTACTCATACCTCTCCCTCATACCTCACTAATGTGCGATAAAAGTAAAATAAAGTTTTTGATTTCTACAGATCTGCAAGAGTGTGTATTAAATATTATGAATGTTAATTATGGTATGAAGTGTGGAATTCAACTAAAAATTACTAAGTTTAGTCAAATTCGAACTTACTCTTCTCCTCTTCCTCTCCCTTCTTTCCCTTCTTTTCCTCCTTCTTCGTTGGTGCGGCAGCGATTACGTCATCAACCTTAAGTATGGCGGCAGCTGCTTCTGTTGCTGCCTTAATTACTTGCTTCTTAACGAGAACTGGGTCTATTACGTTAATCTTGGTCATGTCGTCGAGTATCTTACCATTTATAACATCAATACCTGCATTGATCTTGCCTTCGTCATGTAGCTTTCTTAACTCCATTAGGGCGTTAAGTGGGTCTAGACCTGCCGTTTGAGCTAGCACGGTCACTATTTCCTCTAATGCGTCAGCAAATGCCTTAACAGCTAGTTGCTCTTTACCGCCAATACCCTCGGCATATTTTCTCAACCTAAGTGCTAGTTCTACCTCTACAGCACCACCGCCAGGTACAACTTTGGGTTCTCTTAGTACATTTCTTAGAGCGTGTAATGCGTCATTAAAGCTTCTCTCAGCATCATCTACTAACATGTCACTAGCGCCTCTAATCAGTATGGTTACTGCCTTCGGGTTCTTACAGCCCTCAATGAATACCATCTTATCGTTACCTACCCTCCTCTCCTCAACTAGCTTTGCGTACCCTAGGTCCTTCTCTGATAGGTCTCTAATGCTTGTGACAATCCTTCCTCCTGTTGCTCTTTCTAGTTTTTCCATGTCTGATCTCTTGACTCTTCTTACTGCTAGTATTCCTTTCTTTGCTAGGAAGTGTTGTGCAACATCATCAATACCCTTCTGACAAATAACAACATTAGCACCAATAGAAGCAATCTTCTCAACCATGTCCTTAAGCATCCTAGTCTCCTCGTCAAGGAACATCTTAATTTGCTCAGGTGACGTTATGTTTATCTTAGCAGTAATGTCAGGTTTCTCTATCTCTAGTGGTGCATCTATTAATGCTATCTTAGCATTCTCAACCCTCTTAGGCATACCAGGATGAACAACCTCCTTATCAAGAACAATACCATCAACAAGTTGAGTCTCAGCTAAGGATGCACCCTTCTTCTTCTCTATCTTAACGTTATCAAGTCTCACTAGGTAAGTGCCATCAGGTCTCTTCTCAGCAACCTTTAATGCAGCCTTAATAGCGATGTCAATTAACTTATCAAGGATATCGGGTGTTGCTAAGTACTTACTAGCTAATGCCGAGTAAGTTATCTTGTATAATTCTTTTCTTGCCTTCTCCATACCCTCTTTAGTCTCTATGTCACCTATGTCTAGCTTTATAGCAATCTCGTCCAATATTTCTAGGGCTTTATTCATAGCTTTCTTGTAGCCTTCAATTATTATTGTTGGATGTATGTTCTGATCTAATAGGTTCTCAGCCTTACTTAATAGCTCACCAGCTAGAACAACCGCACTGGTAGTTCCATCACCTACTTCAGCATCAACTGCCTTAGCTGTTTCAACAAGTAATTTAGCTGCTGGATGCTGAACCTCCATTTCCTTAACTATGGTTGCACCATCGTTTGTCACCGTTATGTCTCCAAAGCTATCAACTAGCATTTTATCGAGGCCCCTAGGACCTAAGCTTGTCTTTAAAATCTCAGCTAGAGCTCTTGCTGCAATTATGTTATTCCTTAATGCCTCACGTCCATAACTCCTAGTAGTACCCTCCTTGAGGACTATCACAGGTATTCCGTAGGTTGCCATGACACAACCCCATTAGTTCTATTTAATCCGCCTCTATATAAACTTATTTGAGCAATCCTAATTAACCTGTCTTAAGCTATACTGAGGTGGTGAGATTCATTGCTACCAGAACTATCTAAAGTATTAGAATTTTACACAAAGCTTGTTGAGGATGAGATGGATATTGATAGAGCTAATTTCTACATGGCTATACTAGTAGGTTATGCTACATTACTTTGGAAACTTAATCTAGTGAAGACTGATGAGTTAAGTAAATACTTTGATAAGATTAGAGAGGAAATACTTGAAGGACCTAATCAGTTAAACCCCTATGTAATGGAACTTTTCAGTATTTTAGCTGAAGGTTTAAATGATAAAAACTATGAGGAACTAATTAGTAAGTTAAGGATGTTACTACGTGAAGAAAGACTTGATAGACTTGAAGTTTAGAACGGTGGCTCAATACCCCAATCTTTGAGTGCCTCCCTAATCCCCCACTTTAATGCCTGTAAATCCTTCTTTTCATTACCAAAATAATCACTTTGCTCAAAAACTTGTCTACCATTAATAAATAGTGTTATTACTGGCGGTGACTCGTTATCTATAAGCAGTATCGCATAAGATATTCTCCCTCTAGAGATTCTCTCAAGTTTTCTTAGAACTACATATATGATCTTACTTAGCTCCATCTCTAAATTCATGATTGCAAGTAATGCCACCTTATTCAGATATACGAACTTCCGTGCTTCATCTATAGTTCTCAGGAACTCCATTACATTATACCCTCACACCTATCTTTGTACATTCCTTTAACTAATTCCATTTCTTTATTAGTAAGGTAGATCTCTATATCGATAGGTGATCTTTCACTATTGGGGGGCTTAAGACCTAGTCCATTTACTAATACGTAACCTCTCCTCATAATCTCTCTTAGTTCATCGCAGGATAATATTGATATTAACTCTTTTAAACCATTAGTGAATTTTATGAATTCCTTGAGGGTCTTATCGTTAACTACTGAATTACATACGAGACATGTTAGGTCAGGCATTAATGCGTTAAAGCCGCATTTAGGACACTCAGCTGGCAGTATCTCTGTTCTTCTCTTGACCCAAGCATTTGACCACTTAGTTTTAAGTATATTTATAAGATCATCTCTGCCAAATCTTCTAGCATGCTCATAAAGTTTACTAGCTAAGCTTAATACCTCATCACCTATATTAAGGATAACAAATTCTAATTGATCCTCACTCAACTTATCAAGTAGCGAAGCTATACGTGCAGCTATTACAGGGTATATTCTATCAGAGTATCTCTGAAATCTCTTTACTAATACATCCACTTTAGTATAGCTACTTGTTGATCCGTAAAGCTGTATTATGATA
This sequence comes from uncultured Desulfurococcaceae archaeon, assembly GCA_964592745.1. GTDB lineage: Archaea > Thermoproteota > Thermoprotei_A > Sulfolobales > NBVN01 > CAZAMI01. The sequence goes on from CAZQFL010000002.1 coordinate 41,303, forward strand.
TCCTTTAATATTTCAATATACTGTTCACGAGATAAATTAAGCAAGTCAAGACCTGTAGAGCTTACAAATTCATCTATGTGTTTCTCTATCCACGCATCTAAGTTTATCTCTCTTCTCCTTCTAGTCCTTCTCGTAGTCTTCTTACTTGTCTTCTCCTGTGTTATGGTCTCAGATTCCTCCTTTCTTTTCCTTCTACTTCTGGATCTACTTGATGGCGACTTACGTGGCACTTCATCACCTAATAATGAATTCTCTCTGAGAAGTTAAAAGGGAGATGTATTAACACATATCAACTTATGAACTATATACCTTTAATTTTAGTTCTAATTTCTATTACATCACCATCCTCTAAGATATGATCAAGCCCTACTCTCTCTCCAGGGTATTTTGCTGACGGACCCCATATCCTAGCGTATTTAAAGTACTTTAGAAACTCCTCCCTTATTCTCAATATAGCATCCTCAACTCGTGAACCTTTAGGCAGTATTAATGGTTCTGGTGAGGGTTTAGAGGAATTAGGCTCCTTAGTATATACCCTAATGATATTTGCTGCATCAAATACTGCCTTAGGTATTTCACTCAAGCCCATACCTGTCTTAGCTGAAGCTGCGATTACCTTAATGTCATCTCCGAGGAATGTAGCGATGTAATTACGTACTTCCTCAATATACTCTCTGCCAACAAGATCTGCTTTATTAAGCACGATTATTGAGGGTTTATAAGTTACATTTTCAAACACCGATTTCTCTACATCATCTAAGGAAACCTCACCATAGATCTTTACAATAGCGTTATATATTCTATAGCTATTAAGTAGTTTTACAATATCGCTTACAGTAGCGTTAATGAGTTTACCGTAACTTATTACCTTGATTCCTCTCACAGCTTTTGAGCGTTCTATCACAACACGACCTTTAGGTCTCCTTATAACTATACCTACGTTTTCTAATTCACTGATTAGAACATCAAGTTGCGCTAGTGGATTATTCGATAAGTCTATTACTAACATTAATATATCAGCGTTTCTTGCTAAACCTAATACTCTTGAACCCCATATTAACTTACCTCTTGACGCACCCCTAGTTAATGCTGGAGCTTCAATTAGTTGAAACTGTATGTCCTCAAACCTTAACATGCCAGGTACAGGATACTTAGTTGTAAACGGTATGTCACTAACATCTGGTTTAGCATTAGTCAGGGCTCTCAATAATGAGCTCTTGCCTGAATTAGGTAATCCTAACATGACTACTTGTGAGGCTCCTTCCTTCTCTATGAAGAATGATGGTGCCCTACCTGTACGTCTTGACCTTCTCTCCTCAATTTCCTCCCTAAGCTCTGAAATCTTCCTCCTAACCCATGCCCTAAGATTTTCAGTACCTTTATGCTTAGGTATAGCAGAAAGAAATTCCTGTAAAGCCTTAAGTTTCTCCTCAAGAGTTCTGGCCTCTAAGTACTTAGCCCATTTAGCTTTAGCTTCAGCAGGCAAATTAGTTGGCATCTTAAGCCACTCATGTATATAATCTAATTCTAAGACTCTAATCTTTAATCTCTCCTATTACCTTTTAACCATTTAAGTAGTGTTTGATTCTCATTAACATACCTTATACCGAGCTTCTTAAGTGTAGACCAAGATTTTCTAACAATTGGTGGAATTTCATGCGCCTTAAGCTTTAATAACCATGCCTTAGTTTTTGGATCTGATGGATATCCGCTACCAAAGTCGCCATATATTTCATGAAGGATTCTAATATGGGTATCTCTTAAGTACTTAGCTACAATCGAGGCAGCACTTACAACGGTATATTTCAAATCAGCTTTACTCTCAATCACTAAATTCACTTTATTGATACCTAACCTGTTCAGTAAGCTATTGACTTCCTTTATTAATTTTGCACTACCACTTGTTGCATCAATTACTACTTCCCTTATTTCCCTTCTTAGTGTTGGATTAGTGAATGCTACTTTTACTATGTTACTTACGGCCTTGATAAATAAGTCGTTAAGATTTGACTCATCAATATCTTTGGGTGGTATCCTTAGAACTATAATACTACGGGAATATATACATATTAATGTGAAAAGCTTAGCCCGTGCCTTAGGAGTTAATAGCTTACTATCCTTGACACCAATACTTCTAAGTTTATCTTCGATATCATCGCTAATAATAACACCTGCAACAAACATATCGCCAATGACAGGGCCACGACCAGCTTCATCTATACCTAACTTAAGTACGATCTGTTATCCCCTCCTTTAACGCCATTACTACATGCCTTAACTGGCTAACGTCTATGTCTTTACCACTTAAATCTTTATATACTTCAATAGTCATTATTCTAACCTTACCGCTCAAGTACCTAATTACTTCTATAAAGTCCTTCAATATGTCATCATCAGGGATTAGATGGACATAAGTCAGGCCGTAACTTAGACGTCTATAATTATGTATGTGTAACGCTTCAATTTTATCGATAATTATTGGTGGTAAGCTCTTTACAATCTCAATCACATCTTCACTACTACCCCACATCTTAATTCTTCTAGACAATAGATGTACTGGATCTAGACATACACCAACATATGGCTCATCCTTAAACTCTGTTAAGATGTATGGTAATGTATCCTCATTACTACAGCACTTATCATGTGTTGTCTCAATAAGTAAAGGTATAGATACATCTTTACATTTCATGACAATTTGCTCCAAACTTCTTTTTGCAGAAGCTATGCAGTCTTTATTCATGTATCCACAAAAGTCTTGTTCTGTTGTTAAGTGAAGAACAAAATACTTAGGCTCTAATTTAGATAACTCATCAATACACTTCAATATAATGTTAAGTGAAGCAGTCCTGACTTCCTCTATAGGTGAAGCTAATTCTAAATCACGCCAAGGTAAGTGAATACTTAGATATAAACCCTCATGTCTAAGATAATGCGTAATTATCTCTTGAGTTTTTACCTTAAAGTATAGAGGGTAATCTATACTTAGCTCGATACCATCAAAACGAGCATCCTTAAGTTTATTTATGAAGTCCCTTACACCTTCTAGACTAAAACTAGTGAAGTTTCTATACCATGCTGAGTAAAGAATTGGTGCACGCATCAGCCGCGAACCTCGTTGATTAGTATTTTTATGATTAATGATATTAAATCCTCAAATCTTGATTTAAGCTCATGTAAGATGTTATTAAAGGACTTCTTCTTATACTTATGTATGTCAATAGCTTTAAGCACTCTCTTCAAATCATTCATGTCATGTACATCGTAGAGAGGATAGCCAAACTTTTTAATGCATTCATTTACGTATAGCTTCTTAGGAAAATATGTTATGCCTACGGTATGGAGTAAGGCAGCCTCCCTAGCAAGTGAGGCACCGCCGCTTATGACTGCAAGAGCGTAATATGTAAGTGAAACACCATCATAATACTCCCTGATTACTTTAACTTTAAGACCTTGCTTCAACAACTTTTTAGCTAGGGCTTCATGTATACTATACCTTGGCAGGAATACTATGTCATATCCTTCACTATTTAGATATTGTATTAATTTCTCCATATCTATGTATACATTATGCCCTCTATAGTATGTTGCTAATGATTCATGAGGCCTCAGCACCACATATTTAAACTCTTCCAGACCTAACGTCCTTATGTAGTTAATATCAGGCTTACTCCTAATTAGCCATGATACCTCATCAACACCGTTGTATTGATATAGTTTTGTTGTTACATATAAGTAGCTTAATATCTCAGCTTGAGGTATGCACCTAGATGTGATGACGATATCTGCTAATGGTAACGATAATCTACTGGGTATTTCAGCATGCGGTGAATCCGTTATTGCAATATACTTGATACCTAGACCGAAAGCTACCCTAGCTGCTGATGGGTTTGGATAAGCTATTAATACAGTAGGCTTCTCATGTTTCACAATCTTAAGTAGCTCACTCATTCTATTGATATCATGCATTACTTTATCGTAAGCATCACCTTCAGCATAACTACCAATAACTATGGGATTTATCCCAAGCCTTTTAAGTCCTCCCTCGGTATACTCGTACTCACGGCAAGTTACTATGACTTTAAAGCCTCTCATTAATAGTTCCCTAGCTAAGTATCCAAACAATGTTGCTTGCTTTGATGTTAGAACGTCAATCCATACCTTCATGTCGCTCTTCCTCCAAGATTGATTTCTTCGAGGACAATATTAATTATGTTATCCCTGCTTATGTAAGTATGGTGAGATAAGTGAGCTATCCTAGACTCTTTGGTACCGATGGTGTTAGAGGAGTTGTTAATGAATTCTTGACACCTGAGAATGTACTTAGACTCACATTAGCGATAGCTTCTTACTTCGGTTCAGGTTCAAGAATCATTGTAGGTAGGGATGCTAGGGCTGGTAATGACTTCATAACACATATAGTTATTGGGGGCTTACTAGCGTCAGGCGTCAAGGTATACTATGCAGGCTTAACACCAACACCAGCACTTCAATACTACATAAAAAGTACTGGAGGATTTGATGGAGGAATAATGATAACTGCATCACATAATCCACCACAATATAGCGGTATAAAGGTTATAGCATCTGATGGTGTTGAGCTACATAGAGAAGGCGAGAAGGAAATAGAGAAAATATATCATGAAGGGAGGTTTAGAAGGGTACCGTGGAAGCAACTATCTAGTGATTACGTGAAAGTAGATGATGTTAACGAACACTATATTAGAGGTGTTGTAGGTCTCGTTGACATTGATAAGATTAGATCTAGAAACTTTAGAGTTGTTCTTGATGGAGCCAATAACGTTCCATCATTAACTTCACCGAAAATACTTAAACATTTAGGCGTGAAATTAATCACAGTAAATACTGAACTCTCACATGTACCGAATAGGGAACCCGAGCCAACACCTGAAAACTTAGTTTATACATCGAGCGCAGTTAGATCTATGAAGGCGGATTTTGGGGTAGCTCATGATGGGGATGGAGATAGGGCAATATTCATAGATGGAAAAGGTAGAGTTCTATCAGGTGATAGGACAGCTATACTACTTTGTAAACACATTATTGAGTACAGAAGAGATGAAGGTCCTAAGAGAGTTGTTACAGCCGTTTCATCAAGTACATTAGTCGAGGAAGTACTGTCTAAGTATGGTGTTGAGATTGTGTGGACAAGGGTAGGTAGTATAACCATAGCTAGGACTATGATGAAAATAGGAGCTATAGCCGGATTCGAGGAGAATGGAGGGTTTATGTATCCTCCTCATCAGTATGTAAGGGATGGAGGCATAGCTATAGCATTAATGCTTGAATACTTAAGTTACATAAGAAAAAGCTTAACCGAACTCATTGATGAACTACCCAGTAGACACATAGTTAAGACTAAAGTACCTATAAGGAATAGAGAGGAAGCAGCCAAAGTTATAAATAAGCTTAAGGAACTATACAGTAAGTCTAGAATTATAGATATCGATGGTGTTAAAATAATTGAAAGAGATTACTGGATACTTGTAAGACCCAGTGGTACGGAACCTATACTAAGAGTTTTTGTTGAAGCTAGTAACGAGCAACAAGCCAATAGCATACTTAATAGTGTTCTAAAGTTTATTAAAGAGGTGTTAGGGCATTGAGGTACGCATTATTGAACCTACTTGCTTGTCCTATGTGTAAGGAATTCCCTTTAAAGTTATATGTTTTCGAGAAGAAACTTTTAGACAAAAAATTTAAGGTACAAACACCATTCTGTGATTTATATTGCGGTCTCAAGAGTAAATACATTAAAGAAATTAATAGAGAGGAGTTAAATTGTGCTGAATGTGTACGCATAGATATAATATCAGGGATTATCATATGTCCCAAATGTGGTAGGTGGTATCCAATAATAGATAGTATACCTTGGATGTACCCTGACACGAGAAGAAAGCATCCTAGAATCAAGAGTAAGGAGGAAGAATTCCTACGAAAGTATTGGGATGTCCTTCCACAGGAAGTTAAGAGTAGAGTTGATGTGAGACCTGAATAACTTTCTTACCTTCTTCGTCTTCGCCTACCTCTTAGAGATCTCATACCTCTTATCACAATTTCTGTCGTTGAATCAAGGGATTGGATATAGGTTTTTAGCTCATCTAATGCGTTACTTATATCATCAAGGTCTTCCTTACTTACTTTACCACCTTCACTGCCTAAGAATTCCTTACCGAGGCTTGTTAATCTCAATTTCCTTGTTATGGGATCAGACTCTACTAATCCTAAGTAGAGTAATACTCTAACATCCTCTAGTAGTTCCTTACTATTGGGTACACCAGCAATTGAGAAGAACTTGTACCCCAAGTCTATACCCTTGTCATTCTTTAGCTTATATATTAGCTGTGTTAGTCCTTTCTCTGAGATTTGGCCTATCATATCAATTATATGTAAAAGCTTTAATTTTCTTGTATCCCTTTTAACAGCATCAATTGTTACCACGGGTCTTGTGACTATCTTTATCTCCTTTGTGGTTTTTGATTGCGACATTCTGTAACCCGTATGACTCTATCTATAATCATTATTAAGCATTACCTATTTAGATTGAGATTTAAAAGTCATGAATTATATAATTAGAATTACGGGTATAGGTGATGTGTGCTGAGATTAGGGAGGTTAAGGCTCCAAGTATCGAGAGGTACATGGTAACGCTACATAGCCATATTAGAGGCTTAGGGCTGGATGAAAATGGCGAGCCTCAACCAATTGCGGATGGTCTTGTGGGCCAACTAGAAGCTAGAAAAGCTGCTGGCATTATTGTTGAGATGATTAAACAAGGTAAAATGACAGGTAAAGGGATACTCTTAGTAGGTCCACCAGGTACTGGTAAAACAGCATTAGCTGTAGCCATAGCTAGAGAGCTAGGTGAAGATACCCCCTTCGTGGCTCTTGATGGTGCTGAGATATACTCAGCTGAAGTCAAAAAGACAGAAATACTTATGAGAGCTGTAAGAAGAGCTACAGGCGTTAGAATTAAGGAAGTAAGGAAGGTTTATGAGGGTGTAGTTAAAGATATAAAAATAGCCTACACGAGACATCCCTTCAACCCATACATCAGGGTACCTAAGGGTGCTAAAATAACGTTAATGACTAAGGATGAAACTAGGACATACACCGTTGGTGAGGAAATCACTGCTCAACTAGTTCAACTTAGAGTTCGTCGTGGTGATCATATATGGATTGATGCAGAAACAGGTGTCGTTCATAAAGTTGGCAGAGTTAAAGGTATTGAGAAGGCCAAATACTATGACATAGACTTATGGAGAGTTGAGGAGGAATTACCTAGAGGACCAATTCTGAGAGAAAAGGAAATAGTAAGGGTACTCACATTAAATGACTTAGACATGTATGTTGCAAGCCAAAGAGTATCGATTACAGGACTCCTAGGTATAGAGCTTGAAAAAGAAATAGATGAGGAAGTAAGGAAGACAGTTAACAACCAGGTAAGGAAGTGGCTCGAAGAAAAGAAAGCAGAAATAGTTCCTGGAGTTCTCTTCATAGATGACGCACATATGCTAGACTTAGAAGCATTCTCATTCTTAACCAGGATACTTGAGAGTGAGTTCGCACCCATACTGATATTAGCAACAAATAGAGGTATCACGAGAATTAGGGGTACAGATATCGAATCACCTCACGGAATACCCCTAGACTTACTAGATAGACTATTAATTATTAGAATGAAGCCTTATAGTAGAAACGAAATTAAAGAGATAATTAAAATTAGAGCCCATGAAGAAGAGGTAAGACTAAGTGATGAAGCACTAGAAGCTCTTACTGATTTAGGTGTTGAGAGAAGTCTTAGATATGCTGTACAACTACTCAGACCTGCCCAGATAATTGCTCAAAGAAACGGTAGAAGCATAATTAGTAAGGAGGATGTAATGGAAGCATCTAGGTTATTTGTTGATGTTAGGGATAGCGTTAAATTCATTAGAGAATACGAGAAGCTTTTCATGAGATAATTAGCAAAAACTTATTATGCCACATTGATATTTTCATTTTCATTATCCTCCAATACTAAGGGCATTAATGGAGTTAAGTCACTGATGCTTACCTCCTCTTCACCTACTCCTTCACGCATAACTATAGTTAAAACTAAGTAACTACCAATACGTGATAGCTTCACCTTCTTAATTACTGACCTTGTATACGAATCCATGATTTTATCGATATTGCTTTGATACCTGTATTTTTCTTTCAGCATTTTTGCTTTAATTTTAAGTATTAAGTACTTGTCATAACCTGTTATAGCTAAAATAGCTAAAACTATACTGACTACCAGTAATACCAATGCTGCTATCACTTATACTCCCTAAATCTTAAAATAGCTTAAATCATTACTTTTAAAGTCTAGCCCCTCAAATATTGTAGTGCCTTTCTGGTACTTTCCCTAGGATTGTCTGATCTAGTTATAGCTGATCCTATAACTATTATACTAACGTCGAGCTCAAGTATTTTAGGTATATCATCAGGTCTAATACCGCCACTGACTGAGAATTTAAAGCTACTCTTAAATGATGATACTAGATCTTTAAGAACACTCAACCTATCTGTGATCCTCAACCCCCTTAATCTTTGAACATCAATGCCTGTATGAATGTTAACTATGTTTACATTTAATGACTTTAACTCTTCAAGTCTTCTTGCAAGGTTATGCTCACTTATACCTATAGTGTCAATGACTACATCAATATCTAGTTCATTAGCCTTCTTAAGTGTTGATTTGATTACTTCATCATCACTACTACCGAGTACTGTAATAGCGTCAAAACCACTCTTATAAGCTAACTCAGCTTCAAGTGCGCCCACATCCACAGTCTTTGTATCTGCTAGGAGTACTGGTTGACTTCCCACAATACTCCTTAAGGTACCTAAGTTCCTTAAACCGTAATTTTTTATTAATGGCGTTCCCGCTTCATATATATCTACATCTAAGTCAATAAGTTCACGCATTATCTTTATAGCATCATCGAGCTCTGTGAAGTCTAGTGCTACCTGTAGTAATGTACCCTTAGATATTATCCTATTAAGTAACTTACCCATAAGTTACTACCATGAAGTTATTTTGGGGAAGGTGTATTAAAATGTTAAAAGTTTAATTCGATAGGATCTAAAAAATCATTAATGCTTTAGTAGCCCCTTTATCTTATTTACTCTTTCTTAGCTAATACTATTTCAATGGTTGATACTCTAGTCTGTCTTCCATCAGCTGTAGTTACTACCTGGCTACCTATCTTAATGTCCTTAACCTCAACCTTATCTGGTAAGAATCTACTCCTTACTATTTCTACAGTGTCTACAGCCTTACTTATGGCTCTACCTCTAGCTTTGACTACGATTTCATTAACTCCTTGGTTTAGTAGTGTTAATGTTGCTAGTACGTAGTTCATTACTGGCTTCTTACCCACTAGTACTACGTTACTTGAGATGGGGCTTGGGGCTTGAGACTGTGATGATGACATTTCCTAACTCACCTCACTTCCTCACTACGATATTCTCGCTCATAATACTTAAAGACTCCCTTATAAGTGTTTCCTCTCCTGCAAGCACTAATATATTAAGCTTAAACCCACATACTTCCTGGGTTGAAAATTGAGTGAAAGTGTTTATACCAAGGAATTTTACGGTATTGCAAGGATAGAGAAAGTCATTAGAGGTATAGCGAGAAGCTTAGCTGAGATTAGAATTAATCCTCAAGATTTAGCTAACCCTATATCATTCCAAATAGCTCTGTCAAGACTATACGAGGCTATCCTCAAATCACTAAGTGAGGGGGGTAAGACAACATACGTAGCTGAAGTAAGGTTTAATGATGGTCTAGGTAATCCCGTGGTTTTTGCTGTGGATTTAGGTGAAAAACCCCCAGCTTTATCAGAAAGCAGAGTCAAAGTTAAGATAGTTGTGGAATTCATTGAAGAGTAAGACCAGGTGAACCTTAAGGTATGAGCAGGGATAAAATCTTACAATTTAAAGTTAGAGGATGGCTTGAAGATGAGGACTTTAGAAAGCTCTTAAGCATAGCTCATTACGTAGGACGAGAGGGTAGAGAGTCAATATTTAAATTAAACATTGATGCAATACTATCTAAGAATTTAAGTATTGATGATGTCATTGATATTCTTGAAAACGTTAATGCAATATATGATGATAAACTTATAGAATACCTTGAGGAGAAACTCAACCTAGGAAAGGAAGTACGTATTGAATATAGGAATGGCTCATTAATATTAAAATTTAACATATACTTAGGTGAACTATTAGGTCAACTTAAAGGTCTAATTAGGTATGAAAGGAGCTCTAAAACATTTGTGGCTAAACCTTACAAGTATTACGAATTAATTAATAAGTTACTTTCATTAGGATTTAAAGTTAATGACGAAACTGGATTTAAACGTGAAATTCCACTAAACTATGAATTAAAATTTAAGGGTACGTTAAGGGACTATCAGAAGGAAGCTTTAGATTCGTGGGTAAGGAATGGGAATAAGGGTGTAATTGCATTACCTACAGGCTCAGGAAAGACCATAATAGCTATTGCAGCTCTAAGTTTATTAAGGCAGCATACATTAATCATCGCATATACTAAAGAACAGCTCATTCAATGGAAAAATGCCATATTGAAGTTTACTAACTTACCTGAATACATGATAGGTATGTATTATAGTGGTGAAAAAAGATTATCACCTATAACTTTAACAACTTATCAGACAGCTTATAGACATATAGATAAGTTTGCTAGGAATTATTCATTACTTATCGTGGATGAGGTTCATCACTTACCTGCTGAGAAGTTTAAGTTCATAGCTGAATCATTGCCTATATTAAGTAGGATGGGTTTATCAGCAACACCTTATAGAGAGGATGGTAAGCATGTAGAACTCTTCCCATTAATGGGCGGTATAGTGTATTATAAGCCTCCTCAAGAGTTAGCTAAGCAGGGTTATCTAGCTTCCTATAGAATTGTCACAATCAAGGTAGAGTTAAAACCCAGTGAGAGAAGGAGATTATATGAGCTTAGGAGTAAGTATAGGAAATTGGTTGGCTATAGTAAATTTGAAGATGTTTTAAAATTAGCAAGGCAAGGTGATGAGAGAGCTATCGAAGCGTTAAGACTGCATAATGAAATGAGTAAGTTAATACATAAGTCATTATCTAAAATAGAAAAGGTTGAAGAAATAATTAGGAAGGAATTAATGAATGGTAGCAAAATTATAGTTTTCGCACATTACGTTGATTTGGCTGAGGAAATAGCACGAAGAGTTAATGGTTACTTACTCACAGGTGAGTTACCTGCTGATCGCAGGAAGATAATACTTGAAAGATTCAGAAACTCTAAATCAGGAGTTTTAGTAGTCACTACTTTAGGTGATGAAGGGTTAGATATACCTGATGCCAATGTAGGCATACTTGTTGCAGGTACAGGTTCTAGGAGACAGTTTATACAACGGTTAGGCAGACTATTAAGGCCAGCAAACAATAAGGTTGCTACGCTATACGAAATAATAACTAAAGGTACAGTAGAGGAGCTTCAAGCAAGGAGAAGGAAGGAGCTAAACCTTGATGAAATTACAGGTAGTGAGGATAAAGCTTAACATACATAGAAGAGAGCCTTAATTAACAATGTTTTAAAAGGTAATGATGATGTAAAGAGTACTGAGTTATTGTAACTAACTTCCATCACTAGTACATTATCATCAAGAAATACTAGAGGCTTTGAGAGAAGCATAATTTCCTTAATATTACTCACATCAGCAACCTTTATGTGAACTTTTACATTCCATATATTTAAGTCATAAAGTAATGGATGGTGTCTCCATAAGGATGAGATTATACCTTCAACATCCCTTAGTCTTATGTTTTTAAGGCCTGTTAAGATAGCTACATGCTTATAATTCAGTAACCTCTTATATTCTTCTAGATGAATATTAGCTCCTTCATCGATAACTAAACATGTTGAAGCTTCACTGATGCAGGTATCATGTGATGATTTTAAATCTAGCTCCTGTACTAATTCACTGATCTTACCATGGCCCATAATACATATTTCATTAGTTGTTAAGCTATTTTTAACTTCAACCCATGAATCCTCACTTAACTTAAAGATTTTAATACCGTACTTTAAAGCTAAATTTGTAATTTCCTTACCGTCAGTATTAATTAGTATTGACTCATCTATTATTATTGCTGATGGAGGTATTGTAACTAATCTTCTCACACCCCTTAAGTTCACACTAACTACTGAAGGTTTTAATACAAAGTACATATGTTGGACTTGGTAATTTATAAGCTTAAGTAAGTCTCTTAAAAACTCTGGTAAACGCTCAGAAGACCATCTCGGTATTAATACAATTGAATTCTCTGCTACTCTCAAATTTAATCTCCTTTAATCATTAGTTTAGCACTTTTTACCTTTATTAGTAATTTTTATATGATGATGAACCTCGTAAGATCGGATTGGTGAAGTGTAACCAGGCGGCTGATTTATGAAGCAATACTTATTAACTTTACTTAATACATTAATAATTGAGTATCCATGCCCCTAGCAATAGTATTAATAACAACCGAGACAGGAAGTGAAAGTGAGGTTATGGATGCATTAGCTAAGGTTGAAGGTGTTAAGGAGATTTATGAGGTATATGGTATGTATGATATCGTTGCATTGGTTGAAGCTGAAAGCCATGAAGAGTTAAGACGTTTGGTCATTAATAAGATTAGACGTATACCTCAAGTTAGAGGAACTACCACAATGATAGTTATAGAGAGTAGGAAATTAAGATAAAACAGAAGTTCTTTAGTACATGCTAGACTTTAAGATCTAAATCAGTAGCCTCTTTTTAAGTAAACTTAGAACATCGCTACTTACTAACCTAGATGCTTCCTCATACCCCATCAAATAGAGCTCTTTATTAACTTTAATTACCCTCTCACTTCTGCCAAGTGATGAGACTATTTTTAACGACACCTCATTCTTTACAACTCCGAGCCTCTCTAAGATTGATGATATGAATCCAAAGAGTGCCATATTAGCACTTAATGGTGATCCTCTCTTTAATGCCTCATTAAATCCCTTAAGAATGAACATCTTACATGTTCTATCCTGAATGTACTTAATTAATTCATCTCGATTTGGCAGCTTTACCTTAGGGAGTGATGGCCTAATTAATCTGTCATCAATTACGGCTATCGATTCCTTATACCTTAAATACGAAGAATATCTAGCAGCTTCAATGAGTTCTAAAGCTAGCATTACATCAGCATCACCTTCAGCTATAGTTGGTGCAAAGATGCCCTTACCTATGCGTATATGGGTTATGACCGAACCTCCTCTTTGACTAAGACCGTGTGTTTCAGCAATGCTTACATTGAGGTCTGAACTACTTAATACGGCCTCTCCGATTACTCTCGCTAGTAATAATATACCTTGACCTCCAACACCAACGACAACCATGTTTAAAGTCATGATTCCACCACCTTAAAACCAATACTTACTTAATTCTTCAGGTCTATATGGTTTGACAGGCTTTATTGCCTTAACAGGGCACACATTAACACATGCACCACAACCTATACAGAGGCCCGGATCTATACTTGCCTTACCATCAGGTAGAGGAGTTATTGCTGGACATCCAAACCAGTTATAACATATCCCGCAAGCAACGCATTTATTCTTATCAACTGCATGAATAGGTATCTCAACACCAGCTCTACGCATATCCCTAAATGCTTCTAAAGCACATCTTCTTCTCGCAACTATGACTGCGGGTTCGTTCTCCTTCCTCGTAAACTCTATAGCTTCCTCTAGTGTCTTCTTCACTACATCTATCTTGAAAGGATCAACAACTTTAACGAATCTCACACCAACACCTTTAGCTACATCCTCAATTAATATTCTCTTCTTTCCAGGTACCTTACTAGCAGGTGATGGTTGATGTCCCGTCATCGCAGTTACCTCATTATCAAGAATTACAGCTATTAACCTAGACTTATTGAATACAGCATTAATTAATGGAGGTACACCTGCATGGAAGAATGTTGAATCACCTATAAATGCTAAAACTACATCATCAAGTACCTTAGAAAATCCATTACCCACACCAAGGCTTCCGCCCATTTCTATAACTACATCCTGAAGTTTGAATGGTTCATTACTTGCTAATGCGTAGCATCCTATGTCACCAGGTGTTACAACATTTAACTTCTTACTAATTATGAGCATCTTTATAGCGTAAAATAGAGGTCTGTAAGGACATCCAGGACAAAATGTTGGTGGTCTAGCGGGTAATTCTAATTGTTGCTTCCGTCCTAAGTTGTCCTTTCCTACATTTATCTCCACATTAAGGAACTTACCTAGGGATTTCTTAACTCTATTTAAATTAAGTTCATATGGAAGTCCTGTTATGTCCTTACCGTACACCTTAACTTTTAATCCCTCATTAACTATTAGATCTTTAACTTGATACTCAACTACAGGCTCTAACTCCTCAATTACTATTACGGCACTTACATCTCTTAAAATATCGGCTATCATGTTATATGGTATTGGATATATAGTCGTTAATTTAACCACGATTACATCGTTTAAATTATGCTCTTCGATTACCTCCTTTACATATGAATAAGCTATACCTGGAGCAATTATTACTTTATTTCCTGAGCCTTCAATTTTATTGAATGGAAACTTTTCAACATCCTGTCTTATTCTTGAGAATCTTTCAAGCATAGCTAACTTATCCCTACGAGCATTGACTGGGGTTAGTACGTACTTAGGGTCTTTTTTGAAAACTCCCTTAGTTTTAAACTCTCTAGGTACTTCGCCCAACATTATTGGGGCTCTTGTATGGCTTATTCTGGTTGTTGACCTAAGTAAAACTGGATGCTTATGTTTAGAGCTGAAATCGAAGAGATATTTAGTTAAGTCTTTCACCTCGCCTACTATGGTGGTCTCGAATACCGGTACATATCCATGTAAACCATAAATTCTATTGTCTTGTTCGTTCTGACTACTCCACATACTTGGGTCATCAGCGCTGACTATGACAAAACCCTCCTCAACACCTGTGTATGCACTGCTCATGAATGGGTCAGCAGCAACATTTAGTCCTACATGCTTCATAGCTACTAGGGAACGAACACCAGATATAGCCGCAGCATAAGCTATTTCAAAAGCAACCTTCTCATTTACGCTCCATTCGACATAAATACCTAATTCATCTTTAACCTCCATGAGTGATTCAACAATCTCAGATGATGGTGTTCCCGGATAAGCTGCAGCAACACCTATACCAGCTTCTATAGCCCCCCTAGCTATAGCTTCATTACCTAATAGAAGTACCTTAGTATTTGAAACCTTAAGTAAATCCTTAAACCTACCCATAACGATACTTCCTATAAGATTAATGATATATATATTAAAATTTTAACGCAGTTAAGGATCAGAGAGATATTCTTACACTCTTAGATCATTGTAAAATTTTTAAGTACTACTTACTCATAATCTTTTCTTGTTCATGGAGTTTATGAAGGCAAGAAATATTGGTGAGGGAGCTAGCGGTCTACTCTTGAACTCAGGGTGTGCCTGTATGCCTAAGTAGAACTTATTCCACTTTAACTCCATTATTTCCGGAAAACCCTCACCACCAACACCACTAACGATGAATCCTTTGCTCTCAAACTTATCAACATATTTAGGATTAACTTGGTATCTATGTCTATGTCTCTCATAGATTACATCTTTACCGTAAATCTTATGTGCAAGTGTGTCTTTCTTTATGAATATGGGTTGAGCACCTAATCTCATGGTTCCTCCCTTATAGACTACCCCTCTCTGCATTGAGAGTAAATCAACTACCGGATGAGGTGTGTTGGGATCAACTTCAGTAGTGTGTGCATCCTTAAGTCCTAAAACGTTCCTTGCAAATTCAACAACCATCAACTGAAGTCCGAAACATATACCTAGAGTAGGTATGTCCCTCTCCCTGACGTACTCTATCGCTTTAATCTTTCCCTCAACACCTCTCTCACCAAAACCTGGAAGTATTATTGCTCCATCAACATCATTAAGCGAATCCTCCACACTTATTCTTCCTCGTTCAATATCCGTTGCTTCAATCCATTTAAGGATGGTTTTAACTCCATAAACTGCTGATGCGTGCTTTAATGCTTCAATAATGCTTAAGTAACTATCACGTAGCCTTGTATATTTCCCTATCATGGCAATTGTAGATACATATTTAGGATTCTTCAACTTGTTTATGAAAGCTATCCAGTCATCTAGTTCAGGTTCTCTAAACTCTAAACTAAGCATTTTAGCTATTAGTCTATGGTAATTTTGATCCTTCAATATTAAAGGTACTTCATATATTGTTTCAACATCATAGTTACTTATTACGGCTTCTTCAGGAACGTTACCATATAATGATAATTTATATTTTGACTCCTTAGTTAACGGTTCAATAGATCTAGCAATAATTATATCAGGCTGGATACCTATACGTCTTAATTCTTGGATGCTATGCTGTGCTGGCTTAGTTTTTTGTTCACCTGTTGTCGATAACTTAGGAACCAGTACAACATGGATAAATAATGTATTTTCCCTACCTTCCTCAAGTCTCATTTGTCTAACTGCTTCAAGAAATGGTAAACTCTCGATATCTCCTACAGTACCACCGATCTCTACAACAGTTACGTCACTACCTTGCTCATCAGATACTTCCTTAATTTCTCTCTTTATTTCATCAGTTATGTGCGGTATTATCTGAACTGTCTGACCTAGATAGTCTCCTCTCCTCTCCCTCTCTATAACTGTCAAGTAGACCTTACCTGTTGTTATGTTATTCTTCTTACTCAGATTCTTATTAAGAAATCTTTCGTAATGCCCTAGATCCAGGTCGGTTTCACCGCCATCCTCAGTAACGAATACTTCACCATGCATGTAAGGATTCATAGTTCCGGCATCAACGTTTACATACGGATCTATCTTGATGACCGTTACGTTATAGCCCATAGATTGGAGAAGCAATGCTGTAGAAGCAGCTGTTACACCCTTACCAAGACCTGAAAGCACACCTCCAGTTATGAATATATACTTCCTCCTCATACCTAACACTCTAATCCGTGAATAATCTATCAGTTTTACCTCTAATAATTTAAAAGGTAAAAGCTTTAAGCTAAAGATTTACTTTTCCTCTAATCATCTTGTCTTTCAATAGGATTTTTCCATACCCTTCAATATTCTTAAAAGTATTAAATATAATAGCATGTATGCCTGTTTCTCTTTTCAAATGATAAGGAATTTTCCACATAGTAAGCACAGACTGCTATTAAAAGGAAATATGGATTATTATGGACCTATGATAGCGATAACTATACTGATACCACCGTAATAAAGTGGGTAAACTTAATTAATGAGGTGGAGCTCTTATAAGTCTATGACCTATAACTAAGAGAGTAATCGGTATTAAGGAATATGATTATTAGGAACCTATGCCCTAATTGTGACGGCCCCGTTCATGAAGATAGACTTAGAAGGGGTCTACCCTGCCAAAACTGCATACCTAATGAGTACATTAAATACGTAGGTACAAGAAGTGATTTAAGAAAAATTATGCAATCACTTAATAAGGTTAAAGGAATGTTGAGCCTCTTCTTACTAGAGGATGAGTTAAGGGAGTTTGAATCCTTCTTTAAGGAGATTCTTGGTAAGGAGCTATGGTCTATTCAAAGATCATGGGCTAAAAGAATGCTTAGTGGTGAGTCTTTCGCACTAATAGCACCAACAGGAGTTGGTAAGACAACGCTATTGCAGGTTTATGCTTTGTTTAAAGCTTCAAGAAACCATAAAGTTCTCTACATAGTGCCTACTACTGAATTACTAAATCAATTGGTAACATTGTTAAACAAGCTAAAGAAGAACTTAGATATCGTGATCATGACATCACAAGAGTTTAAGAAGTCTATACTGAGTAATTCATATGACACATTAAATAAAGGTTTAATAGTTATTACAACGCATGCCTTCATACATAAGAATAAAGGATTATTTAATGATAAGCGTTTTGATTTAGTGATAGTTGATGACTTTGATGCGTTGATGAAATCATCAAGCATTCTAAATCTAATTCTAAAGTTATTAGGAGTAAGCGATAATGCAATTAAGCTAGCTTTTAAGATAATTAATCTAAAGCAGGAACTCGCATTTTATAAAGTGTTAGGTAAGGATGATAAACTGAAGGAAGTTCAAGAAAGACTCTATGAAGCTGAATTAGAGCTAACCAAGAGTATAAACTATGACAACCTAGGCCAATTATTAATAGCTACTGCAACAGGTAGGGCACGTGGTTCTAGAGCTAAAATACTTAGGGAGCTCTTAAGGTTTGAAATAGGTTCAATTCTTGATTACATGAGAAACCTAGTTGAAGTTGTAGAACCCTTAGATAGCATTGACCTAACTAATCTAATATCTAAGCTCATAGGCGGTACATTAATCTTTGTTAGCAAAGACCTAGGTATGAGAAAAGCCGAGGAGATAGAGCAAGAATTATTAAAGAAAGGTATCAAGGTGGAAATCGCTAAGAGTAGAAGATCATTAGATAAGTTAAGAAGAGGAGAGGTAAACGTTTTAATAGGTATATCAACATATTATGGAATATTAACTAGAGGTATTGATGAGCCTAAGAGAATATACAACGTAATCTTCATAGGTATACCTAAATTTATGATACCTTTAGATAATGCCCTTAATAACCCATTAAGACTTGTCAGAATTCTTCAGCAATTACAGCAATATTCGTACACCCTAAATGATGAGGAGAAGAACTTAATTAGAGCATTAAGTAAGTTAAGTCCTTCAAAAATTAAGGCAATAACCGTAAGTATAAAGAAGGGAATTGAACTAAACCCCCCATTAAGTGACTTAGTTAAATTAGTGCTTAAAGTAGAAAGTAGGGTAAAAAGGTTCATATCCGATTACGTTAGTAGAAAGGGTAAATTAGTCCTTGAGGACTCAATAATTATAAAGCGTGATAATAAGTGCTACTTACTAATACCGGATGTGATGACCTACTTACAGGCTTCAGGTAGATGTAGTAGATTGCTGAATAGACACATGACATTAGGTCTTGTAATACTACTTTATGATGACCATGATTTACTCAATATATTTATGAGAAGACTCAAGTATTATGTATTAAAGTATTCACCTTTAAGGTTAAAAGACATTAACCTTAAAGAAATTCAGGACTTACAGATTAAGAGTAGGAATGAAGAGTCTAGCAGTACTGATTCAAGCACCATAAAATCTGTATTAATAGTGGTTGAGTCACCAACTAAGGCTAAAACTATAGCTAAAATGTTTGGAACACCTGGCAAGAGGTACTTAGGGGACTACATAGCCTATGAAACAGTCATAACATTAAATAATTCAGTGCTTGTAGCAACTATAGCACCAACGCTTGGTCATATATATGATTTAGTTGTTGATGAAGGTATTTACGGCATTAGATTAGTTAACGATGCATTGGTACCCATATACACTACGATAAAGAAGTGTAGGGAATGCGGTCATCAATTTACTGATGAACTTTCTAAATGTCCTAGATGTGGTTCTATTCGTATAAGAGATAGTCGATTAATAGTTAATGCATTAAGAAAACTAGCTCAAGAAACTGACGAAGTAATTCTAGCAACAGACCCTGATGAGGAAGGAGAGAAGATAGCTTATGACGTATTTCTGACTTTAAGACCTTATATTGATAAGTTTTATCGCATAGAATTTCATGAGGTTACTAAAAATGAATTCATTAGAGCATTACAGAACCCTCGAAGGATAAACCTAGGTAGTGTTAATGCACAAATAGTAAGAAGAGTCGATGATAGATTGATAGGTTTTGAGATAAGCAATGTCTTAAAGAAGGAGTTTAGTAAGCTCTGGCTCGGCGGGGGCAGAGTTCAGACTCCAGTACTTAAATGGGTAATTGATAGATATGTGGAATACTTAAGGGATAGAGGTTACTTAGTACTGGTGCGGATTGGTGATTTAAAGATAAAGTACTTCACAAAAAGTATCGAAGATGCGAAGAAGCTAGCTGAAATGATTAATAAGCATGGCATACGAGTTGTTAGAGTAAGTGAAGAGACTAGAGAAGTACATCCTAAGCCACCATACACGACAGACACGTTACTAAGTGATGCATCAAGAATACTTAAGATACCACCGGCTAAAGTTATGAAGATTGCTCAAGATCTTTTTGAGCTAGGTCTAATAACGTATCACAGGACAGATAGTACTCACGTCTCAGGTGTTGGTATAGAGGTAGCAAGAGAGTTTCTCTTTAGTAAAGGTCTCATAGACTACTTCACACCTAGATCGTGGGGAGAGAAAGGTACGCATGAATGCATAAGGCCGACGAGACCTGAGGAAAATATTGAGAAGTTTATGCATTCACTCATTCAAACTAATGTCACTCCATATCATAAACAACTCTATAATTTAATTTTCAAACGGTTTGTTGCAAGTCAAATGAGACCTTCCATCATTAAATACATTATAGCTGATGTCTATGTAGATAAGTTAAAGATAGCTAGAGTAGAAGTGCCTATTGAAATTATAAAACAAGGCTTTACCGTAGTCGATCAATTAAGCTTAATGGAATTCATTAGAGATAAATCTGAAATTATCTTAAAACCTGATCCGGAAGATGTAAAGGTAATTAGGGCATCAAAATCTCCTCTATATACGGTTTCTGATCTAGTGAGATTAATGAGAGAGCAAGGTATAGGTAGGCCTAGTACCTATGCCAAGGCAATAGAAAATAATTTAAGACATGGCTATATAGTGCTTTCTAAGAGGAGGCTTAAGGCTATACCTACAAAGCTGGGCATTCAAGTTATAAGATTCTTAGAGAGTAACTATCCTGAACTAGTAAGTACTTCACTAACTAGAGAATTAGAAACTATATTAGACTACGTTAAGGTAGGTAAGTTAAGTAGAGATGAAGCCCTACTTTTAGTGTACGGTGATTTAGTAGGTATTAAATTAACTCAAGTATTGATGATGGGGGGATCTCAAGCCGCATTAACTTAATCGAGTAATGAGTATGTAAATGCGTAAACTACATTATTCTTTCAATCACTATCTCAATAAATGATGTAAGTTTTCCTTTCCTATTTTCACTACCTATCCTCACATCATTAAGCTTTACAGCATCACCCATTCTTTCTTTTATAGCATTATATACAGCAACAGCCTTCGATATATTATCCCCTTTACCTCTTATCACTATCCTCTTGACTCCTTGATTGAATAATATTGCTATCGATACTATATAATCCAGTATAGGCTTATTACCTATCGTTATCCTGCTTTCCTCCATGCTCACAGAATCTCACCTACCCTTATTGATGTTTCATCTAGAGGTAAATATAATTAATGCTTTAAGTGAACTACATGAAATTATTGGTAATTAAAGCTTATATAATTGCTGACAAAGTACATTAAGGTAAGGTTTATGTTACCAGCTAGAATAGAAAGTCCCCTAAGGACGTTAAGGTCGGCAATAAATAGGGATGTACTTGTTAAAATAAAGGACGGAAACGCATATTTAGGTAAATTAATAATGACTGATTCAACAATGAATGTAGTAATGGTTGATTGTGAAGAATTAAGAGGTGATAGTGAGGAGCCTGTAGCTAGATACGGTACTGTACTCATTAGAGGAAGTCAGATCCTTTACATAGTAATTAATTATAGCAAGAAATCATAATCAGAGTAAAATTAATTCCAGAGTTAAGACTTCAAACTTACGTACTGTTCCCTATTGAATTACGTCAATGAATTGTTTACGTTAGTATATAAGCTAAACTTTTAATTTATTTGCGCCTCTACACACTTAGGTAGTAGCTATGCCTAAAAATATCTATGTGGAGAAGATTGAGAGGAAACCTGTTTCAGATCAATATATAGAACTAGTAGAGAGGAAGGGATTAGGCCATCCTGACTATATGGCTGATGCGGCAGCTGAGGCCTCCAGTGTTGAGTTATCGAAATATTACCTTGAGAAGTATGGTGTCATACTTCATCATAACTTAGATAAAGTACTCCTAGTTGGTGGACAAGCGAGACCAGTCTTTGGTGGTGGTGAGGTTCTTCACCCTATATACATAATTGTTTCCGGAAGAGCTACAGAGTATGTCGTTAAGAGCGATGGAAGTATTGAAAGAGTTCCTGTAGGTACACTGGTCATTAATGCTGTGAAGATGTGGATCAAGAGAAACTTTAGATTCCTGGATCCTGATAGACATGTTGTTATAGATTATATGATAAGAAGCGGTAGTTCTGATCTCGTAGGAGTATATGAGCTTGGCCTTAAGAAAGTGCCACTAGCTAATGATACGAGTCTTGGTGTTGGTTTTGCACCATTAACTGACTTAGAGAGACTTGTCTTAGAGACTGAACGCTTCCTGAATTCAAGAGACTTAAAAACACATATACCTGAGGTTGGTGAAGACGTTAAAGTAATGGGACTTAGAATCGGTAAGAAAATTAGATTAACCGTAGCTGCTGCTATGATATCTTCATTAATACCTGATGTAGATCATTATCTATCAGTTAAGGAAGAAGTAATGAATAAGATCAAGGATTTAGCAGCAAGAATAGCTCCTGAATATGATGTTGAAGTTCAACTAAATACAGCTGATAAACCTGATAAGAAAATTGTATACATAACCGTTACAGGTACATCAGCTGAACATGGGGATGATGGTATGACAGGTAGAGGTAATAGAGCTAATGGTCTAATAACACCCTTAAGACCTATGAGTCTTGAAGCAACTGCTGGTAAGAATCCTGTTAGCCATGTTGGTAAGCTATATAACGTTCTTGCTTCCAAAATAGCTAATAGAATTATTAAGGAAGTACCGAAAGTTAAGGAAGTCTATGTAGAATTACTATCACAGATAGGACATCCCATTAATGAACCGCAAGCAGCTATAGCTAAAATAATACCGGATGAAGATGTATCATTCTCAGCACTTAAATCAGAGATTGAAGGAATAATTAATGAAGAACTAGATAAGGTGACCGAATTAACTAAAGTGATAGTTGAAGGTAAAGTGATGCTGTTTTAACCCAGCAACTAATGATGTGTGAAACCGGGTCTGATTAGTGATGAAAGGTCGGTGGCTGAACTTTTTCACCCATATTAAAAAGTTAAAGCTATATAAGTTCTAAATCCGTAGTTTAGCTAGATATGCTACTTGCTGAAATATATAGACAGTTAGATAATACAGACTTTAAGATACTTAGCTTATTTGAAAGATTGCTTAATAAGTATGAGTACATACCGTTAGATATAATAGAAAGGAGGATTAACCTTCCACCGAGAGAGTTAGCTAATAAATTAAGAAAGCTACATAAGCTGAAGGTCATCAAGAGATCGCTGACACCTTTTCATGGCTATAGACTAACGTATTTAGGCCTAGACTGCATCGCATTGAGAGACCTAGTTAAGAAGGACATTATTGCTTATTTAGGTGATAAAATAGGTATGGGTAAGGAGAGTGAAATATATATTGCTAAAGATAAGGAAGGGAACTTGTTGGCTGTGAAGTTCTATAAGATAGGAAGGATAAGTTTTCAGAAGGTAGCTAGGGTTAGATCTTATCTAACCGATGAACGTAACTGGATGATAAGGTCTATGGTGGCAGCAGAGAGGGAGTTTAAGGCATTAAAAGACCTAATTAATCATACTCCATACGTACCTAAGGTTAGAGGTTGGAGTAAACATGCGGTAGTTATTGATTATATAGAAGGAATAGAACTCTATAGGTATAAGGATGCGCGTGATCCTGAATCTATACTAAAGAGAATATTACATGCATTACGTGCGGCATTCATTAATCTAGGCATAATTCATGGTGATTTAAGTGAATATAACGTACTAGTTGAAGTTAAGGAAGAAATACCGTACGTTATTGATTGGCCCCAATACTTATACAAAGACGACCCAGCTCATGAAATGTATCTCAAGAGGGATGTCGAGTACGTTGTTAAGTTCTTTAAACGTAAATATGGAGTCAATATTGATAGTAATGAAGCTCTCAAATATGTTAAGGGGGTAATTAATGAGCTCTAACAAGGTAACTATAGGCGTAGATATAATAAAATCCGGTGGTGAGTCCTTAAAGGATTATGTCTATGCTATAGCTATAGTTAAGGATGGAAATGTTGTTAAAGTTGATGAGGTCAGTCTAAGTAAATTAATAAGGATTCTTTGGGAGTATAGACCTGCAATATTAGCTACGGACAATATATATGAATTAGGTGGTAGTAGCAGAAATATAGTTAAGGTATTAAAATTGTTGCCACCAGACCTTGATATTGTTCAGGTAACTTTAGATGAGAGTAGGTTCACAAGCGTTAATGAACTTATAAATAAGGCTGGTATAAGCATAGATCAGCTTCATAAACTTAATCCTATGAGGACGGCTATAGCATTAGCTTTACTTGCTAATAAGGGTTTTGGTAGGAAGCTGGAACTATATGAGAAGAAGGTAAAAATCATAGTTAGTAAGGGTCGTGGGGGTTTTGCTGGAGGATCGCGTTCTGATAAGTATCAAAGAAATATGCGTGCTGCCGTAGCAAGGGTTGTAAAGAAGATTAAGGAGGAACTCGATAAACATGGAATAGATTATGATTTAACCATTAGAAGAAGTATGGGAGGTATCGATAGAGCGGTCTTTACGGTGTATGTGGATAGAGAGAAACTCTACGGTGTTATAAGTAGATTAAGAGGTTATGATGTCAAAGTAATTATAAAGCCTGTAATAAGCAGTAAATTCATAAAGCTAAGTAAAAGCACCGAAAGTAAGAGGTATTTAATAGTAGGTTACGATCCAGGAATAGAGTCAGGATTAGCAATAATAGACCTGGACTCAAGACCTGTATTCATAACATCAGGTAAGGAATTAGATAGAAGTGAGGTACTATCAATAATTTCACGATTTGGTATAGCGACAATTATCGCCACAGACAAGACCCCGGTACCTGACGTAGTTAAGAAACTAGCTGCTACACTTAACGCCCAACTATATGTACCACCTCACTCATTAAGTACAGCTGAGAAGGAACTTATGGTTAAGGATTACGTACAAAAGTATGGCATTACTATAAGAAATAGTCATGAAAGAGACGCATTGGCGGCAGCACTTAAAGCATATAAGAGTTTCGAGCAGAAAATGAATAAACTTCAAGAGAGGATTACATTAATGGGTCTTAAAGTAAGAAACCTGCAGGAATATAAGCTAAAGTTAATTAAGAATGAACCACTAAGCAAAATTATTGAAGACATCATAATGTATAACATTGAAAGAGAAAGTAAAGGTAAAAGTAGTGAGGTAAGGCATGAAGTACTGAAGGAACTCATCTCTGAGGCATTAAGTAAGAGGGATGAGGTTAGAGACAAGGAAAGGAAGATAAAGCAGTTAAGTGAGAAAATAAACAAACTTGAGAAGGAGAACGTATTCCTAAGGGAAAGGATTAGAGAATTAGAAAGCAAATTAAGAGATTACGAGTACAAACTAAACATTACAGTTTCTGAACTGAGTAAGGATGTACTCCGTGATAGGAAAATTAATGAGTTAATTCATAGGTTGAATAATTTAGCTAAATACGTTGAAGAATTAAGAGATGAGAATGAGAAGCTTAAGGAGTCATTACTTAAAGTACGTAATCTATTACATGACATTAGCTGTGGTAAGGTAAGGATTGTTAAGATAGTTAGATTAAGTGACATTAGTAAACTTAAAGAAATCACTGATGATGTAATATATGTTGACCTACCCAAAGGTATTTCTTGTAATGACATCAATACCGACGTAATCAATAAATTAAGGAGTGTTAAGACGGGTGTTCTCATATCACAAGGACTTAATGATTTAGCTGAATGCTTAAGGGAACATTACTTATTACCTATTAAGACTGTTAATAACGTTCACGGCATATATGGGGATATTATCTTAGTGGGTAATGAAGATATTAAAGAATTAGTGAAAATTAAGAAGTATATTCAGGAGCTTGAACTAAAAAAGAGAAAGGGGCAAGAGCTAACTGAAGAGAAATTAGAAAGTATAATAGAGAGCTATAGAGCTAGTAGATTTAAGGAGTTTAATAAAGATAAATTAACTTAAATTTAGATATTGCTTTAAGAATTTACCTCCGAAGAATTAGTAAATAATTTATAGACTCTATACTTAGATAACTTTAGGGTAAGTCATGACTAAGATTAAGAAGCTAATCTTTAAGCAGAGATACGGTGCCGACATTCTAGAAGGTAGGAAGTCATCTACCATAAGATTAACGTCAAGTCTCAAAAAAGGTGATATAGTTGAGATAAGAGCTGGTAATATAAAGATAGGTACTGCCATAATAGAGGATGTAGAGGTTAAGGAAATTAAAGACTTGACTGATGAGGATGCTAGGAAGGACGGATTTTCAAGTAAGGAGGAGTTAGTTGAGGCATTAAGGAAGATATATGGTAAGAGGATAAGTGAGAGCACTGAAGTTAAGCTCATAAAGTTTAAGCTTCTTGGGCATGACGAACTTAAGCAGTAGTCGCAGTTACTTAAACACTATGTAAGATATACTTGACTTAGGTATTATGAATGTTGCTTCCTTGCCTCTAATGCCTATTTCATATCTAGACACCTTCATGAGCTTACCTTCAAGCTTATAGCCATTAACAAGGTGTACTTCAACATTTTCACCTACGAGATCGGACGTTAGTACGGTATCTTCTAACTCACCTGAACCATACCCGTGAATTTCAGGTGCTTCAGTCTCTACATAGAGTATTGCGTGTCTGAAGATTATTACTGGAGTTCCTCTCACACTCACGCCTATCTCGTACTTAGCTACCTCATCTACTACACCTTCAATAGGGTCGTCTCGGCCCAACACCTTAACTTTTATGGATTTTCCTTCAAACCTCTCATCAATAATGTTCTCCTTAACCGTAATAACGCACCCACTATCATAGAGTTAAGCAACTTATTAATAATATATGGTGGGAAGGTTTAATAGTAACTCTAAGAAGTAACATGGAATTTAAGAGGACTTAACCTCATATTAGTCCTTGCTAACATAATTTTTAATCCTTAATATAATATTTCTCCTGAATGATGAGTGCCGGACTATGAGTGATGATTAGGCTGAGCTGCGCTGACTTTTAACTCACCTCTCTATAATCTATACCTAACTTATCAGCATAGGTATATGCTTCATTGATTTCATCATATGTGGGCCGCCTAGCTATGTCTGGGTATCTCTGTGGATATTTAGCTACCCAAAATTCAGGTCTATACTGATCCATTATATTAACTAACGCCACCTCACAATTACATGATATCCACTTAAGTACAGGTTTAGTACAGCACTCTATATGGTTAGGTAGTACTAGGTGTCTAATTATTATGGGGTCTCCACTCTGGCAAATAATTTTCAAGTTCCTAGTTATGATTTCAAAGTAATTCTTGATTGCTGAGAGTCTTAATGCACACTTATTATTGCCATACTTAAAGTCAGGTAGCCATATATCTATGACATCGATAAGTAACTTAAGTGATTCAGGAGTTAAGTACATGTTACTATTCCATAATTGAGGTACGTTAATATTTACGTATTTAAGTGATGCAAGAATGTTATGTATGTTTGGTGTTGGATCTCCACCAACATGGTTTATATTCCTAGCACCTTCAAGCCTAAGATATTCCTGAATACTTGCTAGTTCCTTAGGACCTACAACAATACCTGAGTAAGGATCTAATTGAGAAATATCATAATTTTGACAATATACGCATCTAAAGTTACAGCTACCATAAAAGATAGTGCCACTCGGAACTAATGGTGCTTCCTCACCTAAGTGTAGGAAATATGTAGTGACGTAAGACTTGATACCCAGCCTACAAACACCTTTCTTCTCATGCCTGTTAACCCCGCATCTCCACTCACAAAATCTACACTCTTTAAGTATACGATTTGCTATCTCTATCTTAACATCGAGGAATGAAGTTTTAGGCTCTTCCATTTCCTTAACTTCTTTAAGACTTAATCTCCCAATTCTTGCCTTATCGAGTACTTTCTGAAAATCAGTCTTAAGCGAGTCATGAAGTCTCCATAACTCCTCAATGCTTAAGTTCTTTAAGTCAATATCATTACTGCCAACCTTCCGTGCCATCAGGAACTTAGCTGGAGCTTCATCGTTCATGACTCTGTAATACCATGAGAGTTTATCCTTAACTTTCTTAGAATTCCATACATAGACAGCATCAGGCCTAACAACACTCCAGTATCTACTCTCCCAAAGTCTAGGCATTGCCTCTCCTAAGTATTTAAGCTAATCAGCCATTATTAACATTAATTACTTAAGAAGTATAAGAGTGGGATTAACTATCTAATGAGTTGCCTTAAACTCACTATTCTATCCTTAGCTATTCTATTACCCTTCACTTTAACTCCTTCAAGAATTAATAGTTTAATTTTAAATTCAATATCTATTTTCTCGTTAATTGTGTAGCCACCGACATCTCCGTTACTCCTAACTACTCTATGACAAGGTATCACTATTGGTGATTTATTTAAGCTTAATAATTTACCGACATATCTAGGGCTTATACCTAAGATTGAACTAAGCTCTCTATACGTTGTTACGTAACCTTGAGGTATTAATTGTAATAGAGCGTAGAGTACCTCAGTTATTATGTCTTTAGCCTTCTCACCCCTTACATATGAGATGCTATCTTCATTACTTACTATTATTATTAATGGTCTTACTATCTTTTTAGACCTCATTATTAACTACTTGTTTCAACTGCTTTCTTAGATTTAATTATGATTACTCCTTCATCTTCTCTACGCTCAACAATATACTCAGTACCCCACTTCTCCACCATACTTTTAGGTAGGTATAGGTTTAATGGTAATGTATAGTATTCATAGGTATAGACTTTACCCTTAACTACTTTTCTTCCCACTACCTTCCTAGCAACTGCTAACCTACGAGAAACACTCATACGGAAACACCTGCCAATCTATGCACGCTTACCTATTTAAAATTTTACTATGGCAGGCTATACTTTACTGAATCTTTAATTTACTTCCTATTTATCTAAATAAATTAGTTATAATTTGATTAGTGGCTCATCCTGAATGTAACTCTTCCCAAGCTTTAAGGCTATCTCAGCCTTACTTAATTCGTAACCTAAATATAATGCATGTTCATTACTTAACTTTAACGACTTAACTATGATCCTTCCAAGACTTAGTGCATTAGTGCCCTTAAACCTCTTAACTATGGTGTTACTTAAAGCATTATATACATCAACTACAATCTCATTATTATCATGATCAACATAAATCTTAACATAGTACTCCCTATCAAGATGTGGAGGTATGAAATCTCTAACTTCAATGATTTTCTCATGCTCAATTCTGGGTGGCTTTACGATCTCAAGTTTCTTACTCTTAATTATTAGCATATCAATACCTAAATCTATAGGTGGTGATCTGCGTAGAAATGCTCTATACATCATCTCACGAGCTCTATTACTTTCCTCGATACATCCACGTGCTTTAGTACTTTCTTCTGTCAGAAGTAGATTTGACACACCTAATTCAAAGGCTAAAGCCTCTAGTAGAGCTATCACACCATGGCAGTCAACATCAATAAGTTCATAAACATTTGATAACCCCATCAGCATGGGGTTATTTATCTTTGATCTCACTTGAGCATACCTACACAGCGATTTACTTAAACCAAGCATGGGAGGTCTTAATGGTACATCAATAACTATTTTATCAATACCTAATGCTTCAACCCTATTAATAATTTCTTCCACATTACTTAATACTTCATTATCCACATCTAAAGGTATTACTACAACTTTATCACTCATATAGGCGGTTACTTCCTTACCCATATCTGTTAACAAGTTTAATGATATGTTCATAATTATGTCGATATCTTTATGAAATCTTCTAATAAGTTTTGGTAAGGCAATTGATGGAGCATCAATACCTAGTAGTACATCGTCCCCCAACTTGAATTTATTTATTAATTTCTCGATTACTAGCTCATTACATGCATCTACACTACATCCTATTATTATTCCTTGATACTTATTTTCTAGTATTCTTCGCTTATACTCATTTACTTTATGTAGTAATTCATCTTTAACCGTGATCTCAAGAAATAGATTTAAAGGTGGGGGATTCTTAACGAATGTTACATTTTTAATCTTGAATGAAGGCTTTAATGTTCTTAAATATTCATTAAGTCTAGATTCATACATGCTTCTTATGTAGTTACCTATGATTTTATCTGCAGGCTCATCTGTACTGAATTTAATACCTTTTTTAATAAAGTCAAGCAGTAAAGGTATATCGCCGGCATATATAGTGCCCTTTATAGCTTCTATCTTAAATTCATCACTTATTACTTTGGTGGAACCCCTCACAAGACCTGGAATGATTATTAAATCCACATTGCTTAACTCTTTGAGTTTACTCTTCAGACCTATTACAACATCTCTTGTAGTTGCTAACGCAGCTATAGGTACGTTGTCTAAAACTATTACTTTCACTTGAGGATCTCTTATATTCTTAGCTACTGCTTCAACTATTTCCTTAGCCGCTCTCGTAGTTATTAGTGCTATCCTCATGGTACTCATCTAGAAATGCTTAAGGTATGGGGATATATTAATATTGCTTCAAAAAATTAATAATTAGGTGACTTAATGACTACTAGAAGAGTAAGCATATTAGAACTTGAAGGATTAGCTCTTAACGGATTCATCGATGATGTTAAACTCATAGATTGTTATGTTGATAAGAATGTGAGATATTCTAAGCTAAAAGTTAAGCTATCTAATGGTGAAATTGTTGAAACTTCATGTGATTATTATGCAAGAATCTCTAGGGTTTACTTAGTACTGATAAAGTATAAAGATTTAGGTAAAACTATAGTTCGTAGAGAGTTAAGTGAGGAGATGATGAGTGGTATTACATATGACCTTGATTTAGGAGGGAATGATTACGACACCAGACGCTGATCTAACATTATAATGTCTGCCTTAAACCAGGTGTAAACATGTCAACGAGGAGAAGCAAGAAATTCGGTAGAATGATCATACCTAAAAATGAACGCGATTTCCAAGTAATTGAGGAGGAAATACATGAGATGGGTTATGATGTAGAAAGAGAAGAGAGTAGGCAAGAAGAAAACGTTAACTCATTATTATTAGATACTATAATGCATACATTGAGTCACATAGAATCACATATGAACAACATAGGTATGAGGTTAAGAGAGCTTAATGAAAGCATCAATGAAATTAAAACATTACTTAATACATTAATAAAGGCTATGATATTAAGGGAATTACCTAATGAGAAAGCAAAAAGAAAGCTAATGTTAAATATACTTCACGATCTGAAAGAATAATAAGTTAATGATAACTACTTTTGAGTTATCATCAACTTAATCATTGAAAATCATAACTTTAGTTTACTTACTAATTAGATGACACAAGATTAAGGATATGCGAGAGCTACCCGGCAAAACGTTTTTTAGCCTCCTAATCACCCAGTCTTTGATGGGTTGATTTAAGATGAGGTTCTGTCCTAAGTGTGGATCAATACTCATGCCCACTAGAAGGAGTGATAAAACCCTCCTTAAATGTCCAAGATGTGGGTATGAAATAGAAATTAAAGGTGATGTAAAGAGGGATTATAGAATTGAAGCAAAATCTGGTGTAGCTAGCAGGATAAAAACTACGTCAGTAGTAAGTGAGGGTACGGGAGCCCATAGAAGTAAGGAGGAGATTGAACAAGAAAAGGAGGAATTCTATGAAGTATTTCTTGAATTAATGAGTAGTGAAGAAGGTGAGGGAGGAGAGACTTAACTGTAACTACTATTAAACTATGAATGAAACTCTAGGTAACTCCTCAGCTTACATTTTAAGCATTGAAATTACTCCTTATAAGTTTGTTATTTATTTGTGTTTTGGTGCGGGGGTGCCCGAGCCAGGTCAAAGGGGTCGGGCTCAGGCCCCGATGGCGTAGGCCTGCGTGGGTTCAAATCCCACCCCCCGCACCACAAAATTAATTACTTCTTAGTTTCACCTAACTTCATACTCTTTATCCTTCTCACTCTTTCTAAGACGTCAAGCCAGTAAATGAGTAACTTAATTAATTCTTCACCTTCATCAATATCCTCCTTAATAGTTTTTAATCTCCTAAGTACATTCATGGCTCTCTCGGAGAATACCTTTTCAATCTCATCGAGTACAGCATCAGTAGTTACTTCAATTGCCTCATGTTCGGTCTTAACAACCCTTACCGGTCCATGAATAGGGCATATAACTTCACCACTTCTTAGTTTAAAAAGTGGTGAACCACACGCTGGACAAGCCTGATCAAGCATCACAGCACCTGATCTTAGTAGTTCAGTCATTCTCTTGACTACAGTATTTCTATCAACGTTATCGCTCAATTCGGATCCCAACTTTAAACCGCTTAAGAATTCTTATTTATTCCTTTAACTCTAACCCCAAGGGGTGGAGAGTTGGCTACGCAACCTCAACAACCATTTGATAAGAAGGCAATGAATGAGGCAAAAATACTTCAAGCTGTCAGGTTATTAAACAGAATAATTGGTGACTCAAGTGTCCCACGGAATATTAGGAGAGCGGCTATCGAGGCATTAAAAATGCTACAGGATATGTCATTATCACCAGGCGTTAGAGCCGCAAATGCCGTAAGTGTCTTGGATGAGGTTAGCCAAGATCCCAACATGCCAATGCACACGAGAACAATGATATGGAATATTATGGCTATTCTGTCAACAGTTAAAGACTAATCCAGCAACTCTAATAGAGAGGGAGCTTGACTTACACTAGGTGATGAGAATAATGGTGGTGAGAGCTAGAGTTAGAGGAGTTTATGCTACAGCTTTATCAAAAATGCTTCATGATAATGGAATAGAACTTGTTGATGTAAGTGAAGTCATAGCTAAGAGATTAGGGATAGATACTAAGAGAGGATTACCAGCTGATGCTACTGTTAAAACTGATGATAGTGATCCTTCACAAATACTTATTTTAGGTTTTCCTGAAGCAGTAAACAAGATACTGAGCATAATTGAAGATAACATACCATACATTATAACGTATAAACCTAAGCTAGGATTGTATTCGGCCTTTAAAGCTAAAGTAATTGGTAAGGAAGGTAATGAATGCATTGTTGAAACACCTATAGGTAAGGCACCACTAGTTGACATCAGTGAGTGCAGGGAAGGTAGTGAGATCCCTGTATCAGTAATTAAGATACCGTTAAAGCCCGGAGAAAGACTTGTTGTGTCAGGTAGAATTAGAGTTGTAGGTAAGTATGCAATAGTTAGCTTCGGTTCTGGTGTATCGTTCAGCAGTTTTATTAGGAATAAGGATAGAATTACTGAGCTCCTCAGTGCATCAACTAAATATCTAAGGGATGGCTACAGTATAAGATGGAGAAGTAATGCTGATGAAGCCCCATTAACTGAGGTCATAGGTGAGGTACCCCAACTAATAAGTGAACTTAATGAGCTTAAGAAGAAATTAGAAAGTGCTGAACCCTTAAGTGTTGTATATGATGGTGAATTCATAAGACTTGTTGAACTAACCTATAATTCAAAATTATACTTAGATAGTGTTAGAAGCAGTGTTACGGCTACGACACCATATCATCATATACTCAGGAGTTCTGATGTGGTGATAAGTAACATAGTTGACTTACTAGATTCTATATCACAGTATGTAAATAAGGATAAATTATTAAATGCCCTGAAGAACTGGATTATCGATAAACTCCTAGATAAGGGTGAGGTAATAATATATCATAAGAGACCTACAGCCAAGACTATAACATTAGGTAAAGGCGTAATCAAGGAAGCAAAATTAGATGGAAATAATCACATGGTGATTAAAGTAGAGAGATTAGTCAGAAGTAAGGGTATGTACGATGGATTAAATGTACCTAAGGAGATAGGTGACATAATCATAAGCTTAATCAAGGAGAATGAATGGTACATAGAACATCAATACCTAGGTAGTGATGGAGAAGTAAAGGGTCTTTATATAAACATCAATACACCTCCCGAAATAACACCAACAGGTAGCATACTCTACGTAGATTTAGGTGTTGATCTCGTAAAAACACATGATGGCTGTGCCTTAATAGATACCGATAAATTTAGAGAACTTATAAGGAACGACCTAATAGGTTACGACATAATAGCGAGAACTATACAGACAATAGAGAGCTTAATTAACATGTACTGTACTGAATGACGACATAGATCCACCTCTAAGGATTTTCATTCAGAAGCTAAAGTTCTATTCCTAATTTCCTCTTTATTATGCTAACAACATCAGCCTTCACTTCACTTAACGGTTTTTCAGCATTAACATATATGAGTTCCTCTTTTCTTACTAAGTTTAAGTAATTACTTCTAACTTTTCGAAGAAGTTCGATATCCTCTAAGTATCTTAGTCTTCTTTCAGAATTTTTACTAAGTCTTGAGAGTCCTACCTCAGGGTTTACATCTAAATATATAGATACATCAGGTCTGATTATGAAGAAGTTTATAGTTCTTATCCAATTAATATCAGCTCCGCGAGCTGTCTGATAGGCTAATGATGAGTAGTAGTATCTATCGCATATAACGTAG
The DNA here is from genome assembly GCA_964592745.1 of uncultured Desulfurococcaceae archaeon. Classification (GTDB taxonomy): domain Archaea; phylum Thermoproteota; class Thermoprotei_A; order Sulfolobales; family NBVN01; genus CAZAMI01. The sequence continues at coordinate 76,081 of CAZQFL010000002.1, forward strand.
TAACCTACTTCAAGATGCGGCTTTATTACCTCTTGAATGTGTAAGTACCTATCAGCAGCTAAGAGGAGGGCTTCCATGATAGCTCCTAATTCCTTACCTTTATTCTCAAGTAGTTTAATTATTTGGGGATGATAGGGTTCACGCGTATATATAGCTTTAAAGCCTTTGCTTATTAATGTGTTAGCTAGGTACTTAGCTATAGTTGTCTTCCCAGCTCCATCAATTCCCTCAACAACTATTAGCTTACCTCTCAATTTGAATCACCTCATTATTTATGCATCCTCGACCCATCCACACTAACGAATTACCTACTAATGACATTATCGATTCCCAATCTTCTACTATGAAGAGAGGGATATCAGCAAGTATGGAGCCTACGAGTGTTACCACATCAATATATTTGACTAATAAGGCTATAGGTCTTTTATTATTAATCTTGAGACCGTATATGATGTATGAACCGACGGTACTACCAACGCCTCCTGGATATATCAATATTTTATCTTTTATATTGCCGATATCTTTCAAGACACCTTCCTCAGGGTTCAAATCAGCTAAATAAGATAATGGTCTAGTCAATATCATGACGTCGCTACATATCTGCTTAGTTAATCTACCATATACATTCCTAATTCTTACACTCATTAACTTTCTATCCATAAATGAATCTCCTCAACACGTTTTCTCTATTATCGATGAATACCTCAATGCCTGATATCTTTCTAATATAGTGTAACGCCTTAAATGAGTCCGTAACAACGTAATCTACATCTAACATATCTAACCTAGTTACAATAGGGCATACACTGTGTAATACCTTAATATTAAACCTTGATAGTTCCTTCGTAATGTTACCTAAACGAGATAAAGACTCCATACTTATGAGCCATAATTCTCTCATCCTTATAGAACTATTAGCGGATATTTTGTTTAATAATACTTCAAGTATGTAGCTAGTCTCCTGAGGTGTTAAGTGCGGGCATCCTATAATGTATAGACCCTTACCTCCGGTCTCCTTAAATTTATATTCCTTAACTAATCTCTTAACATCATAGGCGCTAATTTGGTGTTTTTCAAGATCATTTCTTAACTTATTTATTTTTTCTCTAACGTTCTTATTTAGCGGTGTTAATTTATCTAATATCACCATTGGTGAACTAGATGTTGTACCAAAAGCTGCTAAGAATAATCTTATGTAAGCTTCATTCCTGAATACCATATTTTCGAGTAAAGGGATACAGTTAGGACATATTTCACCTAATATGTATCCTATTGCGCTAGCCTCCATAGATGTTTCTGGAGTATATGCTAATATCTTCATACATGGTTCTATGCATTCATCATCATGCATACCCCAATAATAGGTTTTACCAACAATAGCTGACATTAGTGCTAAAGGACCTCCCTCCCTATTAGTCCTAGCACCTATAACGGAGTTAGCATAGAGTACGGCATTACTTTCAGCCCAAGCTAAATGTTCGCCTGTTTTTGGTCTACGTACATAGTATGGAGCACACGTGAAGGCATTAACACCCATATCCTTTAGGGCATTTACTATCCTGTATTGTTTATTAATTATGTCGTTAGGTAAGGTCCGTCCTAAGAAGTCAGTAGTTACTGTAGCGTAAGGGTTTGCTGTAGTGTAAACAGTAAATTTAGCTCCTTTTGTCTTTAAGTCCTCAATGAATCTTAAGCCGTAGTCTCTTATGTTGAAGTAGGAAATTCCTGATATGTGTGCGTGAGTTATGTCTATAAGCTTCTCTGCTTTAAGTACTTCACCAACCTTCACTATTATCTTAAGAGCTAAAGCCTTAACCTCACCTAGTTCACCATTAAGTATTTTTTCCTCTTCCTTAGTTAAGTACATGTATATGTCACTCCCTTGGGAGTTTAGGTCTTAAGTACTTTTCCCTATCCTTAAGCGGTGCTGTAGCGTCTATTCCTAATTTATCAGTTATTCCATCCTCAGCGCTGGGATCTAATGTTGATCCCTTCACACCTTTAATTATTACTAGGTCCTTACTTGCCTGAAATCTAGTTGCTAATGCCCACTCCACCTCTGTGGGGTTATCAGGATCTATGTCTGAGTCAACAACAATTACGTTTTTTAAGCTTGGATGTGCTGTAAATGCAGCCATGATTGCTAACTTGCCCTCACCTTCACTTAACTTGTTAATTGATATTACCGCATTTAACCATTGACCACCACCAGGTGTTAGTCTAACCTTAACTACTCCCGGTACAACTCTCCTAACATGCTCCCATATCATAGCCTCTCTAGGTAGACCCATTAATAATCTATGCTCTATACCTCCTGGTAGTATTACATGAAAGTATCCTCCTAACCTGTTAACGTATATATCATCTATTTTAACTAATGGTTGCTTTCTCACCTTATCATATAATTGCAAGATATCAACAAATGGTCCCTCATTAACTTCATCTAAAGTAATTCTACCCTCCATGACTATTGTTGCATTAGCTGGTACAGGAATACCGTACTTAGGAGTGAGAACTATGTCGAGAGGCTTCCCAGTAATATGCCTATAACCAGTTAACTCAAAAACACCATAAGGAGGTGATGTTGAAGCTAAGAAAAGTATTGCTGGATGAACGCCCACAACTATAGCTATTGGTGTTTCTAAGTCTTTCTTACGGTTCTCCATGTATATCTTGTAGAGGTGCCTAGGTACAAGTCTGATAGCGTAACCCCTATTATCTATCCTCATTAATCTGTGTATCGACGCATTATAGTGAAGCTTCATATTAGGTAGTTCAGCAATGACTATGGACGATGTTATATACTCTCCACCATCCTTCTCAAAGAACTTAATTGATGGTAATGCTTCTATCCCTCCATTAAATCTTGAATACATACTATGGAAATCCTTAATCCTTAAAAAGCCTTTTTCTATGTATCCTTTGATACTTGTCTTTACATTGCTAATTAATGATATGAGTTTAATATAAAGATCCTCATCACTACCCACATTAAATATTTTCATAACTATGTTACGTGAGTTAATGACGTTAGCAATACATCTTAGTGGTGAATCCACTATCTTAAATATTAAGACCTTACCTTTATTCTCAACTCTTCGAATGTGTTTCACTGGCTCGTAGTAACGTTTAAGTTCACCCACTTCTTCAACTAACCCATTAGATTTAAGGACTTTAACAAATTCCACGAGATCATTGTTACCCATTAAATAACACACCTACTAATTCTAGTTGAGTCCTCAAATGTATTTAACGAGACCTTCACACGACCTACTATTAATGCCTTAATATTACCTCTCCAAGGTGTAAATACTTTTATTATTCCATTCTTAAGATCTAACTTCCTTATGACGCCTACGGCAACATCTCTTAATTTATCATCAACTATGCCAACAATCAATCCCTCAATATCTTGAGGTCTTACAATATTGACCTCATAGCCTTGAGCAGCTTCTATTCTTGGCATATATGCTATGTTTTCAACAAAGATGTTTATGGTGTTGAAGTATTTAGATGCATGAATTACTTTATTAATGAATTCCTCAGGTGCTTTAACTAAAGATTTTAACTCATCAGTGCTAATCTTTTTACCATTTAGTAAGCATGAACCTATTAACTTTACATCCTTAATGTTGAGATCTCGATCCTTAGCCTCACTGAAGTATCTCCTATAAGCTTCAGCTCTCAACCTCCTTCTATCCTCTCTACTCCTCTCTTTGACTTTAAATGGCCTTGGTACATTAATTATTTTGATGTCACTAGGTAGGGCATTACTTAGGTACTCCCATATTTCCCGATCAAGTACTAACACGTGAGTAGGTTTTAGCCATTTAATCATGTTAAGCTTGAATTCTAAAGCTTGATGTGTAGTTACCCAACCATCTGTATTAACTACGACTACTTCGTAATTATTTCTAGATTCACTTAATAATTCATTAAGTGCTATCATCAGTTGTGCTTGACAGTATTGAGGAGATATGCATCCAACAAACTTTATCTTCTCTGGTTTAAGGTCTCGCTGCCACACGAATGTATGCTTAGGCTCAGTAAGTGCTATGGTCGTTGGTATGGCTATATCTTCTTGACCTATATCGGCATCAATGATAGCTACCTTCCTTCCTTGCTGAATAAAGTAATTACTTATAAACGCTGAGAGAGTTGTCTTGCCTGATTCTATAGGCCCTATCACGAATACCTCAATATTCTTAAGGTCATTGAGGTCTTTTGCCAAATCGTCACATATCTTCAGCCATACATCTAATACCTCTTCACCCTCACTAGGTTCCTCAACAGTTGCTCCAGAACCTAGTGTTATGGCTAATTCTGTTTCTTCAAGAGCTTTAATGCAGTAACTCCTTAAACTATGTATTACTATTGATGAGCCGGCACCATACGATGCACCAACAAGTAATATTTTACCCTTCCTCACATCTATTCTTGCAGGTCCAGTTATCCTTATCATACCATCCTTACCTAGTGTTATATTTACAACCAACCCTGCTCACCACAATGCGATTTTTAGTATTATAGAGTACCCAACAGCACCGTAAAACATAACTTAAGTAGGTCTCATATATTTTAAGTACTAAGCTACTAAGATTTAGAGCTATGAATGAAACTGAACTATGTCTATGGTTAAGGAGAAACCTAAGATATGTAAGGAATAAACTTAAGTTAACTCTGAGTAAGGACTTAAGTCAACACTTAATGGTTTGGTGCGATCTAGGTATAACATTTAAGAAGATATTGGAGAGCATGAGAGTCAAGTATGCTTTTGAATTAGGTACTGGGACAGGGTTTTTAACTAAATTCATAGCTACTGCGGTGAAGCATGTAGTTAGTACTGAGATAGATCCTAAACTTCTCTATGTAGCTTATAAGATCCTAAGTGATGAATATAATGTTAGTTTAGTACTAGGGGACGGTATAAAGATCATAGAAAGTGATGGTATAAGAGCTGATGTGATAGTCTCTAATACACCGTTCCATTTAACATCGCAATTAATAGTATCGTTTATTAAGTCCAAATATCCTTATGCATTAATAACGTTACAGCGAGAGGTTGCAGAAAGACTTACAGCGAGCGTTGGTAGCGTTAATTATAGTAGATTGAGTGTATTAACCAATTTATTCCTTGAGGTTAAAAAAGTGAAAACATACCCTCCACAGGCCTTCTACCCCAAACCTGAGGTATCAGCAACTTTAGTACTACTTAAGAGAAAGAATTACTGGAGTAATACTTATGAAAATCTCGAGAGTTTTCTCGCTTGCCTCTTCTCGCAAAAAAGGCGGAAGCTACGTAGAGCGCTTATTCAGTGTTTTGGTAAGGACTCTCTCGATATAGTTAAGGGCTTAGTAAATGATGAATTGAGGGTATTCAAGTTAAATCCTGAGGACTTCCTTAATCTTTACCTTAAATTTAAGGATTTGATGAATATGTAATGATTATTGGTTTAACCTCGATAAGGGCTTTAACAAGCTTTCTCCTACCGCTATCTAAGAGCCTCCATAATGTACCTCTAGATATCCCCATCCTGACTGCTGCCTCTTTTTGCGATAACTTTTCTACATAAACTAATCTTAATGCTTCAAGTTCATCGGGCTCCAACACTATGGCGTTACTACTACTCACGGTTGGTGGTGGTGGTCTAAATGGTAAATAAGCAACATCACCCAGATTTAAACTGACTATCCTTGGCTTAGGAGGTCTTCCTCTACCTCTCCACCTCCTTCTAAACATACCATACCCCATAATTATACCCCAACTACGTTTCCTTCAGATATTTTAAAGTGGGCTATTTAGCCTATCCTAATACCTCCTCTAAGGGCTAAAATTATAGCAGCCCTTACATCATCACTCTTTAATAGGTCTCTAGGAATGTTCTTGAGACTTCTCTCAAGAAGTGTTGTAGGTACTTCAAACTCCTTACTACTTTTCACTTCACTAACTACATAAACATCATAATTCAATCTTAATAATTCTTCGGTTAGAGAGCTTAATACATCAACTAGATCTTTACTTAAAGGCATACCTATTCTTACAATAACTTTTTTGGGCTTTAACTTACTCTTTAACTCGTTTATTCTACTCACAAGGTCCTTATAATCATCTTTATAACCTACATCTATTACTGCGTGATCAGCTATCACAGCATATGCTATTCTCTTACCTAAATCTACACCAATTATCATGATATGTTCAGTAACTATACCTAGAAGCGTAATTATGACCTTCTCAATATCGCCCTTAGAAATATTTAATATTTCACATGAGTATTTAATTCCTTCAGAACGTGTTGATATGATAGCATATCCCTCCTCATCAACTATTAGTTTATCATTAATATTACACTTAATATTTTCTACATCATCTATTACTTCAAACTTAAGTCCATATTTCCTAGCAATGACTAAGAATTTCCTAAATATTCTAGGATCATATATGAAGACTTTAATAGCTATTTCCTTACCACCTCAACTATGTTTTAATTTATGAAGTAATAACTTTTATGATGGAGGTAGGGTGAACTTAATTAATTATATAATCACGCATTGTAAAGGTAAAACAGTACTTATATTTGGTGAAGCTGGTACTGGTAAAACTAATTTAGTATTATACATACTTTCTAAATTATCCCTAACTTACCCAAGGTTAAGGTACTTCTACATAAGTACTGAAGGATCTATGTTTAAACATCTAATAAGTAGGTATGGCTTAGATAAATCAAGGAACATACTCTTTACTGAGGTTATAAATAATGAACATCTACTTAATGTACTTTTAAATGTTTTTATGAAGTATGGTGAGGATATAGGTACGATAGTCATTGATAGTATTAATAACTTCTATCGTAATGAGGTACTATACGATGAGAAAGCTAATGTAATTTTAAATACTTCTCTCTCAATATTAGCCTATATTTCCTCGGTAAGTAATTCATGTGTTCTATTGACTGCTCAAGTACGTCAAAGACCAAATGATGAATTAGATATTAGTGGTGCGCAAATACTAATGTTCTGGGCTGATATAGTGATTAGGTTAAGTAGAGAGGGTAAGTATAGAGTGGCTGAGGTCATATGGCCCAAAGAGTTAAGAGGGCTTAAGAGCCTATTTATGATAAGTTATGAAGGTGTTAAATTCGTTGAGTAATGACGTAGTTAAGTTAATAATTGTGAGTGTGATATACTTCTTACCTGCATTAATAGCTAATGCTTTACCTGTGATATTTATAGGTAAAATCATTAAACGAAGAACACCATTAGATATAGGAAGAAATTTTATAGATGGTAAGAGAGTTCTTGGACCAAATAAAACCGTTGAAGGATTTATAGTAGGAGTTGCTGGTGGGCTCTTTACTGGACTAGCATACTATGTATTGCTATTAAGAAATCCTTATGTTATACTCTATGGGCTGATCATGGGTTTGGGAGCGATGATCGGCGATAGTATTAACTCCTTCATTAAGAGAAGGCTTAATATTCCTAGTGGTGACCCCTTTATACCTTTGGACCAGTTAAGCTTCATCTTAATCTCGTACATACTTGTCAGAATTACCGGCATTGATAGTCTGTCCATCGGTTTGATAGACTTACATCATTTATCAACTATTGTGGTCATAGTTATGATTGCACATCCGATATCGAATCTTATAGCTTACTTACTTAAGTTAAAAGATAAACCTTGGTAACAATATAGTTAATAATGATTTAACTACTCACTTCCTTACTCAGCTTCATTAATACTCTGTACTTAACGTATCTATCCTCAGGGGAAAACCTAGGTGGATGTGCTATTCTGGTCTCTGCTCCACATTTAGGACATGAAGATTTAAGTGTATAGATCCCGCATTTAGTGCATTTACGTATTAAGAACCTCATCTTCTCAACTTCTCCCTCTCAAAACTAAAGTTTAGTCCTAATTTCTTAGCTAACGCTTCAACATTAGCGAGGTACTCTCTTAATAGTTTCTCCGCCTGCTTATAATCCGTACCTATAACCTCAACTCTATATCGTGGTGACCCAATACTATACACTCTAAGTGCTAGGTCCTTACTTTGCTTTATCATGGTTAAGGGCTCCATTAGTGCCTTCTTAATTCTATCCACACCATCTGATGCTAATGTATAGAGAGTTATTATGCCTTGGATCTTTATTTTCTTGATAACTATGTGCTTTCCTATCTGCTCCATTAATGCTTCAATCCATTCATCGGGTATTCCTGCCTTTCTAAGTACTTCAGCCCCCCTATACGCTGCTTCCTCAAATGCTGCATAAATCTCCCCATAGATATCTTCAAGTTTCCATCCAACCTCCTCATACGCTTCATCGAGTGTTTTGTTTATGGACTTAGCTGCTAGCTCAAGTATTTTCTCAGCTCTTTGAGCTCTCTTCCACTCAAGTATTTTTCTTCTCTGCTCTGTCGGATGAACCCTCTTTAATGAAACATCAACGTGACCTTTCTTTTTATCAACTCTAATAACCTTAACAACAACTTTCTGACCTTCTCTTACAACATCCCTTATATCCCTAACCCACTTAGAACTCACTTCGGACCAAGGTAGGTATGCCTCCTTACCTCCATACTCATCTAAGGTCATGTATGCGCCATAATCAAATACTTTAGTAATGGTTCCGACAACAAGCTCTCCAACTGTTGGTAAAGGCTTTCTCTTCCTTACCATAATCTCACCAAGCCTAAATTATTACCGGAGAAGTAATTAAATATGTTGATTATGCTTAAACGTACTATGAAGTTAGTTTAAGCACTAAGAAGGTAGGTAAAGTAGTTAACCTAATATTTTAACAATATCGCCTAGTATTTTTGCCTTGCCACCTGTGGGTACTACCAATATTGTACCGCATACAAGACATCTTGCAGGGAACGTTGCGTGATCGAAGACTATTTGCTCATTACCGCACGATGGGCATCTAACCTTAACAAATCTGGACTTAGGCATAGGTATTAAGATCTTCCTCTTCTTCATTACCTAGTCACCTCAACTAACTCTACCTTCTTTAATCTGATGCCCTCCCTATGCAGTATGTATCCGCATTTTGTACACTTAAGCTTTAGAACCACTTTCTTTGTTACTTTAGCAAACCTCTTTTGCTCGGGCTTTCTCTTGCTGCCATATCCTTCCTGTTTCCTCCTATATCTTCTCTCACCTTGCGCTAATGCCCTTCTCTTGCCGTGCTTATATATAGTTACCGTATGTATCGTGTGTGTATTACACCTAGGGCAATATGTCCTTATTCTCTTGGGTATCTTCATTACTCAACCACTCCTAGAGATTCTTTAACTTAACGTGTCTTAAATAGTTTGCTTAGCCTATGACGCCTCTCTTCTTCCTCTCACTTTCAGGTCTTACTTTGATTATCCCGAGGAATATAGCACAGCTAACACAGTAGCACCTAGTTACTGGGTACCTCGCTATGATCGCTCCCTTCTTCTCTAATTCAGCAGCTAGTTGAGGATCTACTGGTGAGTACCACTTAGTTACACATATAGCCTTATCTGCAGGTACAAGCCTACCGCATTGATCACAATGTACAAGCCTTACTGAGCCCTTAGCACCTTTATGCCTACCTCTATTCTCCCTCTTCTTAGGCATACTCTCCCCTACCCTAAGTACTAAGACAAGGGAATTAAAATAGATTGCAGTTTAATACCTTCGTGAATATCTCATGTATGTAACTGCGTCCTTACCGCATATAGGGCATTTCTGTCCCTTAACCTCAATTTTTTCTATAGTTGTTACAGGTGTACCTAAAGCTTCAGCTCCTAACTCGTCAGCTATTTGATGAGCGCATGAATCATTACCACACCATGGAATCTCAACTATACCTCCTCCTTCTAAGAACTTCTTAGCCTCATCAATGCCTGAAAACCTCTTAAATCTAGACTTAAATGCTTTCCAAGCACGTTCTCTCAGTTCCATATCTATTCTCTTACCTAACTCAACGATCTTTTCATAAACCTCATTGACCTTTACCTTAACTCTCTCACCATTATCCCTCCTCACTATCGTTACGGATGATTCTTTAACCTCCTTAGAACCTACATCAATTCTTATTGGCACACCCTTAGTATCCCAATAATAGAACTTCTCTCCTGGTCTTACATCATCTCTTAAATCTACATAAACTCTCAATCCTTTATCACTTAATTCCTTAGCTATTCCCATTGCGTAATTAATGACCTTATCCCTATCTTGCTCTCTAAATATGGGTACTACTACCACTTGATATGGGGCGATTTTGAATGGTAATACTAAACCTTTACTATCACCATGTACGGCTATTACTGATGCTATAACCCTCTCAGATATACCGTAGCTTGTCTGCCATGCATAGTCTATAGTTTCATCTCTCTTCTGAATTCTTACCTCAAATACTCTAGTGAAGTTCTGACCCAAGTTATGTACAGTACCTATCTGTAATGTCTTACCGTCTGGTAGTAATGTATCAAAAGCTATAGTATATAGTGCTCCAGCAAACTTATCCCATTCAGGTCTCTTAGATATTACGTAGGGTATTCCTAATTCATCGAAGAACTTCCTGTATATTTCTATAGCTTCAAGAACCTGTCTCTCAGCATCCTCGAAGTCCTCATGAACCGTGTGTGCCTCCTTAAATGTAGTTACTTCTCTTACTCTAAGCATTGGTCTTGTTGCTTTAGTTTCATATCTAAATATACTCACTACTTGGTAGTATTTCTTAGGTAGTTGTTTATAGCTCTTAATCCAGAATGACTCCATGTATGTCAGTGAAGTCTCGCTAGTAGGTCTTAGTGCTAACTTAACATCTAGTGGTTCGAAACCTCCATGAGTTACCCAGTATACTTGACCCTCAAAACCCCTGATGTGCTCACTCTCCTTAGCTAGTATTGGCTGAGGTATCAGTATGGGTAGTAGTATTTCCTCATGGCCGTAGGAGTCAAGCAACTCCCTAATAATCTCAATTACAAACTTCCTTAACTTAAAGCCGTAAGGGAGCCAAATACCCATACCCTTAACGGGATATCTACCGTAATCGTAAACTTCAGCAGCTTCTAGAACCCAGTCAAACCACTCTGAGAAAGATCTTCCCAAGTCCCTATAAACAAACCCACCACCCATACTACTAGACCTAAGAACCATACAGAAAAAGGGTTAAAAACAATAAAACTAAAAAGCCCAATAAAAAAGAAAGAATGGCGCCGCGCCGCGGTAGTATAGCCCGGCCTAGTATGCGGGCCTGTCGAGCCCGTGACCCGGGTTCAAATCCCGGCCGCGGCGCCACCTCTACTCGCACATTGTAGTGACGCTCCCTCCAACATTAGCAGGATTATTGCTTAGTATGTAAGTAGTTCTCGTTCATTAATTATTTTAATTCTTTTAAGTCTAGATATTTGAGGTGGTGTTTAGGTATGAGCACAATGTATGCTGAGTTAGGCGATCTAAAGGTTGGCAGCTTCATCGTGATTGACGGTGAACCTTGTAGAATTGTTGAGATGTCCAAGGCTAAGACAGGTAAGCACGGTAGTGCTAAGGCTCACGTAGTAGCTATAGGTATATTCTCAGGCACGAAGAAGACCTTAGTAGCGCCCGTTAGTCAGCGTGTTGAAGTACCCATCATAAATAAGAGGACAGCTCAAGTATTAGCGCTTACAGGCGATACTGTACAGTTGATGGATCTAGAGACATACGAGACATTTGAGGTTGAGATGCCTAAAGAGGAGGATATAAAGTCAAAGCTGGAACCAGGTGTTGAAGTAGAGTATTGGGAAGCTATGGGTAGAAGGAAGATAATGAGGGTACTTAAGGGTCCATCTAAATGAAGGGTTTAGAGAAGTTAAGGGACTTAGTACGTGAATTTTTAAGGACTTCAAAATCATACGAGAGAGCAGTAAATGATTTTATAAGAGAACTTCAAAAGACCCTAATAAGAGCTGATGTAAATATAAAGGTAGTTTTTGAATTAACTAAGAAAATTAAGGAGGAAGCACTTAAGTCTGAACCACCACCAGGGGTACTAAGGAATGAATGGTTTGTAAAGATAGTTTATGATAAGTTAATAGAACTCTTCGGTGGTGAGGAAGTAGATACTCTCCCTAAGAAGCTTCCATGGATAATAATGCTTGTGGGAATTCAAGGAAGCGGAAAAACAACAACTGCTGGTAAGCTAGCACTATATTATAAGAGGAAGGGGTATAGACCAGGACTAATAACCACTGACACATATAGACCAGCAGCCTATGAGCAGTTAGAGCAGTTAGCTAAGCAAATAAATGTTTCATTTTATGGTGAAAGAGAAAGTAACGATCCCATAGGGATTGCTAGGAGAGGGGTTAAGGAATTACTCAGTAGAGGAGTCAATATAATCATAATTGATACTGCTGGAAGACACGGTTACGGTGAGGAGGAGGCATTACTAAAGGAAATGGAGGATCTAGCTAGAAGTATAAGACCTGATGAAGTAATGTTAGTGATTGATGCATATATGGGTCAGAAGGCGTATGATTTAGCTAAAAGATTCCACGATAGAACGCCTATAGGTTCCATAGTAATCACAAAGTTAGATGGTACAGCTAAAGGCGGAGGAGCCTTATCGGCAGTTACAGCTACTGGAGCCAAGATTAAATTTGTAGGTGATGGAGAGAAATTAGAGGATTTCGAGGAATTCAATCCAAGAAGATTTGTGGGTAGATTACTTGGTTTAGGAGACATTGAGACACTCTTAGAGAAGTTTAAGGCATTAGAGGAGAGTAAAGAGCTAGAGAAGAGAGTAGAGAAAGCTATAATAACAGGCAAGATAACATTAAGGGACATATACTCACAGCTTAAATCGATAAGGAAGCTAGGACCATTACGTAAAATACTTCAATTAATACCTGGATTATCACTGATAAGTATAGAAGATGAAATGCTCAAATTATCAGAAGAGAAAATGGATAAGTGGATACACATTATAGAGTCAATGACATATGAGGAGCTCGATAATCCATCAATAATTGATAGAAGAAGGATGAGGAGGATAGCTATAGGCTCAGGAACCAGCATAGATGATGTTAAGGAATTACTTAAGTACTATGAAACTATGAAGAAAATGATAAAGGATATTAGAAGGAGGAAAGGCCTACTTAAGAGATTAGGTATTGAGGGGATAAGCCATTAAGGAGCTAATAAAATTAGCTAAGGATTTATTATTAAGATACCCATTATGTGATAAATGCCTTGGAAGATTTTTCGCACAGTATGGTATAGGATTAAGCAATGAGGAGAGAGGTAGGGCAATAAAGACATTATTAGCTATGGAGATACATAGAGAGCTACTTAAAGGTTCAACTTCGCCTTCCATTGATGAGCTTAAAAAACTAGCTGAGAATGCCGGTTACCCGTTAAGTACGTTGTATAAATCAGTAACTGGTGAGGAAATTAGTGTAAGGAAATGTTATGTTTGTAGTAATGAATTAATGGTATTAATACCGCATTTAATAAGTAAGGCTGTAGACCTCCTTAACAACGTTAATATAAGAAGTTTTGTTATGGCTGTTAAGTCCGGATCTAGCATTGAATTAAGAGAAAAGAGTATTGCTGAGGAATTAGGTGTTGAGAGCTGGGAGAGCATAAGGAGAGAGTTAAAGAGAGAGATAGGTAAGGCGATTCAAAGAATAAAGGACTTAAGAGTTGATTTTAAGAATCCTGATGCCATACTTCTCATAGATTTAGATGAGAAAGATGTAAAATTAATGCTATTACCTCTTTATTTAAAAGGTAGGTACTTCAAGCTTGGACGATTCGTATCTCAGATGATATGGATTGGTAGAAATGGTAAGAAGAAGTATAAGTTATCTATTGAGGAAGTATGTCGTAATGTTCTAAAGGTTGTTAATGGTGTTGATGTTAAGATACATGCTGCTGGACGTGAAGATGTTGATGTAAGAATGTTAGGTGACGGTAGACCCTTAATTATTGAGGTTAAAGAACCAAGGATAAAGAATTTAAGCATTACTACGATCTCAGACTTACTTGCCAACAACCCGATAGTCAAGGTAAATATTGAAGGTATGGCAAGACCTTCCGATGTAACTAAGATTAAGGAGGAAGTACATCAGAAGGTTTACGGTATACTTGCATATTCAAGTGACGGGTTAACAACTGAAGACATTGTTAAAATAACTACCACGTTCAAGAACGCGGATATTAGACAACTAACCCCTCGAAGAGTTCTTAGAAGAAGGAAAGAAATGTTAAGAGTCAAGAAGGTCTATGAAGTCGATGGTGTATTACTAGATAAATACTTAGCTTACTTCATAGTAAGATGCGATGGAGGTCTATACGTTAAAGAGTTAGTTAATGGTGATGAAGGTCGTACACAACCAAGTTTTTCATCAGTAATTGGAAAGAGAATTGACGTGCTTTTCCTTGATGTACTCGAGTATTTAGAGTCATAACTAAGAATACTTATTAATCCTCAACTTTCTATGTGCTGTGGTGTAGTAAGTGGTTAAGCCATCTAAGGGCTTTAGACACAGAACAAGGAAGGTGTTGAGGAAGAACATAAGAGAGAAGGGTGCAATACCTCCTCTTAGCTTATTGATGATTGAGTATAAGCCTGGTGATAAGGTATACATAGTTCCCAATCCAGCCATACATGAGGGTATGCCTCATAGAAGGTACATAGGTAAAGTTGGGACTGTCATAGGTAAGAGAGGTCGTGCATACATAGTTGAGGTATACTTAGGTAATAAGCGTAAAGAATTAATCGTTGTACCTGAGCATCTAAGACCTGCACAACCTTCGACACCTCCTAGTAAGTAGTAAGTTCTGAATATTCTGTTTAAGAAACATAAGCATTTTAAGGAAGCGTATAGTAAACTTAAAATAAATGATCCCTAATCATAATTTCGGGTAGGTAGTTAAGTATGAGAATAATTAATTACAAGAACATACCTTACGCAGAGGTTGCAAGAATAATAAGAAAGTTAATGGAGAAAGGAGTAGAGCTTGATCAGATAACTATGAGGGTTTACGAGTACGTATCTAGATTTACTAAATGTGAGAGGGCATCTGAGTTAGTCAATATTTTAACATCCTTGGGGTTAAAAGAAATAACAGCCGTAATTATAGCTAATATACTCCCAAGAAGTATTGATGAGTTAAGAGCATTAATGAATTTCGAAGATGAAATACCTAATGAAGATAAACTTAACGAAATACTTAGCAAGATAAATGAGGTATGCCCTCAAGAGTAAGGTAGATTGTACCTATCTAGGCGATAGTTATGTCTCAATCAAAACCTCATAAAAGGCCAGATAGAAGAGTCATTCGCGAAGATTATGCCGTAGTACTAGATTTCATGCCCGAAGGTAACCCCATGGATAGGCATCATCCATCTCATAGAACTAGACCTATAGCTCAAGGTGTGGGGGATAAGTTCTTCACATTACTTGAGTTCCACCCAAAGCCTAATGTCATTTTACAGCAAGGTGAAAAGGTATGCATAAGTTTTAGGTTCCGTGAGTTAAGGGATAAAGTGGAATATGTATGGGGTGAGCCATTAACTTATGATGACTTAAGTGCTGTAGCTAAGTCTTACCTCCCTGAAGCAATAAAGAGAATAGTTAAAGAACGTGAGAAAGTATTCGTAACATTCTTTAACATAGCAGCACCTTTAACAATAAAACTTCACTCACTCGAGCTAATACCAGGCATAGGTAAGAAAACAATGTGGATAATCATCGAGGAGAGGAAGAAGAGAGAATTTGAGAGTTTTGAAGATCTAAGAGAGCGTGGTAAAGTACCTGACCCAATAACAGCTATAGCTGAACGTATATTAAGGGAAATTAGAGGTGAGGAGAGGTATTATCTATTTCTAGACCCTCCACCTAATGTTACTGGAGCTGTTAAGTTAGGGTATCTGGAGAAGATATTCAGGTCTATAGGTATAGAATAAAATGTTTAATAATAACTTAAGAAGTAGGTTATGGATAATACTAGTTGAACCTGAAGGTAGAATAAACTTCGGCTTCATACTTAGATTAGCTAAAAATTTCGGTGTAAAAGGCATATGTGTAGTTAATCCTAAATTCTCATTAAATGATGAAGAAGTTAAGCAATTCTCATCTAGAGGTATAGATTACCTAAATGAAGGTAAGGTCATAGTTGCTAATAGTCTTAAGGAATGCCTAAGTAGAACCTCATTTACTATATGTACTACAGCGAGGACTGTTAAAGAAGGTGATGTATTACGGCACTCCATATCACCTAAGGCTATTAAGTTCATAATACCGAGTAAAGGTGACGTAGGTCTGGTGTTTGGGAGGGAAAGTGTTGGACTTAGTAGGGATGAATTAGCTCAATGTGACGTAATAACAACGTTAGAGACTGGTACAGACTATAATGTACTAAATCTATCACACGCAGTCGCTATCTTCCTGTATGAAGTACTTAGGGATAGCATTCCTACCGAATTAGTTTATGGTGAAGAATGCGATCAAGGCATTGTTGACGTGATCTTAAAGTTTATTGAGGACATAACAAGAACCTTAGAATTACCATCAGCCTATGTAGCATTAAAACACGTACTCAAGAGGGCATCGCTTAGAAGAGATGAATGTAGTGTAATCTATAAGTTGTTTAAGAAGTTAAGGTACATGATAGTTGAGGCTAAAGGAAAGGAGCAAGCATAACCCTTAAATTACTCAGTAAACACTACAGCCTAGGTGTAGAGAGTATGCCCTTAAGACCTGCTAGGTGCTATAAGGAGTTAAAGAAACCACCATACACTAGAAAGGAGTATATTGATGGTGTGCCACCACCAAAGATAACTAAGTTCGTAATGGGTAATCCACACGGTAATTACGAGATCAAAGTTGAATTAGTATCTCTTGAAAATGCTCAAATAAGACATAATGCATTAGAGGCTGGTAGAGTTATGGCTCATAAGTACTTAAGCAAATATGTTGGAGAGGATAAATACTTATTCATAGTCAGACAATATCCCCATCATGTACTAAGAGAGAATAAGATGATGGCATTCGCTGGAGCTGACAGATTACAGGAAGGTATGAGACAAGCATTTGGAAAACCCATAGGTACAGCAGCTAGAGTGAAGATGGGTAGCGTAATAGCTGAGGTTAGAGCCAGTAAAGCTGCCTTTGAACACGTTAAGGAAGCTTTAAGAAGATTCGCTAGCAAGTTGGGAATTAGATGGACGTTAAAGGTTACAGAGTTAAAATAGGGCTACTTAAGCTAAATTAATCTTTAAATTGAAAGACATGAGAATTACTGATTTCTATGAGTATGATTTAAATAAGATAGTTAATGAGATACGTAATCGTAAAGCTAAGAAGGTACTCCTGCAATTACCAAATGGTGTTAAGAGATTTTCGTATGAAATAATTGATGAAATACTTAAGAAATTAGGTAGTAGCTCTATTGCAATAGATATAGATGCTAACCCCCTATATGGTTCATGCATAATTGATGAAGATTTAGTGGGTAGGTATGACCTAATTCTTCACTTAGGTCACGAACCTTATCCGTACTGGAAGACACCATCTAATGTAGTTTTTATAGATTTGTTTAGTAAAGTAAAAGTGCCCAACGAATTACTCGAGAGACTTACAAACATTCTTGAACGTAGAAGTCTAAGAAATGTCATGTTACTTACTGTCCAGCAACATAAGAATATCACCGATTATATATTATTATACTTAAGAAGTAAAGGGATACATATTGTGGGTAAGCCATTAGTAATAACTGGCTGTTGGTTTGCCAACATAGCTAAGTACTTAGATAGTATTGATGCATTAGTAATTGTAGCAGGAGGTTTATTCCACGCTATTGGTGCTGGATTACATGTGAATGCATCAAGGAGTGTGTTTATCTTAGATCCATACTCAAACGTTGTTAGGGATGTAACCATAGACGTCAGGAAAATACTTAAGATTAGATTATGGAAATTAAGGAAGGCTGAAGAATCTAAGACATGGCTTTTAATAGCTGGCTTTTCTGGTCAGTATAGACCATATATAATAGAGGAGCTTAAGAGGCACCTAAAAGCTAAGGGTTTGAGGTACTACATAGCTTACTCACGATACGTAACGTTAGATACGTTAAGGAACTTAGATAATAAGTTAATAGATACTATAGTTATTTCATCATGCCCTAGACTTGCAATAGAGGACTTATCAGGCTATGAGAAGCCTGTACTAACACCGGGTGAGGCGTTATACGTATTGGGAGCAAGAAATGATTACACATACCCATGGTAGTCAAAGTTGATTAATATAAGAAAGAAGAAGGACTTAGAAATAGTGATAGAATCCATACCTAATTACGTTAATCCTAAGGAGGAGCTCGAACAGTATATAACACCCTCTAATATAGTAGCTAATATTCTATGGGATGCTTACCTAAGAGGTGATATAGAGGGTAAGAGAGTTATTGATTTAGGATGCGGTACCGGTAGATTCGCTATTGGTGCAGTCCTTCTTGGTGCACTAACTAGTATTTGTATTGATGTAGATAACGAAGCCCTAAATATCGCATTTAGTGTGTCGAAGAAAATAGGAGTTAACACGATAATGCATTTCATATTAGCTGATGTGAGAGGGTATAACCCTATTAGGAGACTTCATGACTGTACTGTAGTGATGAATCCTCCTTTCGGTATTCATTCAAGAGGTGCTGACATAGACTTCCTCAAGACAGCCTTAAGCATATGTGATACTGTCTATTCAATTCATAAACTCAGTGAGGGCTTCATTAAATTAATTGATAAGTTAAGTAGTGAAATGAGGTTTACCTATGAAATCATATCTGAGTATAACTTTCCCATAAGATGGTTCTTGCCTAAGCATAGAAGGAGAGTATATTATGTTAAAACAGTAATTATAAGATTTAGACGTAGTATGTAAGGTGTTGGAACTTGAGTAATAGGATTAAGGAATTAACAAATAGAGGTGTAGTCCCTGGTGATGCTTTATGTGTTATTGAGGAGTTCTTGCCAGGTCCAGGTACCTATGAATATAATGGAGTAGTCAGGGCAGCATTAGTAGGTAGTACCATAGCCGACTTAAATACCAGGGTGATTAATGTAAAACCTAGAATAAGAGAACCTATACTTCCAAGAAGAGGTTCCATCGTTTACGGCATTATAGTATTGATAAGGGAGGAGTACGCTATTGTTAGATTAGTATCTGATGTCAGTGGTATCAAGTACCATACATCATTTACTGCAATACTTCATATATCTCAAGTTACTGATAAGTTCATTAAAGACCTATTTGAAGTATTAAGAATGGGTGACATAGTTAAAGCTAAAGTTTTAAATGATTCAATACCCTACAATATATCTATTAAAGACCCTAAACTTGGTGTTGTACTAGCATTTTGTGGAAGGTGCGGCTCATTATTAAAATTCGAAAGTGGAGATTTACTTAAATGTCCGGCATGCGGTAATTCTGAGAGAAGAAAGGTAAGTGCTGACTACGGTAAATTGAAGGGTTTAATACCTTGGATAAAGTAAGAGTTAGTCTTAAATGTGAAGGAAGGGATGAATGTCTAGAGCTAGCTGAGTACATAATGAACTATAGAGGTGTGAAGGCTAAGTCGTTAATATATGAAGTTAGCAATGGATCAGTTATCATAGAGGTTAGCGGCCCTAAGATAGAGGTGGTTACCACCAAGAGAGTTATCATGAAAGCGTATAGGGAGTGGATGAAGATTAAGGCATGGAGCAAGAGTTCAGGCAGTATTGAAATACAGACATTAATGAGGATTATAGGAAAACCTTTCGTGAGTGATGCATTAGTTGAGGTATTGAAACATTTGGGATATGAAGCAGAAATTAAGGGAGGTACCTTAATCAGTAATGCCCCTTCGGACATAGTCATTGATGTCGCTAAAACTCTCTCGCAAAAGCTTGAAGAACTTGTGATGTATAAGCCGAGAGCTTCAATAACAGCTAAAGCTCTGATAACAGCATATGCCTACCTTACATCGATGAATGCTAAGGATGCTCTAAAGGCCTTGGAGGAGAGTGGTGCTTTAAGAGTTAACGGCCATAGAGTACTTGTTACAAAGGAATGGAGGAGCTTATTAAGGAGATTAATATCAAGTTCTAGGGAATCGTATGGAGTTAGAGGTGAGGAAGAAAACTGATAGAGAATTTGTATTCAAAATACTAGGTGAAGATCATACGTTAGGAAACCTTGTTGCTAAGATGGCTTTAAAACATCCTAATGTTGAACTTGCTGCATACACTATCGAACACCCCCTCGATGGTCAACCAATAGTCAGGATAATTACTGATGGTAGTAAAGATCCCATTGAAGTAGTTATTGAAGTATTAAAAAGCACTAAAGTTTTGACTGAGGAATTGCTAGAAAAAATTAAGAACAGTTTAGGAGTAAAGGAGTAATGAATGGAAATTTAGATAGAGTTAAACGCGAGACCAGAATTCTTTTCGTAGCTAGTAGGGATGTGGGTCAAGTAAAATTAACATTATTTGCAATAATCAGAGGAGTAATGGGTATAGAACACGTAATGCTTAAATTACTTAGTAAGGAAGAGGCGATTAAGCTATTATCTAAGGATCCTTTACTAAGTGAGGTAAGGTTCGTTATAGATATGGATGATCCCTCAAGGAGTAGTGAAGTGCTAAAGATGCTAGGCGATCATAGAGTTAAATATGTAATAGAGAATACGGTGCATATTCTTAATGCAATAATGGACGAGTTAGTTAACTTAATAACCTCTCATAACTGATAATTCCCTTGGCTACTAGTGCGGTGAAGGTGATAAGCCATGGTGGAATTCTGTCCTAAGTGTGGCAATATGATGATCCCTAGGAGGAAGGAAGGGAGAGTAGTACTAGTGTGTCCTAAATGTGGCTATACTAAAGAAAACCCTGTACGTACTAGGATATTAAGTAAGAAGATAATCCATAAGGAAACTGAAAGGACTTTTGTGATCGATACTGAAGATATGTTTAAGGGTGTACCCAAAACTAGGGGGGTAAAGTGTCCTAAATGCGGTAATGATGAAGCTTACTACGTAATATTGCAGACTAGAAGAGCTGATGAGCCTCCCACAAGAATATATAAATGTACGAAGTGCGGTCATGTCTGGCGTGAATATGAATGATTTAAATGTAGACCCCAAGAGTACTTTTAAGGTGTTAGTGATAAAGTCCTAGCACCCTATAATAGCAATTAATATTAACTTGAAAATAATAACTTCTAAACGGTGATATATTGAAGCTTCTATTCGCGGATGCTAGGATATGGAGGTACTTGATGGCTGCCGCAGGGAAATTTGTTGAGATGGGAGTATTGGAGATAAATAATGATGGTTTAAAGTTTAGAGCTATAGACCCATCTAGAACAGCTCTTATAGAGTTCATAATACCTAGAGAGGGATTTGACGAATTTAATGTTGATAAGGAGGTTAAGATGACATTAAATATTGAGGATGTCAGTAAGATCATGAGAACTGCTGAGAAGGATGATAAGATAGGTATAGATTGGACTGAATCAAGTATAACATTCATATTTGAAAGAAGGGGTGTGCCAAGATACTTTACGTTACCACTTCAAGTAGGTGCTGCTGAGGAGATACCTGAATTAAGTATCGAATACAAGAATGCGTATAAGGCAGGTGGTGCGGTGTTATACGAAGCAATAAACTCTATAGAGGATGTAGGGGAGGTTCTAAAGGTTGAAGGTAATGAGAAGGAATTGAGGCTCAAATCAGTCAGTGATTTAGGGGAAGCTGAAATAGTGTTGAGTTTAGATAAAGGAACGCTTGATGAGGCAGTAGTTGAGAATCCCGGATTTTCAAGTACTTATGGTATGGAGTATTTGAGTTACATGAAACAACCAATAAAGCTTGCTGAATCAGTTACCATTAGAGTTGATAGTGATATGCCCTGTTATTTGGAATTAAATTACATACAGAGTGCTAAAGCTAACTACTATATAGCGCCTAGGGTTGAGTGAATGGATATACTTAAAAAGCTTCTAAGTAAATACTACAGCAATGCTGAGCTATGGTTACCCGAGGACTTTACGTTAAGAGAGTTTGCCTTTCAAACATATGAGGAGGCTGTATACGTAAGACACATGAATTTTCAAAGTTTAGCATTACTAAGGAATTACCTTATAAGGAATACCCCAAGACAAGCTTATTACTCGTCAGCACTTTACAGGGATCCCGCAGCTGATAGAATGGAAGATAAGGGGTGGTTAGGTAGTGAATTAGTCTTTGATATAGATTCAGACCATATAGAGGGATGTGAAGTTATTGAATTAAGTATCAAAAATAAGAGTTTAAATTTAGTTAAACCTCAATGTATAGAATTAGCTAAGGAGCATGAATTAAGACTCATAGACATACTTAAATATGAGTTCGGATTCTCGAATGATGAAATCAGAATTCAATTTAGTGGTAATAGAGGATTCCACACAATTGTTAGGCCAAAGAATAAAGAGTGGTTACTACTAGAGCCGCACCATAGAAGGGAAATAGTTGATTACATAAAGGGTATAGGTTTAGATATTAATAGGATCTTACCAAGGAGTAAAAGAATAAGGCTTGATTTAAGTTATGTTGATGGAGGTTGGTTAAGGAGATTAAAACATGAGAATGAGATTAATGAGGAGACAATTAGCAAGTTAAGAGTTGAGATAGACGAGCAGGTAACCCAGGACATATCAAGACTCATAAGAATACCTGGCTCATTGAATGGTAAGATGGGACTACCTGCACTCATAATAACTAGTGAGAGTTCGCTCATAAGCTTTAAGTATGATATGACGTTATCGCCATTTAATGGTGAGTATGCTATTGTAAAAATACATGAGAAATTGCCAAGAGAGATAGAGTTCCTAGGTGAAGTCATAAGAATAGATGATCATGAATCATTAAATAAAGTACCGCTTCCATTTGCTGTATTTTTAGCATTAAATAAAGCAGCCTCGATACTTAAGATACTATAGCATCCCGATGTGAGATCAAGTAATGAATATATTAGTCATAATACACATGTAAATTTAGTAATAGGTGATATTGTGCTCAAGGAAATAATAAGAAAGGAACTATTAAGTGATCAACCTGTAGAGATAGGGCCTGACGTCTTAGATTCAATCATTAAGTACATTACTGAAAGTTTTTGGTGGTGTCTAAGTAGGCTTGAGCTTAGGGTTTGTGAAGACTTTAATAAACTGATTAACGATATTTTAGACTCTCTAGCTAGAGTCAGGATACAGAAATTTATTGAGGTAGGGTTAGAGGGGAATTCACGTAGTTTTGATGCTAAGGCTCTTCAGAAGTTTATTAATGCTTTAATAAGGTTCTATAGGTTAAGTTTTAAAGGTCATGTTGATAGTGACGGTAATGTTTATGTAAGGGTAATTGATGATTTTGAAATTAATGGTAAGAAATATATCAAGGGTAGCGTAGTTCCCATAGATGTAATTAAAGCATTGGCCCTAGAAATTCTCGGACTCGTTAAAATTATTGAATAAAGCTTATACTTCCTGCTACATTAGCCTAAATGATGATGAAAACCGCATCGGGTGATTAATGAGCGTATTCCCTGCGGCTGATTGGCAATAAAAATTTATAGTGTTACATCGTTCTTAAATGCGGTAAGATGATGCATGAGCCTATAGTGGTGATAAACTTTAAAGCTTACCCCACGTCATATGGACGTAAAGGTTTAGAAATCGCTAAACTTGCTGATAAAATCTTTAAGGAGTTTAAGGGTAATGTCGAAGTAGTTATCGCACCACCAGCCACGGAAATTAGAACACTCAAGAATGAGATTGAGGTGAAGGTTTTTGCCCAACATGCAGATCCTTACGACTTAGGTGCTAGGACAGGATGGTTACCTTTGGAAATAATTAAGGACGCGGGGGCTGACGGTGTTCTGATAAACCATAGTGAACATAGGTTAAGACTTGATGAAATTAATAAACTAGTAGTTAAGGCTAAAGAGTTAAATATGATATCGTTAGTTTGCGCTGATGTACCCGAGACAGGTGCTGCAGTTGCCTTATTAAGACCTGATATCATAGCAGTTGAACCACCAGAACTTATAGGTACGGGCATCGCCGTATCCAAAGCTAAACCGGAGGTAGTGACAAACTCAGTTAACTTAATACGTAATGTCAACAAAGAAGTAATAATACTTACAGGAGCCGGAATATCGTCACCTGACGATGTAGAGGCAGCAATAAGACTTGGTACATCAGGCGTACTTGTTGCTTCAGCGATAATGAAGGCTAAAGATCCAGAGAAAGTAATTAGAGGTATGGTTGAGGCAGCATATAAAGCGTGGAGTAAGTATAGATAAACATCATATTAAGATTAAAATAATAATACATTTTATTTAATGAATTAACATGTTTAATGAACTATTTGTCTTAAAGATATATATTTGACCTCCATTAAAGCTTCGTAGAGGGATTGGGTAGTGGTAAGAGTTGGTAAGGTAGAAGGTCAGTACGATCCTCACAAAGTTGAGGACGAAGTTAAGAAATTCTGGGAAGAGTATGGTATATATGAGAAGGTCAAACTTAAATCAAGGAAGAGTAACAAGAAATTCTTGTTCATTGACGGCCCACCTTATCCTTCTAGTGATATACCCCATATAGGTACAGCATGGAATAAGGCACTCAAGGATGTCATACTAAGATATAAAAGGTTACGCGGTTTTAACGTCCATGATCAGCCAGGCTACGATTGTCATGGATTACCTATCGAGGTTAATATAGAGAAGAGTTTAGGTATTAGAAGTAAGAGAGAAATTGAGACAAGGATCGGTGTTGAGAAGTTCATAAATCTGTGTAAGGAGATGGTCAGTAAGAATATAGAGTCGTTAACTAAGTGGTTTAAAGATCTAGGAGTCTTTATGGATTGGAGGAATCCTTACTTAACCATGAATGATGAATACATAGAATCTGCTTGGTGGCTAATAAAGAGAGCATCAGATATGGGCTTACTTGTTAGGGAGAAGAGGGTTGTTTATTGGTGTCCTAGATGTTCAACAACTTTAGCTGAGTATGAGGTTGAGTATGAAGAAATAACAGATCCGTCAATATATGTAAAGTTCCCAATAAAGGGTAAGAATAATGAGTACTTACTCATATGGACTACCACACCATGGACATTACCAGCAAACACATTCGTTATGGCGCATCCTGATGCAACCTATGTGCGTGTTAGAGTAGGTAATGAGATATATGTGATAGCAAAGGAGAGAGTTAAGGAGGTTATGGCTGAGGCAGGCATTACTGAATATCAGGTAGTGGATGAGTTCAAAGGCTCAAGTATTGAAGGCTTAGAGTATGAGCATCCACTTAAGGATTGCGTTAAGGTTCAGGAGAATCTCTCTAAGTATCATAAGGTTGTCATGGCTCCCGAGTTCGTAGTATTTCATGAAGGAACAGGATTAGTTCATGCAGCACCAGGTCACGGATTTGAGGACTTCACTGTAGCACGTAAACTAGGTATTGAAGAGATTGCTTCACCAGTAGATGATGAAGGTATATTCACGAGTGATGCGGGTAAATACAAGGGCTTATATGTTAGGGAAGCAAATAAAGTAATAATTAACGATCTCAAAAAGCGTAATGCGTTATTTCACGAGTCAACAATAAAGCATAGGTATCCAGTATGTTGGCGATGTAAAACACCTATAGTTCTTAGAGCCACTGAGCAGTGGGTTCTTAAGATAACAAAATTAAAGGATAGGTTAATTAATGAAGTTAAAAAAGCTAGGTGGATTCCTGAGTGGGCCCTTGACAGAATCATGGTAATGTTAGATAACCTACAGGATTGGGTACTTAGTAGGCAAAGGTATTGGGGTACTCCATTACCTATATGGGTATGTCCTCAAGGACATAAAGTAGTTATTGGCAGTGTTGATGAGCTGATTAAGTACGGCGGTAAGAAGCCTAAGGAACTTCATAGACCGTGGATTGATGAAGTAATGTTTAAGTGTCCTTTCTGTGGTAAACCCATGAGGAGGGTTAAGGATGTAATTGATGTATGGTTTGATAGTGGTATAGCATTCTATGCTAGTAGGGCACACCCGTCAAGACTCAGTGGTGATGTAGTAGTTGATTTCATAACTGAGGGTCATGACCAAACAAGAGGGTGGTTCTTTAGTTTATTACGAGCTGGTGTCTTAGGATTTAATAAAGTACCTTATAGAGTGGTTCTCGTACATGGTTTTGCACTTGATGAACAAGGCAGGGAAATGCATAAGAGCCTAGGTAATTATGTAGGTCTTGACGAAGTATTAAGTAAGGTAGGTCGTGATGTCTTTAGATTCTGGGTTCTCCAAAATACTGTCTGGGAGGACCTAAAGTTCTCGTGGAAAGGGTTAAGTGAAGTCAAGAGAGACTTATCAGTAGCTTGGAACGTATTCGTATTTGCTTCTACATACATGAACTTAGATAATTATGATCCAGTAAGGGATGATTTAGAGAAGTATGTGAAGTACTTAAGAGTTGAGGATAGGTGGATATTATCCAGATTAAATTCATTAATAGAGAAAGTCACTAAGGCGATGGACGAGTATAGAGTTCACGATGCTGCTAGAGCTTTGAGGGAGTTTATAGTTGAGGATGTAAGTCACTGGTATGTTAGGATTGTTAGACCTAGAGTTTGGGTTGAGGAGAATACTCCTGATAAGCTTGCAGTATATGCTACGCTATATTACATACTAAAGAATTGGCTCATAATGATGTCACCATTCACACCATTCCTTACCGAGAAGCTTTATCAGGAATTCATAAGACCTGCAGAACCTAATGCACCAATATCTATACATCTACTTGAGTGGCCTAAGGCTAGGAGAGAATTCATCGATGAATCCTTAGAAGGAGAAATGGATATTGTTAGGAAATTGTTCGAGGTTTCAGCTGCTGCTAGAATGAAGGCTAAGTTAAAATTGAGACAGCCAGTTAAGAAGGTGATAATATATAGTGGTGATGAGTCAATCATAAGGGTAGTTAATAAGTATAGAGACCTATTACTAAACATACTTAACTGTAAGGATATAGAGATAAAGGCTCCAGGTGAGGTTAAAGAGTTAATAAGGTATAAGGTTGAACCTAATTACTCAGCACTAGGTCCTAAGTACAAGAGGTTAACGAAGATGATAGTTGAGTACTTAAGTAGTAGGGGTGATGATGTAGCTAAAGACATCTTGAGTAAAGGGTCTCATGAGGTAAGGATTGGTGGCACAACTATCAAGTTAGGCGCTGAAGACGTTAAGATAATACCTCTCTATGCATCGGGTTACGCTGTTCAGGAGGCTCGATGGGGTAGCTTAGTTATTGATACGAGACTTAGTAAGGAGGAGATAGCGAAGGGGCTAGCTAGGGATATAGTCAGGAGGATACAAACTATGAGGAAAGAGCTTAACCTACCGATGAATGCATACATAGAGGTGGTAATGTATGTTCCTGAAGCTCACAAGGATTACGTTAAAGATGAGATAGACTACATAGCTGGTGAGGTTAGAGCTAAGGAGATAAGGATAGTGAACACTAAGGAGTTAAAGGTTGAGGGAGCACTTATTAAGATATGGGACATACAAGGTGAGGAGTACGTAATAGCAATAAAACAGCTGAAGTAATAACTTAACCCCCAATAACAACATAATTTATTGAAGGGCCCGTGGCCTAGCCTGGATAGGGCGCCGGCCTGCGGAGCCGGAGGTCCGGGGTTCAAATCCCCGCGGGCCCGCCACATGAATATACGCCATGTAAAACTTTCTCTTCTACGATGAATTTGAAATAACCTAGTCGGTAGTCTCCTACACCAAGGTTAAGGAATTGCTTTAAGTCATGGAACTCGCTTAAAGTCTTCGTCAAATGATGCTATTGTTTTTATGTCGTTATGTTTGCAAGCTAGCACTATTTGCGCATCGTTTGGTACTGCCTGTAAAGCTTAATCATCTTAACTAGCTCTTCCGAGTCTTGATAATCCTTCAACATGGTTAATTTAAAGTCTTCCAGAGCAATTAGTCTTTTCCAGCTAAGTGCTCCCGCACGTGTTACGGTTTCCTCTCCTTCTTAGTCAAACATTTCGATAAGTACTGTTCGAATATCTAGACTTATTACCTAACTATACCTTAAATCTATTGAGTGTTAAGTTTATGAGGTATTTACGCACAATAATATTGAGTCTTCCACTATTTTTAGTAGCTATTACGGGTATCGTGGTTAGTGCTTGTTTTGACCCCATGGATAAGTACTCTATAGAGGTTCTATTGAATAAACCCGGTATAAAATATAATATAGTCAAGCTAGCTAACCTTGATAACGTTGTAAAGCTTTCTGACGACATCTATCTCTATAGATCCCATCTAAGTAAGTATGTCGTTGTCATAGTATCCCTACAGAGTCTACACCCGAATGAGGGAGAGAAGTACATAGCTATTAGGGTTGAGTCTAGGGTTATTAAGGAGAGGATAGAGAGGTTATCCTGTAGGCTATACCTGATCATACCTAATACGTCTAGAGAAAGTGTTGTTGAAGCTCTTGATAGAGCCTGCAAATTAGGGTGGAAGTACGGCGAGAACCCCGTCATAGGAGACAGATATGTTAGAGCTGTAATGGTGAGGGATGTTATTAGTTATAGGATTGAAGTGAGTATTGTTTGGATTAAGAATGAGACTAGGATTACTGTGGTTCCAGAGAATAAGACTAATGATGTTGTTGAAGTAGTTAATGAGTTACTTGTAAAAGCTTTTGGTGCTAGACCTATCGATAATATACCATGTATGAAACTAGTTGAAGTGAAGCAGAAACCTATCGTGAATGAAGAGACTATTAAGAATGTTCTGGAGTACGAACTTCGATGGCTTAGAGATATAGGTGTTGTGAAACACCTTAGTGATGGTGATATAGCTGAGATCATGGATAGTGCTGTTCTAGGTTATGCTGGTTGGAACTCTAGATTAGTGTATAATGTTAAAGTAGGTAATTGGGTACCGTATGCGGAAGTCGAGGGTGCAGTGCTTATAAAGAAAGTAGGTTGTTCAGTATCTTTTAACCCGGAGGTAGTCCCAGAAGAAGCTCCAGTAACGTATACAGCACATCCATTCATGACTAACAGTATGTTGCCTATAGTAATGATCTTGGGTATAGCAGTCGTAATAGCTATCATAGCTATCGTGTTACTCTCTAGAAAACGGTGAGCTAGATTTATAGTTTAAAGTTTTCCAGATTATAATCGTTTTGTGGTATATCGCATCTAGACAGAAAAACGCTATGTTTTTAGTTGTGTTCTATCTGCATAGTTTACGGTATATGTTTTAGGTCTTAGCTTCTCTACTATATAGTTGAAGGCTCTCCAGGGATCACTCTTCTCTCCGCAGGTATAGACGTCTACTGTCGCGTACCTATAGTTTACCCATGTATGTATGGCTATATGGCTTTCAACTACTAACGCTATTACGGATACCCCACCCTTCTCCCCACCAAGCCTCCAGGACTTAACCTCCAGTAGGGTCATGTTTGCTAATTCTGAAGCTCTCTTAACCACATTAACAAGGTATTCCTCATTCGAAGCTATTTCCTCTGGAATACCGTAGAGGCTACC
This sequence comes from uncultured Desulfurococcaceae archaeon, assembly GCA_964592745.1. GTDB lineage: Archaea > Thermoproteota > Thermoprotei_A > Sulfolobales > NBVN01 > CAZAMI01. The sequence continues at coordinate 105,690 of CAZQFL010000002.1, forward strand.
ATATACGTGCTTACCTACAATTACCCCCTTCTCTTCACCCATCCCTCTCACCCTCCTTCATGCTTTTTAGGAAATATCCATGAAAGATCAGGTGGGTTCACCCTCTTAACACCCTCATCTATTAATCCATGGATTAGGAGTGGTAATGCTATGGTGGCGTCAGCGTATACTACCTTCTTATCAGCGTCAGCCCTTACCTTACCCCAGCTAACAGCCTCCTCAAGAGTTGCTCCAGATAATCCTCCCCAATGTGGAGCGTCAGTTGTTATCTGTATGATGTAGCTGAACCCTTTATAGTAATCGTGAATCCCCTCTTCCTCAGCTAGGAGTGTCTGCATTACTGTGATGAGGTTAACGTAATCCTTAGGAACGCCTCCCCCAATATAGATTGCTGAGATCTTCTCAGCTCTACGCCCTATCTCAACTAATTGTTCAAAATCCTTAACCATGTCAAGAACTACGCCGTACCCTCTACGCTTAGCTAGAATAGCAGCTATACCGTACCCACTATCAATAAGTGCTGGAGAGAATACTGGGACCCCACTACGATAGGCAGCTGATACTATGGAGTCAATCCCCTTCCCACTAAGATACCTCCCGAAAAGGTATAGAAACTCCATAGTTGAGAGCTGAGAACCGGGCTTAAGAGTTTCTATGAATTCCGCTATTAGGTTCTCCATCCTCCTATAATTTAGTTCATCAGCGAATACATCATAGAATCTATCGATCTTGTACTTGAGTAGTTCAGCGTCATCCACGTATGGTGACCCCTTATAGTATTTATATCCCATAGCTTCATAGATATCCTCAGATATGTTAGCACCTGTTGAGACAACTACATCAACAATCCTATTCTCAACCATCCACTTAATTAACTTCCACATACCAGCAGTACTCATAGAACCGGCAAGACCGAGAAAGATCACGTTACTGGGGTCACGAATCATTCTCTTCAAAACACGGTAGGCCTCCCCCAATGCTCTACCTTGATAAGCGGTATCAGCCGTAGCCTCCAATAACTCTGCAATACCCTTCCTTGAAGGCTCAATAGTTCGTAGTTCCTCTTTAAAGTACTTCTCCCTACCTAACCTCTCAACCTAAGTAGTTTATTCAGGTATTAGGGGTAATAAAGAAGTGTAAACCTATATGAACGAACAATCACATTAGTAACTACTGTTGAGGGTAAAAACATGTAGTGATAATAATGATTGCGGAAATACTGATCAATTGTTTATGAGCGTGAAGGCTTCCTACTGATTGATCCGATCAGTATTTTTACAATGGGTTTTTCTCCATGAATTTGTTCAATCTCATCACTAACCTGTTCTTTATTGCCGTATATGATATACATAACATGTACTCTCGCCCCGTGTTTATTGAGGAAGTTATTCACTTCCCGTATCGAGCCTTTAACATGTTTTGACTCCACAAACATAATTCTAGCTTTCCGACTTACACATTCACGCTTAACGCATAGTGGTATGCAGATATTGTTTTCCGCTCTTATCGCAGTGCATACACTATTTGATGTCGTATACAATCTATCGGTTACGCACATCGATATCCGAGTCTTCGAAGAAATCAATGCCGCTAAAGCTGCTGAGTACGAATCAGGTGCTGAAATCACTGTATTTATCTTGTATTGCTTAACTAATTCTATAGCATTAAAGGATGCTAACTCAAGTATCCCGATATTATTCAGTAGTTCATAGATATCACTCACACTATGTGCTAGCTCGGAAATTATCTCCTCAACTATTCTGCTCTCCTGTATTCGCTTCAATATCTTAATTGCTGTCTCCTTTTTCCGGTACAGTACGAAGGGTGTGGTACTTCCATAGGGTCTGCATTGGGAATCCAAGCTTCTTCTCCAACTGCCTAAAAGAGTAGAAATACGTTAGTATCCTCAACATATCCAATAATAAACGCTTAGGATTCTTAGCCTCTTCTACATCATACGCCTCACTCATTAAACCACCGAAGAAACATGTTAGCCTGTGACATGAAGATAATGAGAGAATTTAAGCTTTACGCGTAAAAAGTATTAATACATAAAGCTACAACCATTAGAACACACTCACGTAGAGTAACATTACCTGATTTTACCAATGTTTAATTCTTAACAGAGACTGTATAATCACGGACACAAATCAAAAAGGTGGTTAAAATGACAAAGAAGAAAGTCAAGAAGGAGGAGAAAAAGAAGAAAGAAGAGAAGGAGAAGAAGGAATAAATGTTAACCTATGTTAACACTACTTAACTATTTTTATTCTACATCCCCAAATCAGGAAGAACTGAAAGCTAATCATTCATTTGCTGGTCTTAAGAGCCCTTCTTAGCATGGTCTGAGGGGGCTATGATGAGGATCACTTGTAACTCTCGAGAAGCATATAGGATGTTAGTTAAACCTACTGACGGACCTATCTCTAGATATATCAATAGGAGGGTGAGTATCCGGATAACATGTTTTTAATAAGTCACGGCATAATACTTTCCCCTAACAAAATAACTATACTAAATGCTTTCCTAGGCTTACTGACCGCTATCATTATACCTTTTAACCCCTTAATTGGGGGGTGTTGGTGCAGTTAGTAAGTATTTTTGATGGTGTTGATGATGAGGTAGCTCGTTTAACGGGTAGGACTAGTAGGTTTGGTGCTTTCCTAGACTCTCTAACAGATAGATTCGTTGATACCTCGATAATCGTCTCCACATCAATACACCTACTACGTATACTATCCCCTCCCCAAGCAATACTACTTAGTGGTGCCATCCTATTCTCCTCCATCATGGGTAGCTACGTAGCCGCTACAAGCAAGACTACTTTAAGGGCAGAACCCTGAACTATTAGGAATATACCTTCGGGTAGGGACATCAGGCTGTTCACTCTATTCATCGCACTTGCAACGCTTCAATTCAATACATTACTATTTCTAGGGCTATTACTATTCCTTACAGCCCTACAGCTAACATCCATATTCTACAGACTATCCCAAATCTACATCTTAAGAATAGGATACGATAACTAATTACCTAGTCCATTCAGTAAATATTTTATGACAGTAATGAAGAATTTAACTGATAATTTAATTGTGTTATTTTATGTTAGACTTGCTTTATTTACCATAGAACACCGCTCCATAAGCTTATATTGACAGTTACTTTATTCACTAAGTAAGGTTAAGGTACTTAATGAACCTACGTTTCTAATCCTTGAAGTTAACTTATATTCTACCAAAACCTGCCTGCATTACCTCTGGTTTCATAAATCTAATAACGAGTATTAAGTAGATTATTGAGGGTATTAGTAAAATTATTGAGGTAGCTGCTGCAGGCTCTATATAGCCATACTCAAGTACTGAGTAAAGTCTTAATGGTAATGTCTTATAGCGTACTCCACTAATAAGGAACGTTATTGTGAATTCATCGAGAGAATATAGAAACATAAATATACTACCAGCGATTATTCCTGGAGCGGCTAATGGTAAAGTTATTCTAAAGAATGTTGTTATTGGTGATGCTCCAAGAGTACGTGCAGCAGCCTCTAAATCAGGATCTAGAGATTCAAATGCTGCCTCTAAAGTCCATATGGTGAAGGGAAGTCCATTAGCTACGTGGGCTAAGAGTATACCTAGGAATGAATCGTGGAGTCCTATACGCATGAATATAGTTGCACATCCAACAGCTATTACTATAACAGGGATAACTAATCTTGTTAAAAATAGTGATTCAATAATGCTTCTACCTTTAATTCTCCACCTACTTAGTATGTATCCTACTGGTAAACTAACGGATACAGCTATCAGGGTACTTAATATGGCTACTTCCAAGCTTAGAATTAATGATGAAAGTCCTTCCTCATACTTAAATAGGTATTCGTACCATTCTAGTGTATATGCTTGAGGAAGTATGTTAGGGTAGTTCCATTCAGCACTTACAGAGTAGAGAGCTAATACTATGATGGGAAGGAGTATGAATATAGCTAAACCTATTATGAAAATCTTTAGAGCAAATGCTCCTAATCTGTAGACATATCTCCATTTATCCACTCTATGCTTATATTGCTTATGGGGCATGATATAACCTCCTAAGAACTTTTGTAAATATTATTACTAGAGTCACCATGACTGATGTTAAAATTACTGCTAACGTATATGCAAGGTTTAAATTCATTAGGTTATACTGGTACCATACATCAATAGGTATTGTTGTTAGTCTAGCACCTCCAATAACTAGTGTGATGGAGAACTGCCCTGCCGCTCTTAGTACAACTAGTACATAACCTGATATCAATGAGGGTATCAGTAACGGTAGTGTTACTTTAAAGAATGTTGTTATTGGTGATGCTCCAAGAGTACGTGCAGCAGCCTCTAAATCAGGATCTATACCCTCCCAACCTGCAGCAGTAAGTAGGGTCATTATTGGAAAGTATTTCCAGGTACAAGCTATTATTAATTTAATCTCGTCAGATAGTTCGGGTAATGTGATCCAAGGAAGTATGTAGTTTGCTAGACTATATAGAAGTCCTCTAGGCATTAGAGTTAACCATATAGAGTATCCAGCAATTAACTCAGGTACCACTAGGGGGAACATGAGTATTGCGTGGACTAGTGTCTTTCCACGGAAGTTCTTCCTTAATATTAAAGCTGCAGGTATCGATATAAAGAATGATATTGTCGCTGCCGCAAACCCCACAGCTATTGTAAAGAGGAGATCACGTATTAATCTAGGGTTCGAGAAGACATACCCATACCAGTAAAGCGCACCTTGAGGTGCTTGGAAACTCCCAATAAACGAGTAGACCATGGGTATGAAGGCAAATGCTATGAAGAGAGCGAATGCAGGAATCATTGACACATATGCAAGGAATCTCCCATACGTAAATCTCAGTTTGAGGAATAGATTTAGTAAAAAAAGCTTTAGATTTTGGGGGAAGTTACTGGGCATTCTATACTTTAACCTCCTAGAACCTCCTTTTCCCAATCTTTAACCATGTGATCTATGTTTTCAATGTTAGACCAGTCTGTATATGCAGGGAATGTATGGGTACTGATGTAGTCTATGGTGTAGCCGAAAGCGTTTGGCGGTATTTGCTTCCAGAGATCTGGGCTATCAGAACCAGGTATTTGATGCATTGTTAGGGCAAAGTCTAGCTGAGCCTCATCAGATAGTATAAAGTCTATAAATGTTAGAGCCGCAAATGGATGAGCAGCATCAACAGGTATTGCTAATGGTGTACTTCTTATGGGCATTCCTTCCTTCGGCATGAAGTATCCAACGAAATCTAGATTCAAAGTTTCAATAGCGTATATACCCCAGTCATTCCAGAATACTATCATCCATAAGTCTCCTCTACGTAGTCCCTCCAGTAGTAACTCATCAGATCTTGGATGCTCTGCGCAATAGGGTTCGATTTCCCTAAGCCACTCCCAGCCTTTACTCCAAGTAGTAGGATCATTGACATTGCCATAGGCATGCATTACCGCCACTAAGAACATCGCACCTGACGATGTATAGCCTGTTCTTGGGTCAACATAACTGAACTTCTTCGGATTAGCCTTTATCCATTCCTTTAACTCTTCAAATGACGTTGGTGGATTCTTAACCATATCCTTATTGTAGAATATGGATATAGTCGGTCTATATAGTGGAATCGCGTAAACCTTGCCTTCATAGCTAAAAGCGAATAACCCTGGTTGATTAGCCTTTAACGCATTAGGTATTACTTGCGCATAGTCAGGTAGTATAGGTAGTAACCATCCCTTCTTAACCATATCGTAAGTATACCAGTCAGGACCTACCTTTGCAAGGTCTATATCGAATGTTTTAGTACCTAGTTTCCCTGCCTCAACATATGCCTTAAACTTCTCGTAGAGTGGTTTAGTACCTCCAGTTGCCGGAAGGAACTCAACTTCGATATCGACTCCATATTTCTCCTTAACCCACTTTTTATATGCCGGAATTACCTTGTCCATAAAGTACTTTCTCATGTTAACTCCAGCAGGGAACCATATAACTAATTTACCCTCCTTCCTTAACTGTTCAGCAATAAACTCCTTACTGAAAGTTGGTGGTTGAGCTTTCAACTTCTCATATTCGCTTTTAAGTTTCTCATATTCTTCCATAGGGACTGTGGGAGTCATTGATGTTATAGCCCAACCTATAACTGCACCAACCAACACACCTATAATAAAGGCAACTGAAACATAAACACCTAATTTCTGCATAAGATCTCACCGTTAAGAGGCTAGTTCACACCCTGTCAGATTATTATTGTCGATCTTCCATATTAAATTTTATTTCACAGGTTAGAGTAAGAATTAGATTAAAACAGTATGAAGACGTATATGCTATTCTTAAAGCTCATAATGGAGATCGTATTGAAAGTATAACTCTATAATAATAGTTATTAGTTAATGGTAGTTATTCCGAAATAATAATCATTTTATTGGGGTTAAGTCTTAATTCAACTGTTTCCCCAATTTCATATACTTTTTCAGGGCTTGTTTGCACTCTAATAATGACGTCACCTACTTGAATTCTGTAATCGACGACGTTGCCTAGGTAGGCTCGCTTTATGACTTTACCTAAGAGTGTATTTGGTTGTCTATCCCTACCTGCGGTATGTACTTTCGCAAGAGATATGTACTCCGGTCTTATCATTACATCAACTTTCTGCCCTTTCCGTACATTTCTTGAGTAAGTTGTAAGAATTGAATTATCCTCTGTCACTATAACTACTTTACCACTGTCTTTATCGACGTCCGCTACTACCCCCTTTATGAAGTTAGCTATTCCTATGAAGCTCGCTACAAATCTATCTTTTGGACATTCATATATTTCTTTTGGAGGACCTATCTGCACTATTTTCCCGTGATTCATAATAGCTATACGGTCTGCTAATGCCATAGCCTCAGCTTGATCATGTGTTACGTATATAGTTGTTATTTTTAATCGACGTTGTAGATCTCTTATTTCAAATCTCATTTCTTCACGTAATTTAGCATCTAAGTTTGAAAGGGGTTCATCAAGTAGGAGTACTTTAGGCTCTATCACGAGCGCTCTTGCTAATGCAACTCTCTGCTGTTGACCTCCGGAGAGCTGTCTTGGGTAGCGATTCTCTAGTCCTGAAAGCTTTACTAGTTCAAGTACTTCCTTAACTTTCCTCCTTATTTCATCCCTTGGTAATTTCCTTATTTTTAAGCCAAATGCTATATTATCGTATACGGTCATGTGCGGCCATAACGCATAGTTCTGGAAAACCATACCTACACCACGTTTCTCTGGTGGAAGATGAGTTACTACCTCGTTATCAAAGTATACATCACCCTCATCAGGCTTTAACAAACCTGCTATTAGACGTAAGGTAGTCGTTTTTCCACAGCCACTAGGACCTAGGAGTGTAAGTAATTCACCACTACGTATCCTTAAAGTTATGTGATCGACAGCCACCACATCAGAAAATCTCTTTGTTAAATTCTCTAGATAGACCTCGGGCAACGTCAACACCGCTCGTGAGCTTCCACACTGATATACCCCTAAATGCTAATATACTTTACAATACAGTCTACTCAGATACAAACCATATGCCTAAATAACCTTAACTCTACCTCTTTAAACTATAACCCTAGAAAGCAGGAGAATAGATTACTCATTAAAGGGATCATCAAATAATGAACTATAGGTCAGGATAGGGGCGTCCACGAAACAGGACAAGGATGGACAGTGAAAGAACTCTCCACTAATATAATTAGCTAAGATTAAAGACCTACTTGGATACACTACTTACTGTTAAAGTTGTTACTGGATCCTTAGTATTAGTTGGTCTTGTATTAGTGCTTTATGCTTCCCCAGATCTTATAGGTATAAACATAGTGTACCTTGCAAGGTATGTCGTTAGTGGTGAGGTAAGGTTTAGGAGACGTATCGTTAAAGAGTTCATTAATGAGGCCCTACCTCAGAGGTTAAACATTATTTATAATTTATTACTAGGTACTAGAGCATCAAGTAACTTGACGTTACCGACTATATGGTTAATGTTCAGGGAGTCTGAGGGTCCGGGAGGTAGGTATGTTTGGGGTTTAGGTCTAATACTTCTAGACATACCTAAGAATAGGTTAGGAGATATAATACCGGTATTAGATCAAGAGTTAACACACTATATTCAGGACGTCGAAGGAATTCAAGGACCTAGGTGGTATTTGGAGGCTATAGCATCACTTATAGAGTTTAAACTACATGGAAGAGTGAGGGGGTACGTTAATGAATTAAGGAGACTACTTAACCAAGAACTAAAAATCCGCTAAGGAATTTCCTTAATAGAGGTGCAAGGATTGCTTGCTTAGACTTAGGCACATTAAAACACTTAATATCTCCTTAAACTATAGAAACATACTAGCTAAGTACCTACTTAACTACATTTTATCACTTCACAACTTAGATTTGGTTATAAGGGGTAGGGAGTATTATGTAGGTATCCGCGATAAGAGGAGCTATATTGGCTTTATTGGTGAGTACGTCGTCTTTAACAACTTAGTTAATGAGCTTTGTAGTGGGTGTAATTACTTAATAAGCTATGCTTCAAAGTTTGAGGTCACGGGATCACCCTTTACTGCAAATGTATATAAGATAGAGGATGGAGTACCTGAGCCACTATATAAACGGTTAGCATGGGGTTTACTTCCTACCGAGGTTGGAAGATTTAGAACAATCTTAGATGTTCTAAACACTAAAGAGAAAGTGGAAATACCTCTATACCTAAGCGATGATCTTAGTCCTTACATAGATACTGTAAAGGAGGACTTAAGCCATGAATCATCCATATTTTCAGATGTCGTAGAGCTAGCTCAACTATTAAATTTCCTTAACGAATTAAACGATATTATTCGTGAAAGTACCTCAGAGTTTAAACGTGGCACTATTACTCACGGTCTCTTTGACTTTATATGCTTGTATGCGGATAAAGCGAAGAGGAACATTGAATTTACTCTAAATATTCATTTCTGCTCTCCACACGATTATCGTGAGTATTCGAGACTATGGTTTAGAGCTGAAAGACCTCCTTGTAAATTAAAGAGAAGACTTTCTCTTTCAATACCTATTGAGCAACTTAATCCGAAATTGGTTAAACTACTTGAGGTTAGGTGTACATCCAGTAGTGAGTACGAGGATATACTTAAGCGGAGTATCGAGAGGAAACTAAGTAGGTTAGTATTGGATAAGAAGCCAGAGTCGGATCTAAATGTAGAGATCTATGCCATCATAATAACCTTAAGCTCCAACTTAGATAAGGCTAAGGTATCAGTATATGAAGTACTCTTAAGTTAAGGTATCTGTTAAGCATAGGGCTACTGCTGGTATTCTTCGGTGGTGTTAGGTGCGGGTTCTGCGTGATCCTATGGAGCAAGCACGAGCTCGAAGGAATATGGGTATCATTGCTATAGGGCTAATATTCATTGTTGCTGCTAAACCCATAATTGACTTCATAACTGGTGGTATGCTATCAAACCCGCCATCAGGTCTTGAGAGCGTTTCTACTATCTTCAACAATGTATTAACGTTTGCTCAATGGATTGGTGGAGCGTTAGCTGTCCTAGCCTTCATATACAACGCTATAAAGTTCTTTACTTCGGACTAACAAAAACAACTGCTTTTCTCCTTAGGGATACTGGATGATTAATCACGTGAACTTAACTTTAATAGCCCTTAGTAATGGTGAGTATGCGCCTTGGGACCTGTTCTGTCATTTAAGGTCGTTTATCGACTGGCTTCTTTAGCAGTTAGCGGAAGGCTTTAGGTCTGTAGCTAATACTTTAGTTAATGCTGTGGCCACGCCAGTTGTTAAGGTCTTGCTAGCCCTACCGACCTTCACTAATCAGTCGTCTCTTGAGCCCTACGTATTCTCGTCGATGTCTCAACCGATGAGTGTGATGTACCCCGTGATCCTCTACGCTTCATACACCGTTGTTTTAGGAGCTATAGTA
>CAZQFL010000003.1:0-87189 GCA_964592745.1 uncultured Desulfurococcaceae archaeon
TTTGGTGCGGCGGCCGGGATTTGAACCCGGGATCGCCGGCTTGGGGGGCCGGCGTCCTAGACCAGGCTAGACGACCGCCGCCAGGTGTTGATTTCCTATATGGGGTTATAAGTTCTTAATTATTTCCTCTTTATTGCTTCTATAATTTTCTTTGCTCTCTCTACATCCTTCTCTATTATGGTTCCTGTAACTATGATGTTTGCACCAGCCTCAACTACCTCTCTAGCTTTTTCAGGCTCCCTAATACCTCCACCAACTATTAATACTGAATTACTCCTCACTTTTGATACGTAACTTATGAACTTCTTAGGTATAGGCTTTGGCGCTCCTGAACCTGCTTCTAAATATACGTATTTCATACCGAGCATTTCAGCAGCTAGTACGTAAGCAGCACATATTTCTGGTTTATCATAGGGTATTGGTCTAGCCCTACCAATGAATCCTGCAGCACCACCATAACCAATAATTATGTATGCTGTAGGTAATGTCTCTAAACCGTACTTAGCAATAATGGGTGCAGCAATTACTTGAGCACCAATGATGAAGTACGGATCGTCAGAGTTTAATAAGGACATGAAGAGTATAGCATCAGCGTATCTAGAAATACCTGAAACATTACCTGGGAATAGAATAACCGGCAATTCGTATTCCTTCAGTATTTTAACGACATAATCAACCGATGACTCAGAAACACCTAGCGAGCCTCCAACAAGGAATGCATCAGAACCAGCACTAACTAACTCCTTAGCAACTTTCCTCAGCACTTCATCATTCGAGACCTTATCGGGATCTATTAGTGAGAAGTGAAGTACTTCACCATTACGTATCTTAGAGGCTATGTATTCATGAACTCTCCTCACTCTCCTCCCCACGCTCATAACTTACCTCAATACTACCTTCACTAAATGCGTCAAGGAATTTAGCGTAAGCATCAACCTCACTATAGATTGAGGGTAAGCCCTTCATGGTAGCCCTTAAACCACATTCAGAATTATAGCATCTTATCATAGCCATTTTCTTCTCCTCACCATCCTCAGTAGTGTACGTTTTCATCTCAACAGTTAATGTAGGTAAGCCGCAAGCAGGGCACTGAAATATCTTAGGTAATCTCCTAGGAGGCTTAATCCTCCTCTTAAATCTCTTCCTGCTCCTCCTACCCATAACAATTCCCCCTCACAATACTAACTCCTCAATCTCTTATTAAATTCTTAGTAATAATTAGTTAGGAAATGATGAGAATTGCACGTCACTGAGTGTTGATGACCCTCCACCGGGTCTGAGTTTAGGTAATACCTAGTAGTTTCTTACGTAGAGTGACAGACCTACCGCTAAATAGGATCTCATATATGATATCGTTTAAAGTATCATCATTAACTCTTAACTCCCTAAAGCTATTACTCTTCAATGCAAGCTCAAGAGCTATTAAGTGATAACATGTGCCTTTAGTCCTCCTAATTACAACGTTTAACTCAAAATCCTTACATGTACAGAAAAGCTTCGGTATCAGTAAGTAATCACCTGTAGTTCCTAATGCGATATATATGATCTTACCACTTCCGGATATCAACTTAATAATCCTCCTTAACCTAACAAGCTCTATAGCCTTATCTGGTGGATTCTTAACGCCCTCATCAATAGCCTTAGCTACTCTCCTGTAAGGGCTTACCAATATTAAACAACTCTTAAATTAATCTTAACACCGTATTCATCCTCTAACTTTCTTAACTTCCTTTTTAATCTCTTTAATGACCTTACGTCCTCTCTAGGGACTACTATATTTACTTGAGTACCCTGAATTCTGACCTCAGCTGTAGGCATTAGTGATGATAGTATGCTTCTTAACTTAGCCTCGATACTCGATACTAAAGCTCCCTTCACGGGTACTACGACGGTTTGCTCACCGAATGTGTAGATCTCGTACTCTAACTCACCAGTAAGGAAGTCCCTAACCTCAATAACTGGCCTAGCCAGTTCAGCCTCTCTCAAACCTGTTGGTAGCTTAACAGTCATGTTTAATTCATAAACTTTCCTAACTTCACCTGAATCGATGAATATTACAGTATCTATTATTGAGGGTATCATACCTAATTCAACCCTCCTTATGAACCTCTGGATAGCGTCTATAGGTGATGTAGCGTGAACGACACCTATCATGCCTATACCTGCAAGTCTTAAGTCAACGTAAAGCTTAAAGTCCTCATCAGTCCTCATTTCATCAAACACGGTATAGTCAGGTCTACTGAGTAGTAATATATCGTGGAGTTCATCAGGATCAGCATATACTTTAGAGTATTGAGTAACTATTGCTGGTAACCTCATGTCCCTAGGAGATTCGATTGTTTTCACGATCTTACCCTTCCTAGCATAGTACTCAGCTAGTGCTTGAGCAAAGGTGGTCTTACCCATACCTGGAGCTCCAGCTATCAAGATACCTTCAGCTCTCTCCTCTAACCTCTTAACTAACTTCTCTGGTAGCTTGTAGTCTTCAAGTCTTAACTTAATTAGCGGTCTGACGGCAGTTATCTCCCAGCCATCACTCATGGGGGGTCTAGTAATTATTATTCTATAGTCGCCCATCTGAACTATGGTTGAACCTGACCTATCAACTTCAATAACTGCTTCAGGTGTTATCCTCGCTGCCTCCATAATTTCCTCAGCTATAGCTTCAATCTCCTCTCTAGTTATTGGCTCATTAGATAGTTCAACTAATACCCAATGACCAGGTCTACCCTTCTTTGCGACGGGCTTAGCACCCTCCTTTAAATGAACACTCATAGTTTTCGAATCAAAGAACTTCTCAAGTAAGGTTAACCTAGTCATTTCAGGTTTTATGAACATGACTTTAATACCTAGAGACTCCGCAGCTACTTGCTGAACCTTAGATGAAGTTATGAGTGTCGCACCTAGCTCAAGGGCTAAATCCCTGATTAGTGAGTCAATACTGTCTTGAAATCTCCTACCGGATGAGATGATATCTATTCTAACGCCTTTAGATTGAGCTATAGCCTTAACTAATCTAATTTCCTCTAAACCTATGTAGCCTATAGATCTTCCTGACTTCACGATATTTTCATAATATTGAATGAACTCTTTAGGTATGACTAGCCTACCCTTAATCTTGCCATCGACAATTAACCTTCTGAGTACACCATTAATTATGACGCTAGTATCAGGTACATATACCTCCTCACCAATTTCTTTAACACTTCCGTAACTCACTCCCTCACACCTAAAAATGTGAAGTAAGCGAATTAATAAAGGAGGTATGTCCAAAGTTATAATAGCAGTTAGTTATTATGTAGTTAAACTTTAGAGAGACTTCATGAATATATCCTTAACTATTACTTCATTAACGTTAAATGGTGCTAATCTCAGTATGTACTTCATGGCTGTAAATACTAGCTTGCTAACCTCATTAAAGTCTTCTTCCCTAAATCCATAATCTCTTAACTTCTCATTAAAGCCTATACTTTGTTGGAACTTAGTGATTGCCTTAGCGGCTTTATCAGCATGTTCAGATTTAGGTTCTAACTCGGGATCTATGTACCTGAGTAGTCTATACATCTTATCAGGTACTGACTCATATATGTACTTAATTGCTTGAGGACCTATAATGGCTAGTCCAGCACCATGGGCTAAGCTAGGTTTTAGACCACTTAATGCATGCTCTACAGCGTGAACTATGTGGGTTCTACCATGATCTATAGATATACCTGCAATCATTGATGCGTAGAGTAGCCAGTATCTAGCTTCAATATTCTTAGGTTCGTTAAGAGCTATTGGTAGCCACTTAACTATGAGCCTTACTGCTTCTTCTGATAACATTAAAGTGTAAGGTGATGACGCATTACTAGTTGCTGATTCTATTGCGTGATAGAACGCGTCCAATGCTGTATATACTGTTTGATTCCTAGGTAGTGTTGTTAAGTATTTAGGTTCATCAATACTTATTGATGGATACATGTACTCACTCGCAACACCTACTTTTTCATGAGTCTCTTCAATAGTTACTACAGCATACCTATCTACTTCACTACCTGTTCCATGAGTTAAGTTTATGGCTGCTAACGGTATTGAGTCAAAAGCCTTCTTAGTACCTCTAACGTAATCTTCAGTCCTCCCTCCACACTTAACGATAATGCTTACTAACTTAGCTGTATCTATGACACTACCACCACCTATAGCTATTACTGCGTCAGCACCAAACCTCCAGGCATGCTCGGAAGCTTCATTGATTAAACTAGCTGTAGGGTTAGGAAATACTTTATCAAATAGCTCATATTTAATGTTGTGGCTGCTAAGTATGGATAGCACATCATCTAATGCACCAGTAATTTTAGCAGATTTTTTACCAGTAATGATGAACACCCTATCAAAATTCTTAACCCACTCATTCAATTCACTCACAGATTCAGGACCAAAGTAGACTTTGGTCCTACCTGTTCTTACTATGAACTTATGTAACACTATACTAACACCTATAGATATGTAAGTGTTGACTTAATAGTTTATCCTAAAACAAGAGAAAGGATTGTGACTAAACCTAGTTAACTCCCTCAGGAGTACCGTAGGTTTTTCACTTAAACTAAGTATGACTTAACTTAGAGCTTCATCTTAATACTTTACATACTTTGTTGATAGGAAGGTTTTTCTTCCTCTTAACATAGGTGTTACGTGGTCTCTTTTGAGTGAATGGGAAGGATTAGTAGCTGATGTTGAACGTACCATTAGGGAATTAAAAGATGAAATAGCTACAGCTAATAAATTACTTAAAGCATTACTTATAACGATGCTTCTTTATGAAACTAATAATGAGAGGAGAAGGAAAATCATAGAGTTAATACATAAATCAGAAAACAAGTATTTAGATGAAATTCTTGAATTACTTAGAAAAGAGGATTAAGGAGGCGCCAGAAGTGGGGCTCGGGCCGGGATTTGAACCCGGGACCTCGGGGTCCACAGCCCCGCGCTCTTCCAGGCTGAGCTACCCGAGCCACCTGTGTTCGCCGTCACCTAAATCTACTGTGTGAGTGAGAGTTTTAAAGTAGTTTCACTCCATTATGGAGGGGTACGTATGGCTCAGAAGAAATTTAGTAAATATAAAGAGGAGGCATTAAAACACGGCATTAAGATACTAGACATATATAGAGGTAGGGATAAAGAGGTTGTCAGGTTTATTTACAGGGATAAAGTATACTTAGCTACAATTAAGGGTTATAGAGAGAACATGACACCTGAAGAGTTTGTTAAGCGACTTTTAAGTTCCATTAAATCCTAACTAAATGTGAATGCATAATGTATTAGGGTACCTATAGACCTTCTCAACACACTTAACTGTTTGGGGTATATGTATAGAGGTAATTCGTAGTATTTTAAGCCTAAAATCTTAGCAATTAGCTTAGCTGCTACAGCATCATTAACACACATGACTGTCTCTTTAAATTCGGTCTTAACCTCAAGGATTATTGGTAAGTAAAGCCTACTTGCTAACTCACTACCTAGGAGTTCATAAGCTAATCTCAACTCAGATCTTCTGAACATATGAACACCTCCATCCCTAGTCAATACGTGAGGGTACTCTTCACGTAGTAATTCACTTAACGTCTTTCTCTTTATGGGTAGTGATCTATTAACTACCTTTAATTCCTCACTTAAGTACCTCTCAAGAAGTTTCTCGTCTTCTATCAACTTATTCACCAACTCTTTTAAGTAATAACTCCTTAACCTTCTTCAACCTAATCTTATCCTCACGTTCCCTCTCTTCAAACTTCATCTCAAGGAATTTAATTGTATTTATTAATCTAGGTATTAAGATGTACTCTAAAGCATTAACTCTTCTCTTAACCCTAGATACTTCAGCACCAATTCTATATATCGAGTACTCAATCTCAGTTAACTTAACTATTTTCTCAATAATTGATCTGTAACATCTTGCAGCATCAATTAAGGATAATGGCTTCTTAGTTAATGCGTTAGAGTACTCAGAAAATTCTATATCAAGTAGAGGTACTCGAACACCAGCTGAAACTCTACTACCAACTATTACTTGGAAACTCTCATAGAGTGTAGTTGCTAAAACCTCAACCTCTCTTAAAGTACTTACTGATAAAGCCTTAGCTAACTTTTCATCACATAAGTCTAGACCCTTATGAATCTCCTTCCTAAGACTTAATGCATCCTTAATTAATGATATGAATTCCTGAGTTAGAATTACTAATCTATCCTTTAGTACTTTGTGAAGTCTACGTGCAATAGCTAATCTCCTTCTTAACCTAATTAACTCTATTTTAGTCGGTCTAGCAATTCTTATTACTTGCTGTGACATACTTAAGACCTCATACTTCGTGCAGCCCTATACTTTGGATGATACTTCTTTATATTCTCCTCACTAACTAGCTTAAGATCCTCCTCAGGTAATGTAGCTAAGAGCTCCCAACCAATATCTAATGTCTCCTCTATAGTTCTTCTTTCATACTCACCTTGATTTATGAATTTACGTTCGAAGAGATCAGCAAATGCTAGGTATTTCCTATCACGCTCGGTTAGTGATTCAACACCAACTATAGCTGTTAACTCTCTAAGATACTGTCCCTCAGAGTATGCGGCTATTAATTGCATGAATACTTGATAATGGTCATCCCTAGTCTTACCAGGGCCTACACCGTCTTTCATGAGTCTCGACAGTGATAGCAGTACATCGACTGGTGGGTATATGCCCTTTCTATGAAGATCTCTTGAAAGTACTATCTGACCCTCAGTTATGTAGCCAGTTAAGTCAGGTATTGGATGAGTTATGTCGTCACTAGGCATGGTTAGTATAGGCATTTGGGTTATTGAGCCCTTCATACCCTTAATCCTGCCGGCCCTCTCATATATTGTTGCTAGATCTGTATACATGTATCCCGGATAGCCCCTCCTACCTGGTATTTCCTCCCTAGCAGCGCTAAGCTCTCTAAGACTCTCGCAGTAATTTGTCATGTCAGTCATGACAACTAGCACGTGCATACCATGCTTCCAGGCTAGAAACTCAGCTGTAGTTAATGCTACCCTAGGTATAGCTATCCTCTCAATAACTGGTGATGAAGCTGTATTTATGAATGCAACAACATTCTCTATATTACCACTACTCCTTAAATTCTCTATGAAGAAGTATGCCTCTTCATAAGTAACCCCGATAGCTGCAAACACTACAGCGAACCTCTCTTCCTTACCCCTAACCCTAGCCTGCCTCACTATCTGTGCGGCTATTCTGTTATGCGGTAATCCTGAACCACTAAATATTGGTAGCTTCTGACCCCTAACAATTGAGAATAGACCATCAATAGCGGAGATACCAGTCTCTATAAACTCTGAAGGTGGTTCACGAATTGCTGGATTTATGGGTGCACCATTAATGTCTAAGTAATCCTCAGGAACTATTGGTGGTCCTCCATCAATAGGTCTACCTAAGCCATCGAATATTCTTCCTAACATATCGAGTGAGACAGGTAGTTTTAATGTCTCACCCTTAAACCTTACTCTAGCAGCCTTAGTGTTAATTTCACTAACACCGCCGAATACCTGAATTACTGCGACATCCTTCGATACATCAATTACCTGACCGAGTCTGACTTCACCACTCTCTAATGTTATCTCAACTACTTCTCCATACCTTACACCAGGTAATGACTCAACGAAGAGTAATGAACCTCTTGCACGTGTGGCTTTCCTAACCTCCTTCACATACATTTCAGTAGTCATCTCACTCACCACTCCTCATTAACTCATTAAAGCTTCTTTCTAGCTCATTAATTAATTCCTTATACACCTTCGGGAATTCATCATAAGGTACTTCCTTCATCTTGGCTATCCTAACCCTGATAGGTAATGATCTAATCTTCTCTAAGGGTACACCCTTGTTTAGAGCTTCCCTACTTAATCTATAGAATTTTAGTATAACATCCATCATTCTTACAGTCTTCTCTGGTGGACAGTAACAATCAATTGGGTGAAATGCGTTCTGCTGTAGGAAGTCCTCCCTAATCATCCTAGCAACATCTAGTAATAGCTTATCCTGATCAGGTAATGCATCAGGCCCTACTAGCCTTACTATCTCCATTAATTCGGCCTCCCTCTGCAAAATGCTTAGAGCTTCATCTCTCATCTCCTTCCACTTCGGGAACTCCTTAGACCACCACTTAGCTAGTGCCTCAACATATAGTGAGTAACTTAATAGCCAATTAACTGCTGGGAAGTGCCTCCTATTAGCTAGCGCAACATCTAACGCTATGAATGTACCTATATACCTTAAGGTATTCTGAGTTACTGGCTCACTAAAGTCAGCACCTGGAGGTGATACAGCACCAACAATTGTTAATGATCCCTCCCTTTCAGGTCTACCAAGACACTTAACTCTACCAGATCTCTCATAGAATTCAGCTAACCTAGAACCTAAATATGCAGGAAATCCCTCCTCACCAGGCATCTCCTCTAATCTAGCACTGACCTCCCTCATGGCTTCAGCCCAACGAGATGTTGAGTCAGCAACCATTAATACGTCATAGCCCATATCCCTGAAATACTCACCTATAGTAACACCTAGGAATACACTAGTCTCTCTCGCAGCTACAGGCATGTTTGATGTATTAGCGATAAATACCGCCTTCTCGTAAAGCGGCCTACCTGATTCAGGATCCTTAAGTCTTAAGAAGCTATGTAGCGCATCAGCCATCTCATTACCTCTCTCACCACAGCCAACATAGATGTTAAGCCTAGTCCTAGCCCACTTAGTTAACGTTTGAAGTAGGACCGTATTATGGTATATGACTGGTACCTCTCCTCCTATGAAGTTATGTGTTTCCTCAACTACTAAGTCGTAAACCTCACCATCATATTTAATCACATTTACATGCTCCACCCTCTCAAATGTTACGTAGTTAAGCATACTTAGTAATGTCTTGAGTCTTTCAATAAGTGTTAATGCCTCAGTAACTCTAACATTGAGAGACCTCATTAGAATATGTTCGAGCTTAAGCATGGTTTTATAGCCTAGTCTCTCCTCATTATATATGTAATTGCCTATATTAATGCCTTCAGACTCGAGTTTCCTCTTTGACAGAACCCTGTATATCAATTTCAGGAAGCGAGGGTCTAAGGGTACAGCATCCTTCAAGATACTACCAAGTTCCTTCGAACTTACGTATTCTTTTAATTTCTTAATCTTAGTTATGTCTAAATTGCTTACGTTCAATAACACAATTTCATAGAACTTCCTAAGATCCCTAACGCTAGTTATAAATAGTCTACAACGATGATATTTCCCATCCTTACTTATGGAGTAAGGTATTCCAAGCTTTAGTAATAGATATGCGAGACCCGATATTAGCTTGGGTGATGATGAAGAGATTTCTAGTGTACTTTGATGGAATGATCCATCACCTAGGTATAATCCTCTAATGAAAGCTGCTATGATTTTAGGTGACGCCTTCATTATTATTCTTGGAACAACGGCATTTCTTGACTTTCTCTTAGACGGTATATCAAAAACCTCCTTGAGAAGTCTAGCCAGTAATGAAGAAGTGACTTCAACAGCGTAAACTGTATTAGTTACCTTCTCTCTACCCCTTAATCCAAAGGTCTTGTATAGAAGGTCATTGAACCTCCTCCTTAATTCACTCGAGTTATTGAAGAATGTCACTCTATTCTTAACGATAGATCCATCAGCTAGTATTAACCCTAATAACTCAGCTAGCTCCTCACTAACTCTCAATGGTATTCTTAAACTTAATTTACTTCTCCGTAATCCCAGAATTCTTGGTGAACCTAAATCAACATTGAATGTCTTCTTAATCGATACTATTAGTCTTAAAGGTATGCTTCTCTTCCTCCTCTTCTTAATGTCATTCAGTGTACTTAGTGATATACCTACAGTATTACATAACTCTTTAAGATCTTTCATGCTTAACTTATTGAGGAATTCTCTAACTCTCTCATTAACCTCCGCATCTTTGCTGACTACATCTTCATATTTAGCCAATTTCTCTATAGGTATCCTAGGCTCATTACCTACTGAAGGTACCTTCTTTGGTATAACTAAGTGCATTCCAGGTCTTATATCTATTGCTCTGATGTATCTTACTGTTCCGTACGAGTCTATTACTGGTAGTTTATGATTAGGTGTTACCTTTAGAGTTTTACCTGTTGAAGTTTTAATCTCTATTAGTTTATCGGTGTATCCCTTGTAAATATGAGTTGCTTTGACCATCTTAAATCTCGTACCGTCAAACCCTAAAACATTAATTGGTTTCTTAAGTTCTATTAACTCCTCCTTATCGCTTAATTTTATCCTACGACCTTCTGCATTACGGTAAAGCTCATCTATCGGTATTAGATCCCAATTAGTCAGAAGTACCGGTGTACCCGGTGGGACACACTTTCCGCTCCCAAAGCCGCCTGGTACGGCGGCCTTACCACCTAAAGCTATTGGGAATATCATGTCGAGGACTCTCTGACCTGTTATTAGTGGTTTCGTAGGTTCTAGCCTGTTTATGTAGGGTCTAGGCTTCCTAACAGGCCACTTCTGCATCATTCTAACGTAGTGCTTCATACCATTAGACTCTACAACAGCTATTACGTCCTCTATGGTGTAATCACCATCATTAACTATCTCCTTTATAACACCGTGAACACCTGGCGGTATCATTACGTAATGCTTTATTAGCGTGGTCTCCTGTACAACACCAATAACATCGCCTGGACCTACCTTATCACCTACCTTAATGTTCTTATTTCTCTCAAGATACCACTTAACATTCCTCGGTAATGACGGTAACTTAACACCTCTCTTCACGAAGGGTCCGACAAGTTCACCAATTGTTGATAAGGGTCTTTGTAGACCATCAAAGACTTTACCGACAATACCTGGACCTAACTCAGCAGATAGTAGTGAGCCTGTACCCTCAACAGGCTCACCTACCCTTAATCCTGTTGTATCCTCGTAAACCTGTATATACGCCCTATCTTCATGCATTCCTATTATCTCACCTATAAGTCTCTCCTCACCAACGTATACTACCTCATAAACCATGGAACCTCTCATACCCTCAGCAACAACTAATGGACCTGAAACTCTCAATACTCTACCAACAACCATATTTATCACCTTAACTCTATGGAAATACCTAAGTACTTCCTAATCAATGATAAATAATGTTCCGTTACATCAAACTTAGCTCTAACCCCTACACTAGGAATGAATATCGTTAATACATCCTTAGGTAGCTCCACTTCCCTAAACACCTCTCTTAGACTCTCCTGAATAACTAATAAAGTAATGGCAGACTTAGAAACATCACTCAATATTAGTTCAACCCTCTTTCTCAATTCGTCACGTCTTAGGTTCTTACTTAATATGTAATGCTTAATAGCACCTCCTAATCTAAGGGATAACGTAAAGAATTCATCACCTATAACAGCTATACCGCCTTTACGTACCTTTAATGACGTGTTCATACCAGGACCACCATGAAACAATGCTCTTAACCAAGTATTCACTACCCAGATTATCTAGTATGTAAATTAAATGGGAAACAATGTGGGCTTCCCACTCCTTAGCTAATAGGTATTCGAGAGCTTTATCATAGCTTAATGGACTATACCTCAACTCATTTATTGAATATGCATATTTAATGATGTGTAGGGCTGTATCGAAATCTATGGGAGACCTCTGAATTACTTGAGAAATTATATTTGTAATCAGAGGTTTCTTACCACTTAAGTATGTACTTAAGTCCTCACCCTTAAGGTAAGCTCTCCTCATAAGCAGTTCTAGAAGCTCCATATCTCTTAAATGATTCACTACTAAGTGTAATTTAATGTGGGGTCTTAATTTCAGTGTCATACTACTTAACAATGACCAAAGAGACCTCCACACATTCTCTTCAATGACTTCTAGATTTAATTCCTTAAGTGGTGAGTTAATGTAGTTCATGAGTACTTTAGACAATATTTTGTACGTTCTTGGATAAAGAGATTTTAAATCTTCAAGAAATTCACGTACGGTTCTTGAAGGTGTTAAGTTAAGTGCATTAATATCAGTAAGAACGTAGTGCTTCCCATCTAGACGGTCTGTACTAACCTCCCTGATAGCATCTAAAACTTCAGCAATTCTGAATCTCTCAACATACGTATACATAAATTCTTTAAGATTCTCGCTAGGTGATGTGAGCTCAATTAAAGAATGTAGGTCATCAATCCAACACTTAAGTACTTCATTATATATATCAATTGCAGTCTTAATCTCCCGCACTCTAATTGACTGAAGGCATGTCAGTACATCACAATTTAAATCTCTCAATATATTTTCAAATTCATCAATATTATGAGGTGTCTTATCCTTAACTACTAAAGCTCTTTCTAAAATGAATACTCTATCCATCTTTAACTTAACCATAACTAGAAACTTATTGTCCTTCTCATTCATCTGTTAAGTCCCCAATACCTTCTCTTGAAGAACCTTAGTTATCTCAGGTTTTAACTTCTCAAGGCGTGTCTTATAAGTATTATCTACAGCTATGGAACCATCTTCAGTTTCAATAATTAAACCACCAATATAGTCATCACTTAAGGTCTCTATTTTTGAGACTATCGCTGTAATTCCTTCCTCTTTAATCAACTCTTTAATCAAATCCATGTCTTGTTTAACTACCCTAATAGTTACTTTAGTATTTGGAGGTAATATGCCAGAACCCAGAACCTCACGAAGTAATGCTCTCAACGATTCTCTTCTAGTATTAGTATTGCTGGCTCTTAACCTCTCCTCAATACCTTTAAGTACTTCATTAAGTATTTCATTCTTTAATGTAGTCATTTTAATGTTTAGCTCCATAACCTTCCTAATGTATTTCATGTTTTCTTCATTAGTTATTTTTGAGATAAGTTCCTCTCTACGTCTCTTCACTCTTAACTCATAACGCTTCTCAGCATCTCTTATTATCTCTTCAGCTCTTCTTTTTGCTTCTTCAATTATTCTTTCAGCTTCCTTCTGGGCCTTCCTAATTACTGCTTCTCTTAAACTCTCTATACTCATGTATATCACCTAAGTTTAAGTCTAGATTTTACTATGTTACGCTCCTTATATTGGTAGGCCAGCAACTATGATTAGCAGTATGTATCCAAATACTAGACCTAATATTCCGAATAGCTCTACGTAGGAAGCCAAGATTAGTGTGTGAATCCAAACGGCACCTCTTGTCTTTGGTAACTCAATTATTCCAGACATACAAACTATTCCTTGCATCCATGCAGATGCGAGCTCAGCTGCAAATACAGATATACCTATACCTAGAAATGCCCAAGCCTTTATGTCCGTCAGCGTAACCGTAGGTAGGACTGTAGTGAAGCCCAGTATAGAAAATATAAGTCCATAGAATGTCTGTGTCATAGGTAATGCGGAGAGTATTAATACTTGCCTAAAAAATCCA
This sequence comes from uncultured Desulfurococcaceae archaeon, assembly GCA_964592745.1. GTDB lineage: Archaea > Thermoproteota > Thermoprotei_A > Sulfolobales > NBVN01 > CAZAMI01. The sequence goes on from CAZQFL010000003.1 coordinate 13,461, forward strand.
GGCTCTTCAGCTAATACCGATAATCCGGCTGAAGCAGCCCTAGCTGTCCCTATGGATGAACCAGCTAAACCACCAGCTAGACCTAGTGCTAACCCTAATGTTGCTACAAATGATGTTACATCCAAAACTTCGGCACCTGGGTTCTAAGTATATACTTCTGAGGAATATAAGTCTTACTCAATCTAAAGAATTTATATAGTACTTAGGATGTTCCAGAAATACAAGGCTTATAAGCTAATCCTATACCCTAATTAAGGTGAAGGGAGTGTCAATAAGCGATATCGAGGCTGAGGCAAGGAGAATTATTGAGGAAGCAAAAAGGAAGGCTGATGAAATAATTAAAGAGGCTAAAGTAAAAGCTGAGGAACTAGATAAGAAAGATTTAGGTGAAGTGTTAACGAAGGAGGAGGTTGAAAGCATTATTAATGAGTTTAAAGAGAGGTTTAATAAAGTAATGAGTGAGTATATGTCTCGTGAAAAGAAGATTAAGGAGAACTTCAGTAAGTGGCGTGACTCAATAATTGATGAGTTCGTTAGGAAGATACTAGGTGTTAAGACTTGATATTGACTATACCAGAGCGATTAGCTTATGTAAGGATATTAGTACCTAAGGATCTAATTGATAAAGCTATAAATAAACTACAGGAACTCAACACCATACATGTCGAGGTAGTAGGTAAAATACCTGAAGAGGATAGGAGGAAGATACTTAGTGATGTAAAAAGACTCGAGGAAGTGGAGAAGATTATCTCAGCAATTGAGAAGTACATAGAAATGCCAACTTTAATCGAAATTAAGGAGTACTTAACGCCCACAGTTATTAGGAAGAGGTTATACTCACTCTACGAGAAGTTAAGGCAGGTACTGAAAAATGCAGAATCGCTCACTGAGAATATATCGAGATTAGAGAGTAAGTTAAGATACGAGGAAGAACTACTTGACGTACTTGAAGTTCTTAGTAATGTTTACGGGTTAGGTAATGCTACGTTAGATTATCTAAACTTCCGGGGTGAGGTTATTTCAGCAGTAGCACTTATGGGTAGACCTCAAAACATTAGTGAGTTTAAGACATACCTTATCGAGGAGAGCAGGAAGAGGCAATTAAGTGTATATATAGTTAGAGAATATAGAATCAATGAAGATATATACCTCTTACAAATAATAATTGATACACAGCTTATGGACATAGTGAATAATAATGTTAAGAAATTTAATTTAAGAATTGTTGAATTTCCTAAAGTAAGTATGAAAATCAATGATTTCCTAACTAACTTGAAAGATGAAGTTCAAGAACTTAAACGAGAACTTAATGAGGCTAGAACTAAACTAAGTGATCTTGTGAAGAATGTAATCAACGACTTAGCATTAGCTAAAGTATACGTTAACGTAGTCAAGGAGCAACTTGACGCTATACTTGCAGCACTCATGAGTGAGTACTTAGTAGGTATTGAGGGTTGGATTCCTATCTCAAATATGCACCTAATCGAGGATGTACTATATAAGGAATTAAAGCATGTATATGTAGCCAAGTTAAGCACTAATAAGAAGCCACCAACTAAGATGAAGAATCCTAAACCGCTCAAGGCGTTTGAACTTATAACTAAGATCTATGGTGTACCGAATTACAATGAATGGGATCCAACACCCATACTTGCCTACTCATTAATGCTATTCTTCGGGCTTATGTTTGCTGATTTCATTTATGGTTTAGCTTTATTGATTATAGTTATGTTTGTACTTGAGCGTTTAGGGCTAGTGGAGAATCCTTATAGTGAGGGTTACTTAACATTTAAGAGGCTCCTCATAGCGCTTTCATTATCATCAATGTTTTTCGGTGTACTGTCTAATAGCTTTGCTGGGTATTCAGTAATTATAAGTAGTAATGGTATATCTTTAGTACCAGCAAGTACTAAATCTGCTCAGCTAGCTATACTACCATTAATTAATCCTATGTTCTTCATAAAATTAGCATTAATTATAGGTTTAATCCATGTTAACATAGGTCATGTACTAGCTTTAATTAAGTATTGGAAAAAGAGAGTTATGGGTGACTTCATATCTAAGGTAGGATTCTTCATAGCTGAAGTTTTCGGTATACCTTACGTATTGAACGCATTCATAGGTGTTAAATTACCTGGGATTTTAGGTCTGCATCCTGAATACTTACTCTATGGTGCGTTAGCGGGTTTAGGCGTTCTTATCGCTGGTAAATTTATAGCTTATAGAGGTTTAGCAATACTGTTCTGGCTATTCGACATTACAGGATTACTAGGTGATGTAATGTCATACACCCGTCTAGCTGGTATAGGTCTAGCAACGACACTCCTTGCCCAAAACTTTAACTCAATAGCGCTAAGTATTGCTTCAACAATGGGATACTTAATACCTATTAAGATATTAGGATTAATCATTGGTGTATTAGTGTCTATCATCATAATGTTCTTAGCTAACTTACTAAACTTAGCTTTCGGTGTACTAGGTGCATTCATACACTCGCTAAGATTATGCTTCGTAGAGTTCCTACCTAAGTTCTATGAGGGTGAGGGTAGAGAGTTTAAGCCATTAGCTATAAGAATAGAGAGGGCAGTCATTGTAGGTAGGAGATGACGTAGTTACGTAAACTCACTATATCCTATTTATCCTTGATATCTTATTAGAGTCAGCCCTCACACGGATCTTCATTAATCCGCTCCGGATGCCTTCATCATTCAAGTAGAGATAATTTCAAAGATATTTAAAGTTTTTATCTTATTTTAGCATGACATTGTTTGGGTGATCTTAATTGAGTTCTAGTGAAGCTATCGTTAGGTTTGAATACCCAAGTGCTAAGGCGTTTGGAGCGATACTCGATGTACTAAGCAATATAGTTGATGAAGTACTATTCAACTTTACTTCTGAAGGACTTACTGTTAAAGCGCTAGATCCAGCTAAGGTTGCATTAATAATTATAAATATCCCCTCATCAGCCTTCTTAGAGTATAATGTTGAGAGAGATTTGAGCGTAGGTATAAATCTTAGTGCATTAGTTAAGTCGTTACCTACGATGAAAAAGACGGATAAGTTAATATTCACGGCTAATGAGGAGTTCTATGAATTAACTATTGAAGGTATAACAACTAAGAAGTATAAGTTTAGATCAATAGAGGTTGCAGCTGAGGAGGTACCTGAGATAAACATAGACTTCAAGGTTAAGGCGATAGTTTTGGCTTCAGCATTTAAGTCAGCAATAAAGGACCTGAAAGGTGTTGAATCAATAGTGTTTGAAGCTAAGGATGATCAATACCTATACCTAAGAGGTGCTGAGGGAGGTGCTGAGGCTAAGCTATCAAGAATTGCTGGATCCATACTAGATATGGAAGTTAAAGAACCATCTAGGAATGTTTATGATGAAGACTACATAACTAAAGTATTAGACTTAGCAGGTATAACGGAGAATATCGAGATTAAATTCGGTAGTGAATTACCTCTAAACTTATATTTCACACTAGCAGGTGGAGGATCAGCCGAATATCTACTAGCACCTAAAGCCTAATAGAAAGAATTTTTATTAATACATAAACACTACATTAAATAGGTGGAAAATTATTGCCTGAATTGGAACTTGATAGGATAGATAGGGAGTTATTAAATCTATTACAGGAAAATGCTGAACTAACATATGCTGAACTAGGTAAGAGACTCGGAATAAGCCCATCTACAGTCTACATGCGTGTTAAGAAGCTTAAAGAGAAGGGTGTCATTAAGAGAATAGTTGCTGAAGTAAATCCTGAAGTCTTAGGTTATAAATTAAGATCGATAATATTTGTATCGATAGACGTGAAGAAATATAACTCAGTTGTTGAAGCATTAAGTAAAATACCGCAAATAAAGATTATTTATGATATAACAGGTGAATGGACGTTCGCGCTTGAGGCATTAGTTAGAGATCATCAAGAACTATCAAGTCTCTTAGATAAGATAGGCAACATAGATGGTGTACAGCATACATCAACAGCTGTAGTCTTAAGAGTGATAAAGGAAGATAAGAAGGTACTACCACCTTGATCCCTATATACGCCTACGGAATATTTGATGTGACATACAGTGAGGTCATTCAGCATATAATATTTGAGTATGTTGATCCAGGAAAGAAATATGTAAGAATAGTTAAGGATCGAGATAAATTAACTAAGGAATTAGCTATACTTAAGAGAAACATGCAAGCTTTTCTAGATGCTGAGGAAGTGAAGATCAATAACATTAGAGTCTATCCAAAAGTTATTGATGTTAAAATAGGTTTTTCAGGAACCTACGAGAGACCCTACATTAAGTATGTAATAGTTTTTGAGGCACCATTAAGAAGCGGTGTTAACATCTATGAGGATACTTATGAACCTGAAGTAACGGAGTACGATTACGTAGTTACGTGGGTCTTTCCTAAGGGTAGTAAAGTATTAAACGTAAATGTCGGTTTTAATTACGAAATAATCAATGAGCGGGTAGTGATTTTTCACGTACCTGAAGGAAGCGAAACTCCTGGTTATGAGTCTATCTCTTTTCTCCTCCCTTAACATTTTTCATGTAATCTCTTAATTCCCTCCAATAGTATGTAATAGGACTTCTAGTACCACATTCACTAACACAAATACCTAGCGAGCGCATTTTTTCACAACTGTACACCTTATATCTCTTCCTACTACCTCTTAATCCAGCTAAGTGTTCTATCTGATAACGTGCTATTTTCTCATTAAAGTCAGGAGAATTCTTAAAGAGATTCAGAATATAATCTGCATCTGCACCTATGTTAAGTAAGAATGTCGCTAAAGCAAACCTTTGATGGTGAGATAAGTGCTCACCCCTCATTAGTGCTTCCTTGAGTCTCCTTATGCAGGGCGGGAAGAATTCTTCTCTGATAATCCCTCTTAAAGACTCGTTCCTCTCTCTTACCTCTCTGGAGGTGAAACCTCTAACATCTTTAACTATGCTTAATACATACCTCACCAATTCTTTTACTTTCTGATTATTTAGTACGTTCTTAACCTCCTCATCATTAATGAGGTTACTAAGATAGTTCTTTACACCCTCCTCAACTATCCTAGTTACATCACTTTTTACCAAATAGACATAACCATCACATACATACCTATTGACTAACCTCCACTTAGGATCTGATGCGAGCTTCTCAGTTAACTTAATGTATTGTGGTATGGTCATTCTATACTGGTAACATTCAATAACAGGTCTACCATTTCTTAGATCAGTACCTAATACGACTGCTTTTCCGCATTTATTACCCTCACTACCTAAGTATTCTATCATTATACCTAGCTTCCTAGCTATTTTCTCAATTACATTATCGTTCTCACTGAGTAGGTACTTACGGCATCTCTTAGCTTCAGTATCAACAAACTTTCTGAAGGACCATGGATCAGCTATCTTAGTTACCATCAATGATAAATAAAATGATATAACTTCAATATCATCTCTCCTTGAAGGTTCATAGTTTAAGTTCTTTAAGTAAGCTTCAATTCTTCTTTTAGTATGTATTAAGTAATCATTTATGTCAAGTAGTGAATCTAGAGGTATAAATCCTCCATAATAATCTCTTATGAAGTCCCTAAGGTTAACTATGTAAGGATACTTTACTAAGACCGATTGCACTCTATTGAAAACGTATGAAGTCATTACCTGATTAACTCCCCCTCGTGGTATAAAATTAGAGACCTAATAATTTAGGTGCGAAATACTCATTTAGATAAGTAGTTTGTAGTTTATATCGACTAGTAACATTCTGTAATTACGTGTTAATACGTCCTCATAATCTTAGTATTACTACTTAGCTCTACTTCCTTAGTACTTTATCCTCAGGTATAGCTTTATGAAGAATTCTTTTTGATATTTCATTAATTACTTTAAACGTTAATTCATCAACTATGACATCATTATTATCAATAATAATGCTTATACCCTCGAAGGGACTTAGGGGTGGGTCAGGTAGGTGAGGATCAGGTTTCTCCCTACCTATGTAGACCCACTTTACCCTCTTACCCTTTTTAATTACTCTATACCAGTATCTGCCAAAGTATAGGTACTTATACCTTCTATTATTTACATTTTTATATACTATGTGTATGGGCTTTAAGTAGTACCCGCTATCTCTGATCCTTGAATTGTATGCATATATTCTTTCTCTATATGGAGCATAAATCTCCATTAATAACTTATATCCATCTCTTATTATTACAGTCTTATTTCCTTTTGATTGTTTCATAGTAATCACCTTAACTACTCCCTACATTTTTCAGGATTAAGCTTAAATTTTAACCTTTTAACAAGTACGTAAACTCTTTCCTTAAATATATCTACTAGTTGGGGATTAACACCCCTTCTACTAACGATCTCCTTAATATGTTCCTCAACAATACTGTATTTTTTATACTTCTCATTTAGCTCACGCCAGTTTATACCCTTTAAAGCATTTGCTATTACCTTATTCATTGGTAATTTTCCTTTAAGCATTAACATAGCTATTATTGGATACCCTATATAGCCTCTAAGCATAGTTCCATTATCAGTACTACATACTTCATTATGTTCTAAATCTACATAGACGATATACTTTCTACTACCATCAGATGAAGTTACTTCAGCGTAGTTATCATTTAATAACCTTATTCTTTCATCGGCAATTGTAGATAATGCTTCGAGAACTTTAATCTTAGGTGGTGGTCTTAAATACATACCTCTACATCTCTCAAGAATATAGTTCAATTTAAGAATAAAAAGGTACTACTTCTCTTCCTCCTCCTTCTTAATCTTATCAGCGTACTGCTGCGGTGTTAGTAAAGCCTCTTTACTAATAGTACCATGAACTTTAATTTTAACGATCCATCCCTTACCATATGGATCCTTGTTTATTAAGTCGGGTTCATCAAGTAAGGCTGTATTCACTTCAACAATCTTACCATTAAATGGTGAGTAAACATCAGCAACTGTTTTAACCGATTCAAGAGTCACTATACTACTACCTGCTTTAACTTCAGAATTCTTTTCAGGTAACTCTACATTAACTATGTATCTTAGCTTCTTTTGAGCATAATCCGTTATACCAAGGGTTACAATGTCACCCTCAATCCTTACCCACTCATCAGTTTTAGTGTATAGTAAATCATCCTTAATTATATACTCACCTACTTTAGTTTTAACAATTATGTCGCCCATATCTTATTCACCATCATAACTTTATGAGATTAACAAATTAAATTTTTAATATAAGGTTAGGTCTCAATGAAGGGGAAGTCCACTATCCTCGCTTCGTAGACTTTGCCTCTAATCTCTATACCGACCCTAAAACCTAGATAGAAGTACTGAGACTTTACGTAGCCCATCGCTATACTCCTCTTAAGGTAGGGTGAGTATGCACCGCTCGTTACGTATCCTATCGTCTTATCCCCAATTACTATCTTACTCCCATGTCTTGGTATTACCCTAATACCCTTCTTCAATCTTAAGCCAATCCTAAATTTCTCCACACCTTTACTAAAGAATTCCCTTACCTTATCACAACCTACACACCCTTCTTTATCAAGTGATAATGGTAACCAATACCTTGCTTCAATGGGATTAATGCTTTCATTCATATCTACACCTATAAGTAAGTAGCCCATCTCTAGCCTAAGTGAGTCCCTAGCAATTAATCCAGCAGGTTTAGCACCAAGTTTAACAACTTTCTCAAAAATCTTAGCACCCAACTCCACATCAGCCCATATTTCAAAACCATGTGATCTAACCTCCTCACCTGTCCAACCAGATCTACTAACTAGGAAGGCCTTACCACCAAGAATTTCTGGATCCTTAACGAATTGAAGTATCTTAAGGTCCTTAACGAAGCTTAAACCTAATTCATCCATAATATCTAGGGATTTAGGTCCTTGAACGGCTATTAAGACGGACTTAGTGGTTACGTCCTCTATGTCTACATCCTCCTTGCTGTAACCGAACCTCTCCCTAAGCTTGATCATCCACTCTCTATCCTTCTCTACATTAGGTGCGTTAACTACGGCTAACCATGTATTCTCATTTACATGATAAAGCATTATGTCGTCCTTTATCCCTCCATTATCATTCAATAATAATACAGGACCGCTCATGAACCCCTCATTAACCTTACTTAAATCCTTACTAACAACCCTTTGCAGGAACTCAAAAACCTTCTTCCCTTTAATGATATATCTACCCATGTGTGAGACATCAAAAACCCCTGCAGAGTTTCTAACAGCTAAATGCTCATCGAGAGGATTTCCATAATCCATTGATGTAATCCAACCAGCGAACTCACCAATATTACCTCCAAGTTTTCTTTGGAGATCTATTAAGGGTACTTCCTTAGGCAATCAGGACACCGTATATTAATTGAGTGAAATTAATAATAGTTTACTTAATATTAATAACTAATTATGTTTATCAATATCAGGATTACTTATTTTCCCTCCCTCTAATTTATAATGGCTGATAATATCATGCCTCATCCCTGGATACCAAATTCATCAGAGAGCATTAGGAAGTATCTAATGAAGGAGTTAGGGATAAAGAATGTATTGGACCTATTTGATGACGTTCCTAAGGAACTAATACTTGATAGACCTCTTAATGTGGGTTTTGGTAAGCCGTTGAGTGAGTACGAGATGAGAAGGTTGTTTAATAGAATAATTAGTAAGAATAAGGTGTTCACTGACCCACCATCATTTATTGGTGGCGGCTTCTGCATGCATTACATACCAGCAGCTCTTAAGTACTTACTAAGTAGAGGTGAGTTCTATACTGCTTATACACCCTATCAGGCCGAAATAAATCAGGGTATTCTTCAAGCACTTTTTGAATATCAAAGCTTAATTGCGGAACTTTATGATGTGGATATAGTTAATGCATCAATGTATAATGGAAGTACAGCAGCAGCTGAAGCTATAAGAATGGCTCTTAGAGTGAAAAGAGGTAGAAATAAGATAGTTCTAGCGGGTACAGCTCATCCTGAAGTAAAGGAAGTAATTAAAACCTGGCTTCAAGGCCTTAATGTAAATGTGGTTGAAGCTCCTATGAATAAAGAGACCGGTGAATTAGATGCTGAGGAGTTAAAGGGCATAATCGATGAGAAAACTGCCGCAGTATACGTGGAGTATCCCAACTTCTTCGGAATAATTGAGAGAGGAATCAAAGAATATATCGACATAGCTCATGAAAGAGGTGCTTTAGCGATAGTTTACGCTAACCCTATAGCACTAGGTGTTTTCAGACCTCCGGGATCGATGGGTGCCGACATAGTTGTAGGTGATACGCAGCCGCTTGGATCAGGATTAAATTTCGGTGGCCCAACAGCAGGTATTCTTGGTATTAAGTATGAAAGAGAACTATTAAGACAACTACCAGGCAGGTTAATAGGTGCTACTAAGACCGTCGATGATAAAGAAATAGGGTTTACTATGATCTTACAGACAAGAGAACAGCATATTAGAAGAGAGAGAGCGACATCAAACATAACTACTAACTCTTCATTAATGGCTATAGCTGCCGCAATATACCTTACACTCCTTGGTAGTAATGGCATAAGGAAGCTAGGTGAAGTAATCTTAGGCAGGACGTATTATGCCATAAATAAATTGTCTAAAGTAAATGGATTGCAGGTACCCGCTATAGGAGGTAAGAAGAGCATATTCTTTAGGGAATTCACGGTAAGATTCGAAGGCAATGTTAACACCATTATTAAGAAACTCATCGAAAAGGGTATCCACATAGGGCCACCCTTAAGTAGGTTTTATAAGGATGATTACCTAAAGTCATGTGCTCTCGTATGCGTTACAGAACTACATTCGAAGAATGACATCGATATGTTAGCTAAAAGAATTGAGGAGGTGCTATCAAATGGTGTATAGACAGGCTAAATGGGATGAGAAAAACGTATTTGAAGTATCAAGGTTTGATAAGCAAGGCTTAATAATTGATGAGGAGTTCATTGATATAGCTTCATCAGTAATCAGTAACCTACCTAAGGAACTCATACGTAATGAACCACCTAAGATACCCAATTTAAGTGAGGTTGAGGTGGTTAGACATTATGTAAGACTCTCCCAAATGTCTTATGGTGTTGATGTAGGTCCGGTACCACTAGGTTCATGTACCATGAAATATAATCCAAAGATTTGTGAAGAACTAGCTTCCAGAGATGAAGTCACTATGATACATCCCTACCAGGATGAGGAGACTGTTCAAGGAATATTAGAGATCATGTATATAATGCAGAAATGGTTTGCAGAGATCACAGGTACTGACGTATGCTCGTTACAACCACCAGCAGGAGCTTCAGGTGAGTTTGTAGGTGCATTAATTATCAGAAAATATCATCTAGACCATGGCGAGCATCAAAGAAATGAAATGATAATACCTGAAAGTGCTCATGGAACTAACCCAGCAAGTGCTGTCATGGCCGGATTTAAAGTCATTAACGTTCCAACAGATAAGGATGGAAACACTGATTTTGATGCACTACTTAACGTATTAAGTGAGCGAACAGCTGGAGTGATGCTTACGAATCCCAGTACCTTAGGGCTTTTCGAGTCAAGAATACTTGATATAGCTAAGGAGGTACATAAGGTTGGAGGTTTACTGTACTATGATGGTGCTAACCTCAATGGTATACTAGGTATTGTAAGACCTGGTGATATGGGATTTGATATAATACACTTAAACCTACATAAGACATTCTCAACACCACACGGTGGTGGAGGTCCTGGAGCAGGACCAATATGCGTGAAAGGTGAGTTAAAAGATTACATACCAGTACCTATTGTGGACTATGATGGTAGGAAGTACTTCCTTAAGTATGACATACCTAAAACCATAGGTAGGGTTTCATGGTTCTATGGAAATATCATACCTGTAATTAAGGCATTCATATATATAGCGATGTTAGGGCCGGCGTTAAGAGAAGTAGCAGAGGTATCTGTATTAAATACTAATTACTTAATGAAGAAGCTTAAGGATCTTAGGGGTATAGACTTAATTTATGGACGTGAGAGATGGAGAAAGCATGAAGTCGTCATAAGTTTTGATAAATTACATAAGGAGACAGGCGTTAATGCTGAAGATATAGCTAAGGCATTACTTGATAAAGGTATTCATGCACCAACAATATACTTCCCATTAATCGTACCTGAGGCACATATGATAGAGTTAACCGAAAGTGAACCTATAGAATCAATAGATAATATAATTAACGCTTATAGAGAGATTGTTGAGAAAGCCTATAGTAAACCTGATGAAGTGAGGAAGGCACCTCAAAACACAGCTGTGAGTAGGCTTGATGCAATGACAGCTAATCACCCAAGAACAGTAACTCCAAGCTATAAATTCATTGATAGAATATTAAAGCTCCTGAAATCTAAATAAACTTTTCTATACAGCATGCTGGTACGACCTTAACTATCTTCTCCTCATTAAACCCTACTATAACCCTCCAGTAACCACTAAGGTCTTCATCAAGTTTAGGATCACCAGTATCGATTATCAAGTACTTAATACTTCTCATCTTACTTCGTGTCGCAATGACATATATCCTATCCTTACCCCCAATACTCCTTATAACTCTAGGTGAAAATTGCTGATTTCCTCTACCAAAGATGTAACCTTGACGTCCAATTACCGTAATCACTATGTATGCACTACCATAGTTGTTTATTAATCCCAATATTTCGCTTTCACCTAGGTCAAGCGCTATGATCTTTTTATTATAAAGTGCATCAACACCTAATAATGTCTTACTTAACCCTAGAATATCTGTTATAGCCTTCACAGTACTTCCAGGTCCTAAAAAGTATAATTCATTATCCCTTAAGTATTCATTAATAAAGTATTCAGCCACTTCATACTTCTCTTCAGAACTTCCCGATGAGGAGAAGTCCTTACTAGGTATAGTTAGATACTCATGTCTCAACGAAAGGGTATACCCATATATATTAACCTTAGGTATACCTCTAAGGATTGCTTCCTCATCAGCGTCAGCTATTTCTGTTATGTCAGTACTAACAGTACCCTCTACATATAGTTTAAGTAACTGTGCAGCAGCTTCAGGTGATGCTGCAAAACATCCTGAATACATCTTAACCCCTGAAGGAACACCCAGTACGGGGACTCTACCATTAGTGATATCATATATGTCCTTAGCAGTTCCATCCCCACCAATGAAGACTATCAAATCAACTTTACGTTTTAAAAACTCCCTAACAGCCTCCTTAGTATCTTCACTACTAGTTAAGCCTTTATGTCTAGGCACGTTAATACATTCATAGTTTGGGTACCCTACCTCCTTCAGATACTTACATCCCATAACACCTGAAGCTGAAAGTATCTTCTCACTGAAATTAACGTCTACGAGTCTTCTCAAGAACCTTATAGCCTTATTGGGTGCTACTGGTTTAGCGCCTCTCCTTATAGCTTCAAAGTATAAATCCCCATCAGTACCTTTAAGACCTACTGAACCCCCCATTCCCGCAATAGGATTCACTAAGAATCCTATGATCATTAACTCCCTGAACTACCTAAGCCTTAAGTCAATATTAAGGTTTCCTATTTTATTGAATCGTTACTACTTAGCAACGATTCCAGTCATTATAAATAAATATATTACTTTCAGTGAACACACCCTCAGTATATGTAAATATCTTCCAGCTCATCACATATAGTATTACCTTAACGTCATTGTTGGTGATGTCATGAGATGTCCTTACTGCGGTTCGAGTAGAGTTGTATGGGATTATGAAAAAGGTGAAGTAATATGTGTTCGTTGCGCTTCAGTAATTGACAAAATATACTATGATGTAGGTAACTCATTATCAGAGGAGTTAATGGAGAGATCGTTAAGAAGCAATTCATATAGTAGGTATAAGAATTATCCGAGGTTAAAGAGTATAACGTTAACTTACCTAAAGTTCCTGAGGAAAGTAAGCAGGCATAAGGGTGTTGTAGTTGATAATAGAGCTTTCCTTGACTACCTGAGTGGTAAGAGACCTCATGTAAAAATACTTAAACGTGAGTTTAATGAAGGTAAGTTAAGAGATGAATTAATTAATAAGGTAATTAATGTAATTAACAAGTATCCTAGACTAAAGTCAAGAACGGACAGAGCAAAGCTTGCCTTAGCACTCATAGCTCTCGGTATAGCGAAAGGTGATAACGTACATAATGTTGTAAGTAAGGTAAGGGAGGATGCTAAACTTAGTACAACACACGTTAAAAGGTTAATTAGGCTAGTAATGCGTGAGAGTAGTTTCTTAAGAGATGTCAAGGAAATAGTACTTAGATCTAATTAGAGCCACTAACTCATTAATCTACTTAATTCATTCTTAACTATCTCAGCAACTAACTTACCATCAACTTTACCTCTTACGATGCTCATTACCTTACCCATTACGAAATTAAATGCCTTAACTCCTCTCTTAATTATTTCATCTTTATTATCCTCAATGATTTTCCTAACTATTTTTACTACTTCATCTCTTGATAACCCCTTAAACTTGGAGATTATTTCATCGATTACAGCCTTAGGGTACCTTCTTGCGTATTCAGCTAGAATTTCAGGTATAGCTTCTTTAGCTACCTCACCCTTACCTACAGCCAATAACACCTTTTTCAATGTACTGACATCAATGACATCAATATTCACTCCCTCAGATTTTAATGACTTCATATGTATCATTAATGTTGATGCTATAATTCTTGGAGGTACATCATTACCTAATTCACTAACTAAGTCAAGATATAGATGAAGCATGGGATCTTTAATGAGGTTAAATGCTAAGTCCTTACTAAGCTTATGTACCTCAACTAACTCTTTAAGTAACTCATCAGGTGTTTTAGGAACATACTTGGATGCCTCTCTTAATATGCTCTCATCAACCTTAATGGGCGGAACATCGGTCTCTGGATACATACGAGCTGCGCCAGGTTGTGGTCTTAAATACCTTGTTGTGCCGTCAGGGTTAGCACCCCTAGTTTCTCTAGGTATACCTTTTAGAGCATATTTGACTCTATCTATAATAGCTTGAAGAGCTCTTTGAGCTCGATCTTTATCAGATATGACAAAAGCGAAGGCATCTCTACCTTTCTTTAACTTAAGATATTTATATATTTCATTAGTAATCTCTTCATCAATCCCATAGCCAGGTAATTCATCACTATGTATTAAACCGCCAACACCCCCCCAAGCCTTAGCGTAGTCTGATAGCTCAGTCCCGAATCTCCTATTAGGCTGTACTTCAATCTTAAGTATACCTGAAAGCTTAGGTAGCTTAACAGCGTAAACTCTATTACCTTTCTCTATTAACTTCCTTATCAACTTACTTCTCGACTTCCTCACTATCTCTGTTATATCATAAATCTCGTAACTTAATTCATCCTCATGTAATCCTCTTCTCCTTAACTCATCCCTAATTTCTAGTAGCTTTAATTGTCTCATAACCTCATACTTTATAACTTTAGGTATGAGTTCCAGCTTACTAACACCTTTAATCTCGGTCTTTACACCATTCTTTATTGAAACATTAAGATCTTGCCTTATAGTCCCTATTCCTCTCTTAACCTTACCTGTAAGCCTCATTATTAAACCAATCTTAAATGCAACTCTCAAAGCCTGTTCTGGAGATTTAATATCGGGCGTTGTTGCTATTTCAATGAGAGGAATACCTAGTCTGTCAAGATTGTACTTAACGTAACCTGGGCCTTCATCAACCTTTCGTGCTGCATCCTCCTCTACACATATGGTCTGGATACCTACTTTACCCTCTTCATCTTCCACATAACCGCCGATAGCTACTATAGCTGTTCTTTGAAAGCCTGTAGGGTTAGACCCATCAATCACTATCTTCCTCATTACATGTATCTCGTCTAGTATTGTGGAATGTAAAGCCTTAGCTATGGCAATAGCTATAGCTAAAGCCTCCCTATTTAATTCATGGGGAGGTTCTTCATCGAGTTCTACAAGACATGCGTGACCTTGAGGTACTTGGTAAATTATTTTCCTACCTCTTTGCATTTCGTAAAGAGCTGCAGGATCTATCTCTCCTATTTCACTCTTTGCAGCTCTCAAGTACCTAATTACCTCTATTGTTGGTGTTGAGGAACTAGCAAGTCTTGCTGGACAATCACAGAATAATTTATGTTTAGTATCTAACTGCTGATGTATTTCCAGACCAACCCTTAATCCTAGTTCCTCATAGTTAAATTCAACCATGATACCACCTAGGGAAGTAGTTCTCGTGATGTATGCTTCCTAATTCCTTCACTAAATTACTCACAAATAATCTCTTAACCTCGTCCACGTCATTCACATTACCTAAGAGCCATGAAAGCTTAACGTAAGCTACTTCAGGTAACATATCATCAGCACTTAGAACACCTGCTTTCAGTAGTTTCCTACCAGTTGTATAAACCTTCATATTTACTCTACCAAATAGTGTTTGAGTGGTCATTACTATAATAACGCCTTTATCAATTACCCTCTCAATTACTGGTACACAATCCTCTCTTATATGACCCAGTCCCGTTCCTTCTATAACTATACCTTTATAACCCATGCTTGCTAAGTATTCAATGATATTACAATCAATTCCTGGGAAAGCTTTAAGTAAGAATACCTTATCTGAGAACCTTGGTCTAAGTTTAACGTTCTTACCTTTACTTCTTGGTATGTAGTCATTATTTAGGAGTATGAAATCGCCTGTGGTTGGCACAACCTTGGCTAAGGGAATGTCATTTATACTTTGAAATGCGTCCCTACGACTTGAATGCATTTTCCTAACCCTAACTCCTCTATGTACTAATATGTACGTGTCTGAAGTATAGCCATGCATACATACGGTGACTTCACCAAAAGGTGCTTTTGAAGCTGTTATAATACTGCCTCTAAGGTTCATTACTGCATCAGTACTAGGTCTATCACTACTTCTTTGAGAACCGACGAGAATTACTGGTCCAGGTAGGCTCTGGATAGCAAATGCTAAAGCTGCGGCCGTGTATGACATAGTATCTGTTCCATGAGCAATAATGACGGAGTCAGCACCTTTCATGAATTTCGCAGCAACTACCTTAGCTATTTCCTCCCAATGCTTAGGTGTCATATTCTCACTCAGTAGCCTAAAGACTTCTTCGACTTCAACATAAGAGACTATATCTAGTAAGTTTGGAACCATGTCTATAAGTTCGGCAACATTAATGGCAGGTCTAACAGCTCCAGTCTCGTATTCGACTTTACTCATAATTGTTCCACCAGCACTTATGAATGCAAGTCTAAGCGATCCCTTACCTTCAATCCTAGTTCTCTCCATAGGATATTCCTTACCTATACTAATCTTGGACTTACTTAATACCTCAATTTCAGCATTACTCCTAGATATCCCAATGTTATAGCCATTACTTAACTTTATTATTATGATGTCTTCAGAACTAAACTCCGTTGCTGGCATTACAATACCTTCAAGTACCTCTCCACTCCTTAATCTTACTCTTACAAAATCCCCCTCCTCAATATCATCACATCTACACTTAGAATTCAAACTAAGCACCAAAGAAGAAATAGTAATTCACTAAATAAGGTTCAAAGAGCTGATTTGTCTATGTAAAATCCTAGTTAGATTATACCTCCCTTATCCTTTAACCTTTCTCGGAACAGATGATGGAGGTACTACTGTTGGTACAGGTAATCCTGCCTCCTTCCTCTTCCTTATCCAAAACTCTCTTCTATTCCTTACTCTAGGTGGTAAATTCCTCTTAGGCTTAGGTGGTATCTTTGGTGTTTGACTCCTTACCTTACCAGCCTTTGTCATTGAACCGTGGGTTGGCATACCAAATACCCTATAAGTCTGTATTCCAGTGCTTAAAAACTAAATGCTCACTAAGTAATGCTAGAGCGTAAATATATTTTAAGGATTATGTGTAGAAAGACTATGGTGCAGCTATTGAAGGTATCCATAATAGATACCATTATAGGAGCGTTTGCTATGAATGAAAAGGGCGAGATAGTAGCGAAGACCTTCACCTCAACAGATATTAATAAGTTAGTTGAGAGAGCATTAGCCATTGAGGAGGGAGTGCCATCTACAGAGTTTAGTGAAGTACTTAAGGAGGTTAGTACTAAGGTACCTGATGCTGAATTAATTCTTGAACGTGAAGAATATGCAAGAGAGGTCTCAAGTAAGGGGCTAAAATTTAGTGTAGATCCAGGTCATGAGTTAGTCTTAAAGCTCAGGTCATTACTTCCTGAATTAGCTGTTGAGGGAGGTTTCATAAAGAGTAGGGAGGAGTGGATAAGCTTTGTCCACTTAGTATCGTTAAGAGTTACAAGGATGAAGTTAAGAAAGGTAGCTGAGAAGAGAGACTTATTAGCTATTCAAGCTATTAGAGCTATTGATGATATAGATAGAACGCTAAACTTATTTGCATCAAGACTTAGGGAATGGTATAGCATTCACTTCCCTGAACTAGATGACTTAATAAGAGAGCACCCAGTCTACACTAGGATAGTTTACGAACTTGGAGATAGAGAGAATATAATTAAGGATAAACTTGTTAAGCTAGGTGTTAGTGAAGCAAGAGCTGAAAGAATAGAGAAGGCGGCAAAGGAAAGTATAGGTGCAGAGCTCTCAGATTTTGATATTAAGCCAATAAGGACATTAGCAAACATCATGCTTGAGCTATGGAAATTAAGGGAAACTCTAACAGAGTATGTAGGTCAAGTAATGAGGGAGGTAGCACCAAATATTACTGAGTTAGTAGGACCATTACTAGGTGCTAGATTATTAAGTCTAGCTGGAAGTCTTGAATCCCTAGCTAAGCTTCCAGCAAGTACCATCCAAGTATTAGGTGCTGAGAAGGCATTATTCAGGGCGTTAAGGACAGGTGGTAAACCACCTAAGCATGGTGTTATATTCCAGTATCCTGACATACATAGATCACCTAGATGGCAGAGAGGTAAGATTGCTAGAGCATTAGCAACCAAGCTTGCAATAGCTGCTAGAGCAGATTACTTTACTGGAAGATTCATAGCAGATAGATTGAAGAAGATACTACTTGAGAGGATTGAAGAGATTAAGAAGCTATATGCTAAACCACCACCAAGAGCACGTGTTGAGAGGCCAAGACCTAGGAGGAGAAGAAGGAGGTCTAAAGGTAAGTAATTTACATAACAATCTCCGTTTAACCTTTAATACCTTTATAGAATATTAATCATAGGTGTGATTATTGGCTGAAGTAGTCAAAGTTGAGGAGCATCCACAATATAAGGGTGTATACATTGTTGAGTTAGAGGATGGCAGTACACGCCTTGCAACAAAGAATTTAGCACCAGGTCATAGAGTTTATGGTGAGTGGCTATTCAGAGTAGGTAGTGTTGAGTATAGGGAGTGGAATGCATATAGGAGTAAGTTAGCCGCTGCTCTACTTAAAGGCATTAAGGAGTTAGTGATAAAGGAAGGAAGTAAAGTTCTCTACCTAGGTGCTGGAAGCGGTACAACACCTAGTCACGTATCTGATCTAGTCGGTGAGAAAGGTATAGTCTATGCTGTAGAGTTCGCTCCTAGAGTTATGAGGGAATTAATAAATGTAGCTGAAACAAGGAAGAACTTAATACCTATTCTTGCTGATGCTAGATTCCCGAACAGATATGCACATATAGTCGACTTAGTAGATATTATATACGCTGATGTAGCACAACCTGAGCAAGCATCATTAGTTAACATGAATGCTAAGTACTTCTTAAAGGATGGGGGATACTTATATTTAGCCATCAAGGCTAGAAGCATAGATGTAACTAAGGAACCTGATGAGGTATATCGTAAGGAGATAAATACATTAAATGAGGGAGGATTTGAGATAA
This sequence comes from uncultured Desulfurococcaceae archaeon, assembly GCA_964592745.1. Classification (GTDB taxonomy): domain Archaea; phylum Thermoproteota; class Thermoprotei_A; order Sulfolobales; family NBVN01; genus CAZAMI01. The sequence goes on from CAZQFL010000003.1 coordinate 32,356, forward strand.
TAGACGTAGTTCACCTAGATCCATTCGATAGAGACCATGCAATGGTATTAGCGAAGTATCATAGGAGAGGATAATTCAACATTACACTTATATTTCCATTAACACTATTTTTATAGGGTATGAATTCAAGTAAAGAGAGTTCGTATGAGGATAGACGTAAGAAAATTAGGAAGGTAATTGAGAGAGTAAAGGAAGCGTTAAATCTAAGTAATAAAGATTATGTTATTGTAGAATTCCCGATACGTTACAAGGAGAGATCTATAGATATTGTAGCCTTAGATAATGAAGGACATAATATGGTGATTAGGATAAAACCTTCAATAACCTTGAGTAGAGAGGAAATAGAGGACTTAGTAGAAGCATCGCTTGCTTTAGATGCCATACCTCTCATGGTATCTGAGGATGAAAGTCTATACGACAATATAGTCTATGAACGTGAAGGTATATATGTACTCAATGAGCGAACTCTTGAGAACATATGTTTAAGACCTACAGAGTTAATCGCACTTTACAGGAAGGGTGATTTATACGTATCATTAAATAGTAGGGCATTTAAGGAATTAAAAACCTTGAAGAAGTATACATTAAGTGATTTATCGTTTAGAACTGGGATATCACGTAGGACCTTATTTGATTACGAGCGTGAAGACAGCATTATAAGTATTGATGTAGCTGAGAGGTTAGTTGATGTATTGGGCGAGGAGGTCGTAAAGACCATAAACCTCAAGATAATGCGTAAGGAGTTCATACGTAAAGTCTCAAAGATAAGAATGAATAAGAATAGGTTATCGAAGCTAGGTATGCTTAACAAGAAATTGAGGATATTAATCAAAGATAGAAATATAGAATCGATACATCACTTAAGAAAGTCAGCTCCTGACTTCATCATAAAGGATGAGGAAAGGAGTTTTGAGACAGTTGTTGATGCTACGGTGAGAAAATACACGTTAAGAGAAGTGATAAAGAAGATCATAGAAACAGTTAAGATTACTGACTTAATAAGTGGAAAGACTAACATTATCGTTAATCAAGAGAGGAGTAAAGTACTAATTGATGAACTATCCACACAGATAAGTATTAATAAGTTAGATATAGTGAAAATTAATGAATAAATATGAATAAGAGAATCTTCATAAGTGGTAGACCGGGTGTTGGTAAGACTACTGTTTTCTTCAGGGTAATTAATGAAGTGAAACGCCGTGGATTAAGTGTTGGCGGGTTTGTATGTCCTGAAGTTAGAGTTAGGGGTAGAAGAATAGGTTTTGATATTATTGACATAAGGACTGGTAGGAGAGGTAGATTAGCTAGATTATGTGGTATGGAATCCTCTAGCACTAAACCTGAATTACGTGTAGGTAGATACTGCATAATCCCATCTGAGGCTGAGGATATAGGTGTTAAGGCTATTGAAACTGCCATGAATTACTGTGATATCGTAGCAATAGATGAAATAGGTCCTATGGAACTTAAGGTACCTAAGTTATGTGAAGTAATAGGTAAGGCATTAACATCGGGGAAGATAGTATTTGCTGTCATTCATAGAAGTATAGCCTCCAGGTATAGTACTCTCTATAAAGCTAAGTTACTCTGGATAGATGAAAGCAATAGAGAACACATCCATAGGGAGATCATAAATTTAATCTTGGGATACCTTTAATACTTTAAGCAATATACATATCAACTAACCTATATTAGCTCCGAACACATTATATTCTATGAAAGGAAAATTAAATCAATGAGCAAGGTGTTTAGGGATGGAATTATCGCTTGAGGAGAGAATACTTGAGATAGTTAAGGAAAAGACAAAAACCGAGGGTGGTGTTATTCAAAGTCTTCTCTGGGGTATGCTGGGAGTAGACAATAGAGAGGGAACTAAGGCTGTATTAAATTTAGTTAAGAAGGGCTTAATTAAAAGGGAACCAATCATATATAAGGGAAGGAGAACATACAAACTAATATATAACCCAACAATAATTGGTAAAGTAAGTGTTAAAGTGAGTCTTAATCCCGTAATGAATATACCATGCTTCACATGTAAGGAGTTATATAGATGTGGTGTTGGGAGCTACTTTAACCCACAGAAGTGTGTGTTACTCTCTAATTTTGTTAGAAGTCTAAGTCTTAAGGAGAGGGCTTCTTAATACATGAGATAACATCCTCCCACGATGCATTGGTCCTAATGTAATGACCCTCATAGTGCGCTTTAGTACATTCATACCCTAAACTCCTTAAGCAATTACATATTACCTCAAGTTTAGGTATGTTAACTTTGAGGTATCTGGATAGAGTTGATAGATTAAATACCATATTAAGTCCTACCTCATTGATTAAGTTATTAAACAGTAAAATCATGTAATGATATGTTTGTAAATACCTGAAATTGGATTTAAGAAGCATCACTAGGTTATGTATGAATTCTTTGTCGCTGAGATCATTAATCCATAAAGGACCTATAACGGTTGCCTTCTCGTTTAAAGGACACTTAGGTAAGTTCTTAAAGTTCTTCATGTTCATTAAATCAATAAATACCCTATAACCTGATTCTTCACATATGAGGATGTAACCTAGCTTTGATTCTAACATCTTACTCGATTCTTTAGCTCCCTCATGTACCTCAACATAAACTCTGTAGTAGTGTTTATGTTTGTAAGCAATTAACGGCTTAATGTACTTATCATTTTCAGAAGCTCTTCTAGCTATGAATCCAATTAATACTCTTAGACCAATTTCATCTCCTATATCATTTTTACTTAGAAACACATCATACTTCCTCGAACCTGCCCACCAACGTGATCCACTTAATGGAGCAGTATCAGTTGCTGTTACTGCAATTACGCCACCATCTCTTACGTTACTTATGGCAGATCTTATGAAAGGTGCAGGTGATCCAAAGGGATCTATGTCAATGTAGTCAAGCCTAATCCCTTCTCTGTTAAATTCGTATAGTAATTCATTAGCATCCTTTCTAAACGCTATTACCCTATCTCTAACGTTATTTAACTTAATGTTACGTATTATTGCATTATAAGCGTTGTAATCAATATCGTTCGCAATACATGCAATTCCTATGTTTGACTCAACACAAAACCTTATAGCTCTTACACCAGTACCTGCAAGTATGTCAGCTACGTTGAAGATTCTACGACTTCTTGATCTACTCAAAAGAGCGGTAACTAATACAGCTATGTCTCTATTCATGACCATTAGGGGATTATAGAATATTGGTGACCATGATGGTTCAATAACTCTATCTCTACGTACGTAGTCTTTAGGGTTAGGAACCACTATCTCTACTTTACCTTCCCTAACAATTATTGTGTTCAAGTTCATGTAGGGTCTAGGATATCATATATTAACCACATTAAAAATGTTAAATACATTTGCTTAAGAGGCCAAAGTTATAAGTCAACAAATATGAGTATGTTATCAATTAAGTCTCTATATCTATTACGTATCGTCACTTCGGAGACATCAACAGTTAATGAAAGATCTCTTTGTGTTACCCTTTTACCAAGTAATATAGATGCTATGTAGAGTGCTGCAGCAGCTAAACCTTTAGGACCTTTACCTGATGTTAATCCATCACGTTTAGCAACGTGAAGAATTCTTGAGGCAAGTGTTAATGCTTCAGGACTTAATTTCGCCTTATAGGCCATCTGACCTAAGTACCTACGAGGGTCAAGAGGTCTAACTCTAACTATTCCCGTAGTATCTCTTCGTATCTTCATTTCAGCATTCCATACTTCCTGTGTTGTTACCTGACATAGTTCAAGCACTTTCGAAGTCTCTAATGGTATTCCTAAATTCCTTGAGGCAAGAATAATTGATGCAGCCACCATAGCCTTAACGTTTCGCCTCTTTATTAGACCCTTCTTATGTAGTTTACTTAATATCATACCTGCTTCCTCCTTAAGTTGAGCCGTTAACGGCGTGTTTAATCTAGCTACAACTGAGTTCATGAGCTCTAATGCTCTCACTAACCTTCTATCTTTATTACTTAATGCTCTGATCTTCCTATTAAGTACATCGAGCTTCCTACCCAATCTTGAACCCGTATCTATGTGTGTTGTTAAGCCCTTATCATGGACCTTATTTGTTAAGGGACTACCTGCTCTTTCCTTCTGTAGATCCTCGTTACTAAAGATCCTCCACTCAGGCCCTAAATCGGGTGCATGGTCAAGAATCACTTCACCAGTCTCGACACATATATATTCTCCAGTTTTTTCATCATAGATTATAGATTCAGGTGAACACATAACAAATTACCCCCTACCTAGTGAATAGTTCATCATAAGGCTTCAACTCAGGGTGATCTGAAGGCTTAATGACTATGTAAGGTGAGTTTACAGGTCCTATAATGTCTATAACTCTACCAACGAATCTACCTCTAGAGTCGTAAACTCTAACACCTATTCTAGGAGGTCTATGAGCTAGTACTTTCGCAATTAGCCTACCCGATGGTGATTTGTGGAGGAAATAAGCTACACGTCTCACTAAGGAGACACCATATAAACATTAAGACTATAGTAGTTATAAGGGTATAAATTTTTAAGACATAAATTGTTTTACGAAACATTATTTTCTTGGAAGTAAGTAATACGGTGGCTTACCTCACCACGAATTACTTACACTTCACTCCTCTCCTTGCTCCTTATCTTAAGTATTGCTTTAGCTAACTCTTTAAGTAATTTATTCTTACTCATATCACTTTCAATCCTTACTATAGCGTACCAACCCTTACTTTCATACCATAATCTAGGATACCTTTTGCCTTCGACTATCTCTACATTACATGGTGGTGTAATCTCCTTACATGCATCTATTAAGTCTTGAGGTGATATATCGTTTAACGATAAGTCCTTTGGTAATCTCCTACCTAACCTCCTACTTATACTCTTAAGAAAGTATTCAGGCCATAAAATAATTTCCCTAAGTTTATCTGACAAAGAATTATTCACCAGAGCTCTTCTCTATCAAAACAGCGTTTATAACACCGTCTTGACCAGGTCTTGAAGTAACCCTAGCGATACCTATTTCAGTTTCTATTATCGTTCCCTTCGTTATTATTCCTAACCTAGCATGTTCCCTATTATCTGGTGTCTCAACAATTCTTAAGATTTTAACCTTCTTTGTTTCGTTAGTTGAGGGATTAGTGACGTTAGCATATTGAGCTTCCTTAACTCTAACCTTATAGTTACCTCCTCTAACCCTTTGTATAATCCTTCTTTCCCTATCTGATAATTTAGTATTAGTTGGATATCTACCTAGTTCATATTTTCTCTTCTTCCTTGAGGGTCTCTTCCTACCACCTGTTATCTTCCTTAAGTCATTTCCCTGATATACACTCATGCTGATCCCAAAGCTGTGTACTGTTATTACTTAAAAACTTTTTATTTATCATATAGATACTAAACTTAGGTCAGTATGAAGTTATTAGGAAGGGTCATCTATAAGGTGTATAGAAGATTCAATAAATTCATAGACTTCCTCCTAAGACCTGTATACAAGGTTTATGAGTTATTTCTTTGGTCACAGATATGCTGTGGGCCAATGCCTAGACATGTAGCTATAATACCTGATGGTAATAGAAGATGGGCTAAGCTTTATGGCTTTGATTCAAAGTACGGACATAGCGTTGGATACGAGAAACTCAAAGAGGTGTTACAGTGGTTATGGGACTTAGGTGTAAAGGTAGTAACAGTTTATGTAATGTCATATGAGAACTGCCTTAAGAGACCTAAAGATGAGAAGCAACATCTCATAGAATTAATTGAGAAGGGTATCGACGAATTGATAAGTAAAGGTGAGATAGATCGGAGAAGGGTTTATGTAAGGTTCTTTGGTAGACTAGATATGGTACCCAAGAAGTTAGTAGATAAGATAAGGTATGTAGAGAAATATAGTAGTAAGTACAAAGATAGGTACCTAAACATAGCCATCTGTTACGGTGGTAGACAGGAAATAATTGATGCTGTAAAAAACATCGTTGAAGATCTTAAAAAGGGGAGACTAAGCATTAATGATATAAATGAAAACACCTTTAGGAAGTACTTAGGGATATCACATCTCGCTAATAACGGTCTTGAAGAACCAGATTTAGTAATAAGGACTTCAGGTGAGTTAAGGATTAGTAATTTCCTGTTATGGCAAATAGCTTATAGTGAACTTTACTTCTGCGACGTATACTGGCCTGAATTTAGAAAGATAGATTTATGGAGAGCTATAAGATCTTACCAGAGACGTGAGAGAAGATTTGGTAGGTAATATTAATGAATCGCTGTTAAGCCATTATTCATTACTACCATAAAGTACTTTTAGATCTTCAAGTGTCAACCTTTCTCCCCTTGATAACTTCTCTAAAGCCTTCCTTCTCTTCTCTTCAAGTATTGCTCTTTCTAGCTCTTTCTGTCTACTCAATCTTATGTTTCTTAAACTCTCCTGAAGTTCTCTATACCTCGTACTAAGTCCTCCTATCTTCTCTGTTATATCTACGAGCTTACTTACATTCTCTTGAATCTTATTCTGTATTTCACTTATTTCTTGCTTAACTTGAGATAGTTCATTCCTTACGTAACCTATGCTCTCCCTAAGGTTATTGATTTTATTATTTAATTCGTCTATATCTTTACTTATATCGTTTATCCTAACTCTCAAACTCTTCAATTCTGCCCTTAATTCTTGATACTTCTCTCTCGCCTTTATGCTCTCCATAGCCTTCTCTAAGATACCTTCTAACTTCATTATCTCCTTGACAAGCCTATTTTCTACCTCAAGAGGCAGCGACTCAGTGATTATCCTCCATTCCAGCTGTTCTATCCTACTACGTAATTTAGAAATAGATACATTCCTTCCTAATTCGCTCTTAACCTTCTCTATTACCTCTCTCTCCTGTAAGAGTAAGTTTTTCACATCCTTTACTCTTCTAATGAGACTTCTACGCTCCTCTATTAATATGCTCCTCCTAGTTTTTAATTCATCTAGTTCCTTTCTTATTCTTAATAATTGGTCCTTAAGTTTTCTAAGCTTATCCACTAACTCACTTTTCCTTCTTTTTAACTCCTTGATATTGCTTACTATTGTATTCTTCTCATTCTTGAGTTTCTTGAGCTGCTCTCTTACCTCACTTATTTCATTTATTATTTTATTTTCATCATTGTTCATTATCTCGATTCTCCCTTTTTCTAATGAGTACTCTTGCATCAGCTACTTTAGCTCCCTTACCCACTTCGAAAGACATTATGGGGTTTAAGTCTACATCCGTTATATCGTCTACATCCTCCATGAGCTTAGATAGCCTTACTATTATATCTACAAGTGCTCCCTTATCTCTTGGTGGCATACCTCTATATCCATCAAGTATCTTGGCAGCCTTAATCTCTTGAAGCATCATTTCGGCATCATAACGTGTTACTGGCGCTACTCTAAAGCTAACATCCTTTAATACTTCGACAAAGATACCTCCAAGGCCGAAGACTAGGACAGGACCGAATGTTGGGTCTCTAGTAGCTCCAACAATAACTTCGAGAGCTTGAGGTACCATCTCCTGCACAAGTATACCTGCTACTCTAGCATTTGGGGCTTTAATCTTCACATTATTCATAATCTCTTTAAAAGTCTTACTAACGCCATCTTCATTCATTATATTAATCTTTACACCACCAACATCACTCTTATGCACTATATCAGGACTTACAATCTTCATTACAACAGGGAACCCTATACTCTTAGCTATCTTAACAGCTTCATCAGAAGTCTTAGCAAGACCAGCTTTAGGTACTGGAATCTCGTATAGTCTCAGAATTTCGTAAGCTTCATGTTCTAAGAGCTTAGTCCTACCTTCACTTTGAGCTACTTCAATTATCTCCTTAACCCTACTTATCCTACCCACTTTACCACCCTACTAAGTTCTAAAGGTAGCCATTTTAAATTATAACCTACCACTAGGCTCTTCAGTTAGAAAGTCTTCACCACCAGCTATAGCTCTTTGTATTTCAGCGTAAAGATTATCCATTCCTACATTTTCCTTGGCTGATATAGGTATTACATTAGAGTATACCTGCCTTAACGACTCACATATGCTTACAGATACATCAGTATTTAGTAATAATGATGTTTCTGAAGCTTCATAACAGCTATATTCATCACTTAATAGCTTAAACAGGAATATACGCTTGTCTACATAATCTTCAACATTACCTAACTCTTCCTTACTTAGTACTAAGTCTATCTTATTAACAGCTAGTATTTGTGGTAATTGGATTCTATAGAGTGTTGAGAGCGAGAGTAGTAGAAGAGAGAATGCTGATGAAGGTATTGAAGCAAGTCTTGCATCCAGCAAGAATATTGAGACAGACTTAACACCCTTAACTAATTCTTTAATTATTTGAGGTCCTAACCTCCTAAAAGCTACTATCTCTAACTGACCTGGCATATCAATTATGACGTAATTAGCTCTAGTTTCATCTATTTCTTCTCTAATTTCAGCTATGTAATTTATGATCATGTCAACACTAGCTATTAAAGCACCATTAGGCCCTAACCCCTTCTCTATCATTAAATCTCTCGCTCTAACATACCTCCTAATGTCAACGTCAGGCGTATATGGTAACGACTCGGCTGCAGGGTCAAAGTTAACTATTGAGACACTCAATTCCTGATCCTCTAACCAATCAGCTAATGCCTTAGCAAGTGTTGACTTACCTGAACCCGCAGGCCCCATTATAACTATGTAGTACATAACATTCACCTATAGCTTTACAAAATACTAATTCAATGCTCGTTATTGAGTATCACAGCCATATAAATCTTGAAGTCTTACCTCGATATTTCCCTACAATATTGACTTTATGACCGCACTTTGGACATCTATTGTCGTCGGTTAGATTCCACTCTATTATATCAAAACCATACCGCTTGATCAGTAAGTAACCGCATTTCGGGCAGTATGTATGCTCTAGTGGGTGTCCAGGTACGTTACCTATGTATACATGCTTTAATCCTTCCCCCCTAGCTATGTTAGCTAACTTCTCTAAGGTCTTAATTGGTGTTGGCGGTATGTGAGTCATTTTATAGTGTGGATAGAAACGAAGCAAGTGGAACGGAGTTTCAGGACCTAAGTTCTCCACTATCCACCTTGCTAATCGCTTTAAGTCGTTAGGATCATCCCCTACATCAGGTACTACCAAGTTTGTTATTTCAATGAATATGCCTTTACTCTTCATCTCAAGTATAGTATTAAATGTTGGTTCAGGGTCATGAACTCCCATGTATTTCTGGTAAAACCTCTTATTGCCTGCTGCCTTAAAATCCACTGTTGCTGCATCCATGTACTTAGCTAGTTCATCAACAGCCTCAATACCCATGTAGCCATTAGTAACCATTGTGTTAAATAAGCCTTCCTTCTTAGCCAGTTTTGCTGTATCGTACATGAATTCGTAGAATATTGTTGGCTCATTGTATGTGTAACTAATACCATCAGATTCGTATCTCTTAGCTAATTCAATAACTTTCTCCGGAGTGAAATAATCCCCGAAGACTTCATCCCTCCTAGACTGACTTATAGTCCAGTTCTGACAGAATTGACACATAAAGTTGCATCCAGCTGTAGATATAGAGAATACGGCTGAACCTGGTTGATAGTGATAAAGGGGTTTCTTCTCTATAGGATCGACATTAGCTGCTGTTAATAAGCCATAAACTAATGTATAAAGTGTTCCTTCACTATTATATCTAACACCACATGCTCCAAAGCCACCATCGGCAATAGGGCATCTCTTATGGCATAAGTAACACTGTACTTTCCCTCCGTTAACTCTCTTCCAAAACTTTGCTACTCTAACCCATGGCTTGCTGAGATCAGGTTTTCTTCCAATCCTCATGAAAATACACCCTACATACCATATCTATAAGGCTTACATAAGTTAAATATTAATTAATTCCGTACTCGAGAGAGCTCTAGGGTCAGGGATTGATAGTGGTTTCATTATCTAATGATTTAGGATTAGGGGCTGAAATAAGTAGAGTGTTAGGTGTTAAACACTTAACAACCTACACTAAAGTATTTCCTGATGGTGAGGTTTACGTAAGATTACAGGAACCTAAGTTCTTAAGGAATGAAATTACTTATGTTATCCAATCCCTATATCCGAATCAGAACGATAGGATAACGGAATTGCTATTAAGTATTGATGCATTATATGAGGCTGGAGCTAAGGAGGTTAGAGCCATAATACCATACATGGCTTATAGTAGGCAAGACAGGGTTTTCTTGGAAGGTGAAGCAGTAAGTATAAGGGCATTACTTAACGCTCTTTATAGCTTAGGCGTTAACGAGATAATAACCATAGATATCCATAGTGTGAAAGCTATGTCATATTTTAAGGGTAAAATACGTAATATACTGCCGACTAAGCTATTTGCTGAAAGATTACGAACCTTAGGCGTTAACAGTTCTAATACAATAGTTGTAGCGCCTGATGAGGGCGCTAAGGAGCGGGCTAATAAACTTAGTAATGAGCTTAACCTAAAGTATGTAGTCATAAAGAAGTTTAGAGACAGGATTACAGGTGAGATAAAACATGAATTACCTAAAGAGCTAGAAGTAAGTGGAATGAATGTTATAGTGATTGATGATATAATAAGTACTGGTGGTACCATAGCTAATATAAGTAAGTACTTGAGATCAAGAAACGTAAAGAATATAATAGTTGCTGCTACTCACGGCCTCTTTGTAGGTAATGCGTTGGAGAAGCTAAGGAGCTCAGGTATTAGTAAAATACTATTGACATTAACCGTACCTAAAATTAACGATCCCTTACTTGAGTATTTAAGCCCCGTAAACCTCATAGCAAATGCCATTGTTAAGGAGTAGCCAATGTTGTACTATGTTTATCTATCAGGTGAACATAGAACCCTTCCTGAGGCTGAGGTTAGAGCTATATGTGAGGCTGAGGATATACCATTTAAGGTTATTGCTAAATTCGATCAAGTACTAATAGTTGAGTCAATACATGAATTCCCTCAATACTTAAGTAAACGTTCTGCTCTAACTAAGTATCTAGGTATACTCTTAGGTGTTACGAATATAGTTGAGGGTAGTAATGGTATAATTAAGGCAATAAGAGATAGCGGCATAGACTTGAATGTGAAGGAATTATTTGTTAAGTTCAGTCGTGTTAAAGAATTTGGTAAAGGCTTTATTGAATATGATGAATTAGTAAGCAAGTTGAAGAGTGAATTTAAACTACGGCCATTAACGGGAAAGCGTCAAGAAGGTATTAAAATTCTTGATATAATAGTGACTAATGCTGTCATAATTGGGTTAAGGCTTCATGAAAGATCAATGAAGGTATTTGATGTAAGAGCACCTCAGAAAAGACCTGAATATAGACCTGGTACATTACCACCCATAATTTCCAGAGTTTTCGTCAACTTAAGTAGAGTTAGCATTAGAAGAAATGAGTTTTTACTTGATCCATTTTGTGGTGTTGGAGGATTCCTCTTAGAGGCCTGTAGTATGGGTCTAAGTAACTACTTAGGTATAGACATAAATCATGATTATGTTCAAGCAGCGAGAAATAATTTAATATTCTACAATTGTTTAGATAACGTTGTATGCGGTGATGCTTGTAATATGTCGGTAGGTATAGGTAAGGTTGATGCTATAGCTACGGACCCGCCCTATGGTAGATTGACCAGACCTGGAGGCAGAGATCTAAAAGAGTTAATGATGTGTTTTATGGAGGAAGCCAGTAAGGTATTAAAGAAGGGTTCATACATGGTTTTTGCTCAAAGGAAAGGTGTTATTAATGAGGATGACATAGAGAGTATTAATGGATTGGTTGTTGTTGAAAAGCATTTAAATTGGGTACATGGATCTCTAACAAGAGACATATATGTGGTGAAGGTAAAGTGAATCCTGTAAAAGTTGTGATATTAGGTTCACAAGCTCCCTATCCTGGAAGTGACGATTTACCTTCAACACTGATTTTATGGGGTAAGAACTACATACTACTTGATGTAGGTGAGGGTGTTCAAAGTAAATTGCTTAAAGTAGGGGTTAGTCCTATACTGGTGAAACACATCTTAGTTACGCACTTACATGGTGATCACGTACTAGGCCTTCTACCTTTGCTTCAGTCTAGATCACTAGGTGGTTCAAAGGATACACTCACTATAGTTGGCCCTAAAGGTATTAAAGAATATGTAATGAGGAGTATGCAAATGCTTAATTTTACCCCAATGTATGATATAGAGTTTGTTGAGATTAACAAATATGATGAGGTATTAAATTTTAATAACATTAAGGTGTACGCCTATCCCTTAATGCATACAGTACCCACTATAGGCTTCACTATAAATATCAATAATAGAGTTAAGGTAAGTTACATTACGGATACTAGACCATTAAATGAGTTACCTGAAATAGTCTATGATACGTACTTATTGATTCACGACGCAACATTCTCCCATACAGACTTAAACCTAGCTAAAAGTCATTTTCATTCAACAAGCGTTGAAGCAGCTTTAACAGCATTAAAAAGTAGATCCAAATTACTTATCCTGTATCACATTTCACCTAGATATAAAGATCAAGATAAACTAGTTATTGAGGCCAGAAGGATATTCCCCCACACATACCTAGCCAAGAAGTTTCTTAGAGTATTTATAAAGGGTTAAACACGGGGAATCTCCTTTTCCCATAGTGGTCTTCCGTGACTTGTCTTAGGTGCTAGCCAATCAATAATTTCACTTAATTTATCACTAACTATAGTTAATGTTATGGGACCTAATGGTGATTCTTCATCATAAGATATGAATGATATATGGCCAGCATAAGCACTTTGTTTATGGAGTTTTAAAGTTAGCATATCTCCTCTCTTAAGTGATAGCATTATTGATCTTGCGGTATCGAGTATTCTCTCCTGTCTTAGCAATTCATAAAGCCTAAACAATACAGTTAATTTTCTTGATTCAACAACTAGTAATTTGTAATTATTACCTATATCAACACTTTTTATGTCACTATCCTTAAGTGTGAATATATTCTTCAATGCCTTCCTAACTTTACTCTCATCCTCAGTGGGTCTAACCTCCACCTCTATCCTAATTGTTAACATTACTAAGAACCTCCTTGATTTTAGACTCTACTTCATTCCTTAAATTCTCTAAACTCTTACTTTCATTTATTATCATCATGTCTGCAAGCGCTATAACGTTACCGATACCGAAGCTCAACTCTTTATTATCCCTAATTAGGAACTCACTCCAATCTTTAGGATCGTCTCTTCTACCCCTATTACGTAATCTTTCATATCTGGTTCTAGGTGACGCATGAACAGCAACTATGATTACTTTACCATAACTATTAAACACCTTAACCTCGTCAAGACTCCTGACACCATCAATAACGATTATACCGCTAAGCCCTCTATCCTCTATGTATTTTAAAGTCATCCTCGCAACGATATCCTTACCATATTTCCTTCTTAACTCTTCAGCAAATTTAGTCATAGACATGATATCTTGAGGTATACCCCTCCTTGATGCCTCCTCCCTAACCACATCACCCATAGATATAACCTTAGCATTAAGTATTGAGGAGATTATCCTTGATACAACAGATTTACCGGAGCCCGGCATTCCCGTAACGCATATTAGTATCCTATCCTCCTTTCCAACCAAAACTCTACACCTAAGATATAGAAGGAGATTCTACTTAATACTCCCTAAGCATAAGATTCTTTCGCAATGTATTTCGGAATCAAGAGAATGGTCTTTGCAAATTAAGTATTACTCAAATAATACACACAAATACTACAGTTCTTCAATAATACATGCAAGTGAGCCTGATTGTGAGTTACTGAGGCGCCAACTTTAGGTAAAGTAATACTGTCAATGTATTTTGACATAATTATATTATGTGTATTTATGGTATTACTTATAATTAGGTGTTACTATGCCTGTTTTGTTTAGATGTAAGCACTGTAATTCGATAATATTCATATTTGAAAGAGTTGGTCAGGACTGTTTTGGATTACCGTCACCTACAGAGCTTATTAATAAATTTAACGGTGTCTGTCCTCAATGTGGTAGTAAGTTATCCATACCTAGCTTAGATGATATAAAGATAGTTGGTAGATTAAGAATGTCTCTAAGAGATTACTTATCACGACAAAACACTCTCAACATAAGCTCATATTTATTAGAGAGCCAGAAGGGAAGCTTAAGGACTACTTCAGTAAGCCAGTAATTAAACTCTCTATTATTTCTCAATTTATGTGGAATAGTTTCTATGGTTAATACATCAGTTAATCTTACATGTTTAGCATTGAGTTGACCCCTAACATGGTTTAATACATCAATTAATTTATTGAATTTCCTTCTTCTCACAACATACATTCTCCCATTCTCTTTGAACCAAGGCCCAAAAGAATATACGTCATTTATGTACTTATTAAAGAATTTATCACTATTAAGTAGTTTAGCTATTGGTGGTCCCTCATGAACCTTATACTTAGGTAGCTCATCGCTAAATAACTCTAGAGCGATTACAGCCGTACTAACTTCATCACTCCATAATCTATAATCTATTACTTCAAAATCAAAAGTTTTAAGGATGTTTACTAATCTGTTTGCAACTCTTTTCAGTTCGCCCCATAAAACATCAGGTGATGTATCGCTTACTATATCATAGAGTAATAAGTACATTCTTCTTTCACTTAATCTTAGTATATCTTTTAAGCAGTTAATACTGAGAGATACTCTCCTAGGATAGAAGAATTCCTTAGTAGGTTCACGTAGGAATGTTCTTGATGCCATTACTACCGTACTTAAGCTTCTCAGTGATACTGAAGCTGCAGCATTTCTACGAGGATCTACAGGATCAGGCACAATTAATGGTGCATCAGGAAATAGTTTAAGAATGTTCTTCTCATCAATTTTAACCTCATCATCTACCACTACTACTGTACGTGGACGCCATATACTAATATTCTTGAGTGTATTAATGAATGAACCATATTTAATAATAAGTAACTCACATAAATACCCTGAAAACCCTTCAACTTTTATTTCGGCTCCATAGACGTTAATACCCTTAAAGAATTTCTTAAGAAGTCTTACCTCATCTCTTTGTACTTCAGAAGCTATTCTACTCTTAACGTACATTGTATGGAATGGGGTCCTATCAACAGCAGTCTTTATCTCATCTATTCTTGATGCCCAATACGCAGGAACTATATCAGCTCTTAAATCATCATATATCAGTTCTAAGTATGGATGTGACGCATATTTCTTAACTACTTCAGCTCCTTCAATTCCTCTCAAGGCATTCTGTATCTTTTCTAGGATATTTACTTCAATCCATTTATTATCCATCTTATCATGTTTTATTAATATGAAAATGTCTAAATCTATATCACCTCTAATGCATGTACCCTTAGCTAAGGAGCCCTCAAGACTTACCTTATACTCATAGTTTAGGTCTTTAAGTGCATGTTGAATTATCTCTTTAATCCTATAGTATAGTTCATAAGCTTTTTCAAGTTCCTCCTTTGTAGGTCTTAATTCCTCTTTGACCTCCTTAATAACATTATACACCTTTTCGTAATTCGCATTTAAGTTCATCATGAAGTCCATCACTCTCTTAAGTTAACCTCGTATACATCATGATATTCAGGTCCTTGAGGTCTTAGAATACTCCTCTTAAGTTTTATCTTAGTTACCTTACTTTCACCAATTACTTCATCTACATGCGTATTTAAGAAGTTTTGTAAGCACATTCTATCATAACTTCCCTTAATCCTACCTATAGTTATGTGTGGCACGAATTCCTGAGGTTCAGGTCTAACTATTTGATTTAAGCATTTATCTATGATTTTCCTTAACATCTTTAACTCATCACTACCCTTGCTAACACCAACCCATATAACTCTAGGTCTAGATATTGATGGGAAAGCACCGACACCTTTAACCTCCATCGTGAAAGACTTTAACTCGCCGCAAGGTTTTAAGCAGTTAATTATTGATGGTAGCAATGCCTCACTAACCTCACCTATAAATCTTATAGTTAGATGTATGTTTTCGTCCTCAACACCCTTAATGCCCCTACCACCTTTAGAACATGTTAGTAGCTCATCTCTTAAGTTTATTATCCTCCTTAAGGCCTCTGTGTTCTCTATCTCTACAGCTATGAACAACCTCACAGTTATACCTACCTCCGTTGTAGATATCTTAATGCTTAAAAATAGGTTTAGATAGTGTAGTCTTGGATGTGGGGCCGTCGTCTAGCTTGGCTAGGATGCCAGCCTGGGGAGAAATCCCCGCCCGGAACGCTGGTGGTCCCGGGTTCAAATCCCGGCGGCCCCACCATTAGTAGTTCCTAAAAATTCACTGTGACTTTAACTCCTTAAGTCTCTCAATTATCTTTAACTTTCTAATCATATCTACAGCCTTCTTTAGACCTGATTCAACATCCTCAGCTTCAACATTTAATATAATATTTGTTCCTTTAATCCTAAATCTAAATCTTCTCTCACCTGCATATACGTACTCCTCTATCAATTCAAGCTCTATTTTACTACTCATTCTAATCCCGGTAAAGTGTATGTTAAGAGTTTATTTATTCGTAGAGTACAGATTATGTTAGGTGATGAACGCCCTATCCGTCTAACAGTCTGCAATACTGGATGCTGAAAGGCACCCCGGCTGATAATAATGGAAAGTCATAAGAACGAGTTAAAGCATTTAATAATTGATGTGATTAGGAAATTAGGTAAAGCTACCTATGAAGAACTGTTAAAAGAATTGATTAATAAAGGTATTGATATTGATGATGTAGAGTTACGTAAAGTTATAGCAAGCCTCGTTAGGGATGGTGTTATAGTTAAGCTACCTAATCCTAAGAAAATGAAATTTGAATATAGTTTAAGCTCTAGGAGCAATCCAGAATATTAACTTTGATCCATCATCTGAAGTCAATGTTATTTTCATTGGAAGGCCTGAACCAAATTCTACTGTAGCTATTTCTGCAGCATCGAATGATGTAGCTATGGACTTAAGTAAATCAACATCATATCTACTCGATACCATGGACTCCTTAGATTCCAGGCTGTAGAGAGGCTTATCTAAACTCATTACTTGCTTAAACATCTTGTTCTCGGATCGAGATATTACCTCTATTGAGCCCTCCTTATATATGAGCTCTAATTCTTCACCGACTAATTTAGCATCTCTTACTAACTTCTTTAGATCATCACTTGCTATCTGGAATCTAACTGGCAATTCTAACTGTAGAGATTGAACTGGTTCAGTGCCTGCCTCACTTATCTCGATATCATATGCTCTCTCAGCACCAGTACGCATGTTAGTTAATATCAATTTAAGGTAACGTGATCCCTCCTCATACGATAGTGTGACTGTGTCCTTCCTTAACGCTCTCCTGACAGCCTTAAGCATTTGATCCCTCGAAGCAACGATGGAAACTTCACCTGATGCTTCATAACTCTCAAAAGCAGATCTAGGTATACTAATCTCAACTAGTATGTTCTTATCGGGACTTAATGCACGAATAATAAAGTATTCATCAGATACCTGTATAGGTACTTCACTTAATGGCTTAAGAGCTCCTTGAAGTAGCTTCTTAAATGCACTACCATTCGGATACGTCACTTTAAACATGTCTACACCCAATCTTACAATAACATTGAAATTAATAAAACTCCCTTAGTACTTTTTGCTTTTAAGGGGTAGTGAAATTATTACTCGGTGTAAGTGAATGACAGTAAAACTTGTAAAGTCATTCATGGGGTATCTATACCTTGAATGCGATGTTGAGACTGCTCTAAAGGTTCTTGAGTATGCTAAAGAAAGATTAGGACGTGATACTGAAGACGTGAATGATAGTATAAGAATAGTTAAGAATTTTGATGTATTCTATGAGATGGCGAGAAAGAAGTTTAAGGATTATATAGCTCCTAAAAAGAGTGAATCAGACTTAATAAGAGGTTTAGTCTTCATTGATAAAATAAAGTTAAGTAAAAGTGATGGTGATAAATTAGTAGTGCTAATATTCGATAAAAGGGTAAGTGAGGAACTAATTAAGAATATCCTTAATAGTCTAAACATTAAGTATGAGTTCTCTAAATAGGATTACTTTAGTCTAGTCTCATCTCCTTCTTCTTCTCCTACCCTTAGCCTTTCTACGTTCAACAGCTTTACCTGTTCTTAACTCCTTGATTTTCTTTATGGCCTCATTATCACTTATGGAGCCTCTTAATGTGTTAAGTAGTATATCACTTATTTGAATCATTGCTTCAAGACCACTAACATCCACAGCAGTAGGTGCTGTAACCTCTTCTTCCTCCTCACTTGGTAAGTACTCTTCAGCTGCTGACCCCTCTTCACTCTTCTCTTCACTTGTTTCCTCAATTATTTCCTCCTTAATTTCTTCTTCAGAAGGTTCCTCACTCATAATATCCCTTTTTCTCGTATTGTCTAACCTCTAATATAAGCTTTAATGTGGTAAACACTTCTTTCATCCCTATTCCAAACTAATGGCTCAAAATTCCTTACGTTAAGTATCAATCTCTTTAGGTCTCTATATTTGCTCTTTAAATTTATACCTAATTTTATGAGTACATTTTTGAGTGCTGACTTAACCATAGGGAATATTATAATCCACTTAAAGTTATTTAGTAATGTATCACTTACCTCAGGTAATCCTTGTGTAATAGCTATGACGTTAATACCAAATTTTCTCCCTTCTCTTAGTATCCTTCCTAAGATACCTTCCCTATACTTACTAACATAGTTATGAAACTCTTCAACTACGAGTAATGTTATTTCACGTTTCTTACTCTTAATTACCTCGTTAAATAATATCCTCAAGAGAATCTCAATATATATCCTCATTAATGAAGATCCAGCAAATTTACTCACATTTATGGTGATTGATTTATTCAGCAATTCCCCTACAGGCAATCCAATAAGTGAATCCCCAATTAAATCCTTCAACGATCTTATGTAAGGTATTAATGACTTCAGTACTTCTCTATTTATGTATGTACGGTAAGTTCTTATGAATTCCTCTTTATCTAGTAATATTAGTTTATTGAGCAAGTCAAGCAAGTCGTCTATGTTAGGCTTATCCCGCGTGCTTAGCAAGATCTCGAGAAGCCTCTTCAAAGCTTCCTTCTGGACGTCTCCCAGCCTATAGGTATCCGTAATTATATTTACAACATCATCTATACCTATATCCTTAGCCGCCATAACTACGTCTATGGGGCTCAGTCTTGGATTTATCTCTACGAGTTTAGGTAACCCTACGTACTCACCGTGAGCATCAATAACGACCACCTTATAACCTTTCCCAATCGCTTGTTCAACAATTGCCTTAGCTAACGAAGTCTTACCCGTACCTGTAGCACCTATTATCAACGTATGATTATTATCACCATACCTTAAGTTCATACATAAGTAATCACCCTTAATACTTAATAATGTCTTGAATTCTCCATCAGACACTAAATCCATAACCTCACCTAAAGCAATATCGCATGACTTTCTCCTTAATGCTTCCTTAGCTCTTAATGTTAAAATATACTTCGGAGATACTGAGAAATTAAACACTAAAGTTAGTAGTGGCAATGATAGTGGGGATAGTAGGAATAAGGCAGTACCTGACAATAATATTAAGAGTTCCTTTCTTATATCGAGAGTGGTACTGGATAAAATAAGTGAGTATAAGAACATCAATATGTACGATACAATGACTAAAGTTAAATTATATATACTTAAATGAGGTATCTTAATTATAGCCGAAAATACAGTTAAGTATTCAATTACACCATAACTAAGTTCAATAGCACCAACAATTATAAGCGCTATAGCAGTTATACCTATGAACAATGTTAAGCATTTCAATAAGATATCTCTATCCAATTTTAATGTATTAAGTATATCCTGTACATCCATATTTACATTCTTTAAAAATGATGACGATAGTATGAGTGAAGCAACATAAATTATTAAGGTTGTAACCATGGTTTGAGTTAGACTTAATTCACTTGCTAATACATAGTCACTTAATCCTAAGATTATGAGTATTAATGCTGTAAGTTCCAATATAATCACGCTAACTCTAGAACTCTTTCCTGAAACGTAACCTATTAATGCAATCACTATTAATGTAGGTATTGACATATATGTTAGAAGAGTGAATGAATATGTAGTTAATAGAACTGCGAGTATGATATTAAGTATCGTTAATGTAGTCGCCTGTACATATAATGGGATCCTATTTGACCTCCTCATAGTTCATGTATTTATTCTTGAAAGAGTAATTAAGTTTGTCAGTAGTTCTTAGATGGATATCTAAATGACTGAAAGGAAAGACTGTAAGCAATATAGCGGTAATACTGATGTGTTAAAGCTACTTCACACTAGATTAGTTAATGTAATGCTCAAATTAGGTTATAAGGATTTAACACCGATTCAGGAATTAGCTATACCTCAAGTACTTAGATGTAGAAATGTATTAATTATTGCACCTACTGGAAGCGGTAAGACTGAAGCAACATTATTCCCGATAATTTCTGAAATAATAAGGCATGGCTATAAACCTATTGCTGCATTATACATTACGCCATTGAGAGCTCTAAATAGAGATATATTTAACAGACTCATTAAGATATGTGACTTACTAGGTATATCCGTAGATATAAGGCATGGTGATACACCTCAAAGTCGTAGAAAGTTAATAGATATGAGTCCTCCGCACATAATAATAACGACGCCTGAGACCTTATCCTACATACTAATAAATAAAAGGTTGAGGCCTCACTTAAGACACGTAAGATGGGTCATAATTGACGAATTTCATGAATTACTTAGTAGTAAGCGAGGAGCTCAACTATTAATAAACATAGCTAGACTTGAGAGGATAAGTAAGTATAGAATCCATAGGATAGCACTCTCAGCTAACGTAGGTGATATGGATAAGATTAAAGAATATTTAGTGCCAAACTCTGCAGTTTGCGAAGCAGTAATTAGCGCTATTAGGGAATCTGAGGTTAAGGTAGTTCCCTGTATTGGAAAAGATAAACACGAAGTAATCGCTGACATAGTCAAGAATGAGGGAAGAGCTTTGATATTCACGAACACCAGAGATGAAGCTGAATGGTTAGGCAGTAAGTTGATGGGTAAGGGTATCAACTTAAGAGTTCATCATGGTAGCTTGTCAAAGAGTGAAAGGATTGAAGCTGAAAGACTACTTAAGAAGGGAGAGATTAAGGCAATAGTCGCTACATCAAGTCTTGAGCTAGGTATAGATGTGGGTCATATACCTATTGTGATACAGTCATCATCACCACGTCAAGCAAATAAGCTATTACAAAGAATAGGTAGGTCTATGCATAGATTTTACCTCAAGGCGAGAGGCGTAATAGTTACATCAGATTCCATTGATGATACGTTAGAATCTGCGGTAATTGCTAGAAGAACTTTAGTAGGTGATTTAGAAGGTCTGACAATTCCAATAGAGCCACTAGATGTTTTAGCGCATGCTATTGTTGGTATGGCGTTAGAGGATCCGGAGAGAGGAGTAAGTATAAATGAAATAATAGATATAGTAAAAAACGTAAAACATTATGAGTACATAGACTTAAGAACAGTAAAGGAATTAGTGGATTTACTATTAAGTTTCGGTTATCTAAGAAAGTTAGGTGAACATTTAGTAGCTACCGAAAAAGGTAAGTTATATTACTTGAAGACAACTATGATTGTTGATACATCTCAATACGCAGTTATTGATGTACTAGAGAATAGAGTCATAGGTAACTTGGACGAAGAATTCGTTATTACGAGCATTAAGGAAGGAGATAGCATAGTTCTTAGTGGTAAAGTATGGAAAGTATTAAGTATTGATGATGACTCTAAGAAACTATTAGTAGAGCCTGCTGAATTTTCTGAAGCATTAATTCCAACATGGGTGGGTGAAACAATACCTGTTCATTATAAAGTTGCCAGGGAAGTCTGTGGCTTAAGAAGATTAGTAGGTATGGGTTACATACCATCAGTGTATAAGTCAATACTTAATGATGAAGGGCTCAAGTATGTCACTAAGGTTATTAATGAACACTTGAAGAGGG
Organism: uncultured Desulfurococcaceae archaeon; assembly: GCA_964592745.1. GTDB lineage: Archaea > Thermoproteota > Thermoprotei_A > Sulfolobales > NBVN01 > CAZAMI01. The sequence continues at coordinate 54,504 of CAZQFL010000003.1, forward strand.
GTTATCCATTACCATCAGATAACTTAGTGCTAATAGAAATAGTGAGAGAATCAAGACCCATAGTAATAATACATTCATGTCTAGGTAGTAATGGTAATAGAGGGCTAGGTATAATACTATCGTATTTAATATCATCATATTTGGGGTTGTCACCAACACTAAGTACTGACCCTTATAGAGTTGTAATACAGTTACCAGTACATTACGAAGTAAATTATTTAAAGAACATCATTACTAAGGTTCTTAACTATATAAAGAGTGCTGATATGAATGAATTACTAATCAGGTCATTAGAAAACACTAAATTATTTACATACGCACTTTACAATGTATTAAGCCGGTTAGGTATTGTTCGACCTGACATGCCTAGAAACATAATTAATACACTAATAAATGAGTTCTCACAACATCGTATATTAAGGCGGGAAGCTATTAATGAGATTAAAACTAGATATATTGATGTTAATGCGTTAGAAAAGTTTATGGAGAAACTTAAGTCAGGAAGTCTTATTATTAAGTACGTAGTAGCTGATAGGCCTTCGCCTATTGGTAGTGAGGGATTCACACTTAAGATATACTTTGATAGAGTTAAAGTAAGTACATTACCAAGTAATATAATTAAGGAGTTGATTAAGAGAAGAATTCTATCGAGGGAGGTAATCCTGGTATGTATGATGTGTAGATATTCATGGAGAGCAGTAATAGGGGACCTTCCTGAAACCATTAGATGTCCTAAATGCGGTTATGGTCTCATAACCATGATTAATCCTAATTTAAGGGATGTTAATACAGTTAAAGAATTAATAATTAGGGGTATGAAAGCTGGTAGGAATTACAAGTTTGTATTATCAAATGATGAAAAGAAGTTATTTGAGGAGTTAATGGATATAGCTAAGTTAGTACTTATCTATGGTAAGAAAGCAATCATAGCTTTACAAGCAAGAGGTGTAGGACCTAAGACAGCTATGAGGTTAATATCTGAAACACTTTCATCAGATGAGGAGTTTTACTTAAAAATTTACGAATACGAGAGAATGTATGCTAGAACACGTAAGTATTGGAGATAATATTATTAAAGTTAATTCTTTTACCCTTCTTACTGTGAATATGTAAAGGGATGGGTAGAGTATCATGCCGTGGTCTATAATAGAGATACTAAGGAAAAATCCTGACGTAATGAGAGAAAACTTAATGAAGAGATTCATGGATCCTCAACTTGTAGATGAATTCTTACGTGTAGATACTGAGTGGAGGAGGGTTCAAACAGAACTTAATAAGCTAAGGCATAAACATAATGTCATAAGCTCTCAAATACCTAAGCTAAGTCCTGAAGAGAGAAGGAAGAAGATTGAAGAGGCTAGAAATTTACTTAAGGTGATAGAGAGTTATGAGAGAAAGTTGAAGGAGGTTAATGAGTATAGGAGGAAGTTATTAGACAGCATGCCATCTATAATACATAAGGATGTACCCATAGGTCCTGATGAGAGCTTTAATAAGGTAGTGAGAGTTTGGGGAAAAGCTAAAGTTCAGAGGAAGCACTTAAGGATATTTCTAGCTGAGACGTTAGGTCGGGGACATCCGATGGAGTATGAATTAATAGATTATGAGTTAGTAGGTCATGCAGATATGTTAGAGAAGGTATTAAGACTGGGTGATACGTTGAAGGCCGGTGAGGTTGCAGGCTCAAGGTTTTACTATCTCTTCGATGATATAGTATGGCTAGATCTAGCCTTACTGCTTTATGCTATGGACTACTTGACACGTAAAGGATTTAAATTAGTGCTACCACCATACATGCTAAAAGGTAAGTACATGAGTGCTGTTGAAGAGCTTGATGCATTTAGGGATGCACTATATAAGATAGAGAGTGACGATCTTTACTTAATAGCTACAGCTGAACATCCTCTAGCAGCTTTACATGCTAATGAAATAATCAATGAAGAGGATTTACCAATATTCTACGTCGGTATAAGTCCATGTTTTAGAAGAGAGGCTGGTGCTGGTAGTAGAGATATAAAGGGCATATTTAGAGTTCATCAATTTCATAAAGTAGAACAATTTGCATTTACACTACCCGAGCAGAGTTGGGATGCATTCAATGTACTAATAAGGAATGCTGAAGAACTCTATCAAGGTCTAGGAATACCTTACAGGGTTGTTAATATAGCTTCAGGCGAGCTAAATTTGAGGGCAGCTATGAAGTATGATCTAGAAGCCTGGTACCCAGCTCAAGGAAGGTTTAGAGAGCTTGTTAGCTGTAGTAATGTACTTGATTGGCAAGCCTATAGGTTGAACATAAGATTTGTTAGAAGAAAAGGTATGGTTAAAGACTTCGTACATATGCTTAACTCCACAGCAATAGCTAGTACTAGAACAATAACTGCTATCTTAGAGAATTATCAAAGAGAGGACGGGGTTATTGAGATCCCTAAAGTGCTTAAGAAGTACTTAGAAGCATTTAGCAAAGCACCTAAGGATTACATATACCCGAGAAAGAAGTCCTAGTAATGTAGTAATCTCATTATAATAGATAGCTATGCATTATTTATTAGCTTTACAAGTAAGTTATTAATTGATGGGGTTTGAGCATAGATAAGAAAGTATTAATGTATTTGAAGAACAATCCTGGAGCAACACCTAGGGAGATTGCAGATGCTTTAGGTATTTCATTGAATCTTGTTAGAGCATTACTTAGAAAGTTGAGGGAGTCAGGCTACGTAATGAAATCGAGTAGAGGAGGTTATGTAGTCCGTATAACAAAACTTCACGAGAAAAGTGCAGAATATAGGGTTGAGGAGGGAGAGACCATAGATACAGGTAGAGGTTCTAAGTCTGAAGTAATGGTAAGTGATATGGCAAGTGAATTACGAGACCTTATTAAGAAATTAATGAGTGAGATAGAGTCATTAAGAGAACGAGTAGGGAGGATAGAGTATGAGATCAATATTCTTAAGAAATCTCTTCAAACATCACCTAACCTACGTAGACATGAAGCACCAAGTGAGGTTAAAGTTAAAGGTAAGGAGGGTGCTGATGATAAATTGTTAGAAGAGCTTAAATCGAGAAAGGTATTAAGTATTGAAGAAGCTAAGAGCTTAACTTACAAATCCCTTGAGTCCTATATTACTCAAGGATATGCTGTACCAATATCTAATTACATAGTACTTAAGGAATTCTATGAAGAGGTTAAGAAGAAGTTTCCGATAAAGGTCACTGAAGTTAAGAGTCTTACTAATGAAGAGAGGATAGTTCTTGACGCTATGATTAGAGAAGGAATGGTTTATTTACATGGTGGTAGGGAGTATAGACTTATAGAGTAGTTTAATTTACCTGCTCAATCACTTGGAATCAGCAACTAAAATAATTAGATTAGCTAATCTTGTAATTAATTCATTGAGAAGCTTCAATCCCTTCTCTCTTGAAGCTAAGTCAGGCCTTCCAAACGCTCCTAAGCCTTCCTTTAACCTTGATTCAGGTCTATAGAAGTATGCTTTAGGCCTCTTAGTTAAATCTAAACTATGCCAGAATTCATCATAATATCTAGTTCTTAATGTGGCGGGATAATCGCTTATTTTTATATTGCTTAATTTTACGCTTATGTTTTTTAAAGCTAATGCTAAGCTTGTCTCAACCTCATCTGCATGGAAGAATTTAGTGTTAAATAATTTATTTATTACATCACCTACTACATGCCATATATTAACAACCACAATTAGTCCTTTATTAAACGTCTCTACTACATCCTTTGAGGCAATTCTTAGGGCATCATCGTTACCTGCATGAGCATTAATTACGACTACTTTCTCAATTCCGTTTCTAATGATCTCACTTAATATGTTAATAACTAATTTCATGAATACATCGGTATTAATGGATATAGTACCCGTATATGAAGCCCACATAGTGCTTAATCCATAGGCTAAAGGAGGTAATTTTAGGGGGATTATGTCGCTTCTTAACTTATTGACTTTCTCAATAGTGAGTTCACATATACTATCAGCAATGATGTAGTCCGTGCCTAGAGGTAGGTGTGGTCCATGTTGTTCAATGCTACCTACAGGTAGTAGAGCTACTACTTTATGCTTCTTTGAGTTGATGTAATCCCTAAGTTCTATCCATGTTAATTTACACCATTCTCTGACGGTCATAGTATCATCGGTATCTTTATGGGACTCTCTACTACGTCCTTAGGTATGGGGAAGGTGTACTTTACTTCAGTGAACTCCTTTCTAAACTCAATAACTTTCTTCCTCACTTCCTTAGGATCTTTCTTATCTATAACTACCTCCCTCATGAATCTGGCAACTTCCTTAAAGTCTGATTCCTTCATACCAAATCTAGTCATTTCTTGAGTTCCCAACCTTATACCGCTAGGATCTTTTACTGCCTCAGGTGGATCCCATGGTAATAGGTTTTTATTTACTATAATGTTTGCTTCTTCAAGTAATTTCGCAATTCTCGCCCCACCTCCAAGTTCCCTGACATCAACAACTATAGTATGTGATTTTGTATAGCCTAAATGCTCTGCTAACACCTTAAATCCTTCCTCAGCTAATGCTTCAGCAAATGCCTTAGCATTTCTTACTATTTGTTCAGCGTATTGTTTACCGAAGTACTTCATCTCTACAGCAGTAACAGCTAATGCTGGTAATCTATGTAAGTGGTGATTACTTACGAACCAAGGGAAGATTGTCTTAGATATTTTCTTGTAGAGATCCTTATCGTTAGTAAAGATTAATCCTCCTTGAGGTCCGGGAAATGTTTTATGAGTAGATGATGTAGCTACATCAGCACCTTCATGTATTGGATTAGGCCAGACACCACCAATTATTAGGCCAAGTACGTGTGCTACATCATGCACTACCTTAGCTCCAACTTCATGAGCAGCTTCAGCTATTTCCTTCGTTGGGTGCGGGAATAAATAAACACTAGCTCCTAAGGTGACGAACTTAGGCTTTATCTCTCTTATCATTTTAACTGCTTTATCTACATCAATATTCCATTCATCAAGATTAAACGGCAATTCTATCTGCTCTATACCCAACGCACCTAGAGTACCAAACTTAGTATGCGATACGTGAGCACCAGCTTGTACCGGTGCTATTAGTGCTTTATCTCCAGGATTAGCTAAGTTTCTGAAGACTACAGCATTAGCTATTGTACCACTAATAGCTCTTAATTCAACAAATTCAACGTTGAGTAACTCACTCATTAACTGCATAGCATAAAGCTCCATTTCGTCGGTATAGATGTTACCTTGATAATACCTCTTCTTAGGTTTACCCTCAGCATATCTATGCATCATATCAGTGAGATATGCAGCTTCAGCTAATGGTGACATAACATTTTCAGAAGCTATTAAGTTAATACATTCGAGCCTCCTCCACCTATTATGGCTGCGAGTTAGATCTATGATCTTAAGTAATTCAGGCGGTAGTTCACCCGACATACTTTACCCCTCTCTAACTTTACATAGTCCTCTTTATTCTTACCTTAAACTTAATTAAGGGATAACGGCATAGCCTCTACAAGTACTTTGGGAATTTTAATACTGGAAGAGCTCATTGATTAACTTACGTGTAGAATGGATTAAGAAAAAGCTAATCCATGATCAGCTTATTGTTACGTAATTACATCTTTAATAATATGACCTTAGGTAATCCATTAACGTATATTACTTCAAGCTTAACTTCAAGTTCAGTACCACTGAGTACCTCTAAGTCTTTTCTTATGCTTTGAAGTTGCATTATTCTATTGTTAATGTTTTCTATAGCTTGTTGTATAGACTCCACTTCTTGCTCGGGTGAAGGGTTTAGGACTATTCTGATGTTCTTTAACTCCACAGTATTGCTAGCCTCAGCACCCTTAGAACCTCTTAGTTTTAGTAATAATTCTCTTAGCTTTCTCTCCTGCTCAGCCTTTATTCGTAATTCTTCAAGCCTCCTTAAGAGATCACCAAGAGTCTTCCTAAGCTCACCTAATTCGTCATCAATGCTCTTAACAAATTCAGAAATAGAACTAAATTCCCTAATGACGAACGACATCTATCCACCACTTTATGTCTGATGAATGAATTTAAATACTTTTCCGATTTTTACAATAGTATGAAGGTACCAATATCTGATGGTCATGCACATGTCTCACCTAAGGGCTTAGGAATCAGAACTGTAGCTAAAAAATTTAAGGAGGTTCATGGATGGTTTATCGCATTAGTCTCTCTACCTCCTTATCATTACGATCTAACATTATCATATAACGACTTAATTAAATCATTTAATTTACATATTGAACAGTGTAAAATAGCTAAGAGTGAGGGCTTAAGAGTCGCTTGTATATTAGGCCTACATCCAGCACTTATAGATAGACTCGTGAGGTATTATCAAGGGAGAAGAAGGGATTTACTTCTCTACATTGACAGGGCATTAGATGATATTGAACGTAGGGTTAAGAAGGGCGTAATAGATGGTATAGGAGAATTTGGGAGACCACACTATAAAGCATTACCTGAAGTATTCGCATTAAATGATTACGTCTTAATTAAAGCTTTAAACATAGTTCATGACTATTCAGTACCTATACATCTACATCTAGAGGACTCAGGCCTGATTACAGTTGAATCAATAAACTCTTTAATTAATCTCTTTACTAGGAACCTAGGGAGGAAGTACATAATATTTCACCATGCATCGAGAGATATCTGTATGAATACATCACAAAGAGGGTTTTCATCAACAATCACAGGCAGGAAGGAACTCCTTGAAGACATTATTAGCAATCTTAGTAAGGATTCGCTAAGATTAGTCAGTGTTGAAAGCGATTACATAGATGATCCCAAAAGACCAGGTGTAGTTATGTATCCGTGGGAAATAGCTAATGAAGTCAGCAAGATATTAAAGGATAAACCTTACCTTGAGGATAAACTTCATGAAGTACTCATCGAGAGTATCATCAACATCTACGGAGTTAATCCTCCTTAAACTATTTAATTAAGCCTAATTGCTCCTTCCCATACCTTGTTAAGTGAATTATCCTAACGTTTTCACTTGCTGATGAAACACTTATGTATCCTCTCATCTCAAGCATCATTAAGTACTTCATGAGATCAGAGATCGATATATCGTACTCTCTACGTAATAACTCGAAGAGTTCACTATCCTTTATTATACCTCCATTCTCAGCTAGTATCTCTAGTATTCTAGCTAGTACCTGGATGGGTGCTCTGTTAAATGTCAAATAGCACACCTTCTAATGTAACGGAGTTAGGACTTTTAAGTAGTGGGGGCCATATTTAATTACGACTCCAGATGTAACAAGTATACATTTTGTATATTATTCTCATAGATTCATGAGCGGATGGGTTAGTGTTCGAGGTAACCTATTTCTTGCTTTCCTACCCCACTCTTCATAGAATTTAATCATATCTTTAGTTAATGATGGTGGTACGGTTTTGAGAGCCTTCAGGAAATGCTTCATAGATACCCTATCAGCTTTAATGTTTTCCCTTAAGGCTGTTAATGCTGCTTCCCTCACAAGAGCCGCTAAATCAGCTCCTGAGTATCCTTCTGTTAGCTCAGCTATCTTATGTAAGTCGACGTCCTTATCTAGGGGAACTCTCCTAGTATGAACCTTAAGAATTTCAAGCCTAGCTTTGATGTCAGGTGGTGGTACATATATGAGTTTCTCAAAGCGTCCGGGTCTTAATAGTGCTGGATCAACTAGGTCAGGTCTATTGGTTGCAGCAATTACTACAACATTGTTAAGTCTCTCAATAGAGTCCATCTCAGTTAATAATTGACTTACAACCCTCTCCATGACGCTCGTATCAGCGTAGGCTCCCCTCATGGGTGCTATTGCGTCTATTTCGTCGAAGAATATTACTGCTGGTGCGTACGTCCGTGCTTTCTTGAATATTTCTCTTATTGCTTTTTCTGATTCTCCTACCCATTTACTTAGTATTTCTGGTCCCTTAATCGCTATGAAGTTAGCACCAGACTCAGTAGCAACAGCCTTAGCAAGTAAAGTCTTACCACAACCAGGAGGACCATACAATAAGATACCTCTAGGCGGTCTAATACCCATTTTCTCAAATACCTCAGGATGTTTGAGTGGCCATTCTACTGCTTCTCTTAACTGTTGCTTAACGTCATCTAAACCACCAATATCATCCCAATGAACCTCAGGAACCTCAACAAGAACCTCCCTGAGCCCGCTTGGTCCAACATCCTTTAGGGCTTTCATGAAGTCATCCATAGTTATTTTGAGTTCCTCTAACACTTCAGGAGGTATTTCATCTCTATCTAAGTCTATCTTATCTAAAACTCTTCTTAAAGCATTCATTGCTGCTTCCTTAACTAAAGCAGCTAAGTCAGCACCAGTATAGCCATGGGTTATCTCTGCAAGTTTCCTTAAATCAACACTCTCATCCAATGGTGCATTTCTTGTATGAATCTGAAGTATTTCATACCTACCCTGCTTATCAGGTAGTGGTATCTCTATTTCTCTATCAAATCTACCGGGTCTCCTCAGTGCTGGATCGAGAGCATGAGGTCTATTAGTAGCTCCTATGACTATAACATCACCTCTACCTTCGAGACCGTCAAGTAACGTCAGTAATTGTGCAACAACTCTTCTCTCAACCTCACCAACAACCTCATCTCTTTTAGGTGCTATTGCGTCTATTTCATCAATGAAGATTATTGCTGGGGCATGCCTTCTTGCCTCCTCAAATATTTCCCTTAATCTCTGTTCTGACTCACCATAGAACTTACTCATTATTTCGGGACCATTAACTGCTATGAAGTATGCATCGGATTCTGTTGCTACGGCTTTGGCAAGCAATGTTTTACCAACACCGGGAGGTCCTATCAGTAAGACACCTTTAGGTGGTTCAATACCTAACTTACGGAATAGTTCAGGGTGCTTAAGAGGTAGTTCAATTAATTCTCTAACTCTTTCTATGATATGCTTCATACCACCTATATCCTCGTATGTCACCTTAGGTACATATGTTAAAGTTGGTGAACGCTCTAAGATTGTTATCTTAGTTTCCTCAGTTATTATTACAGGTCCTGAAGGTTTAGTATGGACTACGTGTAGTAATGTTGGTGCTCCTAGGAGTTGAAGTGGGACTAAATCTCCCTCTATGACCGGGTAGTCTAGCAGTTTCCTCCTAATCGCCCTCAAGGAGTTCTCACTTCTACTTATGTCGATGGATGAACTACTTGGTGCGAACTTCACGTGTAATGCGGGCTTAACATTAGCCTTTCTAATTATTACTTTCTCACCAATACTTACGCCTGCATTCTTTCTTATGATACCGTCAATTCTAATTATATCCTCATTTTCGTCCTCCTTAAAAGCTGGCCAAGCAATTGCTACAGTAGTTCTCCTACCAGCTATCTCTATCACATCGCCAGGATCTATACCTAGTAAATTCATAACTCTCTCAGGTACTCTAGCCTTACCCCTCATAGCTTCATAGCGTTTAGCCTCAGCAACCTTCAATATATATTCCTTGTAGGTTGTGTGCATTCCTCTATCTCCCAAACTTAATGGTTCTTATTAAACTTATTAATTATAGGACAGGTTCATCAGTAAAACTAATATCTGTGAATACTCAATATTATTTTTAGTTCTTAACTACTGAAGGCTTCAGTTCTCGTAACGAATTCTATATCTATGGATGAAACACCAGGAACTGATTTAATTACTTCCTCAATTCTTGAAGTACCACCTTCATACTCCTCGGGCATTACTATGTATAGTCTAGGTATGTATAGGCCGAATGCTACGTAAACCTTTTCACTCTTAACTAATTGGAACTCCGATGGTAACCTAGACTTTATTTCATTAATCATTTTATCCAAATCAATCTCAGTACTTTCAGGGTTTACTCTTACAACAACTAGGACCTTAGATTTTCTTTCACTGCTCATGTACGCTCACCTTTAAGGACCTTCAAATCCGCAATTAGGACATTTATAACTAATAACTAATTCCCTACACTTCCTACAACGCCATATAGTTACTGTTCCGCAATTAGGGCATGTAAACTTAACTCCCTTCTCGTATGGCGGTATGGGTCTCCCACAGCTACTACATATGGGTGGCGTTGCAGCTTCAATTATTACAGGACCTTTACTCTTCGATTCCACCTCCTGAGCCATACTCTTACCTAAGGAATCTAAAGTCCACAGCTTATAAGTTGTTCTACTACAGACTTGCTTAACAATTATAATTGTCCTGATTAAAGGTTTTCAATCTTCTTGAGAAAGACATATTGGGGGCTAATTTGGGTGTTAACCTTAGAGATCTAATTCCTAAGGATGTCATTAAAGTCATTGGTGATTTAAGGGAGTTGAGGGGTAAAGTCATAGCTATAGATGCCTATAATGCTCTCTACCAATTCCTAACAGCTATAAGGCAGCCTGATGGAACTCCATTAATGGATAGTAAAGGCAGGATAACGAGTCACTTAAGTGGTTTATTCTATAGGACCATAAATATTATGGAGGCAGGTATAAAGCCTGTCTATGTATTTGATGGGAAGCCCCCAGAGCTTAAAGCTAAGGAGATTCAGGAGAGAATGAGTATAAGGGAAGAAGCTAAAAGGAAGTATGAAGAAGCTATTGCTGCAGGTGATTTAGAAGCTGCTAGAAGGTATGCTCAATTATCAGCTAAATTAACTTCTGATATGGTTAATGATGCCAAAAGATTATTAGATGCTATGGGCATACCATGGGTTCAAGCCCCTTCTGAAGGTGAAGCACAGGCAGCATATATGGCAATGAAAGGTGATGCATGGGCTGCAGCATCTCAAGACTATGATGCGTTACTATTTGGTGCTCCTAGACTCATTAGGAACTTAACCATATCTGGTAAGAGAAAGCTTCCAAGAAAAGATATGTACGTAGAGATAAAGCCTGAGCTGATAGAACTAGATAAATTACTTAAAGCTTTAGGTCTTAATAGAGAACAATTAGTGGATATAGCGATACTCCTTGGAACCGACTATAATCCTGATGGAGTAAAGGGAGTAGGACCTAAGACAGCATTATCTCTCATAAAAACTCATGGACGACTTGAGAGAGCTCTAAAGGCCCTTCCAACAGCTAAGTTCCCAGTTGAACCTACAAAGATAAAGGAGATATTCCTTAAACCACCAGTAACGGACAATTATTCACTAAAGTGGAGAGAACCAGAAGAGGAGGGTATAATTAAAATACTAGTTGATGAACATGACTTTTCCGAAACACGTGTTAAAAACGCTATTGAGAGGCTTAAGAGAGCATATAGAGAATACATCAAGGCAACTATAAGAGGGCTTGATATGTGGTTTAAGAGAAAGTGAGAAGATCTTATAATGGTATTAGCGCTGCATCTTCAATTATATAATAACCAAACCATTGCGTTTGACTCCATGTAAGTCTAGCTTTATTGATAGCAATTCCATAATTCCTAAAGAGTGCAGAAGATATCACGAATGTCTCAAACTCTCCTCCTTCACCAACTGGGCTAATCTTTAAGCTTTCATAAAGACTTATTAAATCCTTAATGTTATCCTCAGTAATTATTCTACCAAGCCACTTAATGTCAAGACCGTAAGCTTGTACGGCAACTATCATAAAGCTTAAATACCTTAGTTCCTCCTTAAGGAGGTGTTCTTGATTAGATCCCCATAATGGTGTATAATGTTTTAAACCCAGACATTCAGCTAATGCATCAAGCCTATCCTTTTGATACTTAGACGCAACAGCACCACTAATCAGATAGTCTATTTCTTCACGTCTCAATAACTCCCTTATACCTAATAACCTATCCCTTAATTCAATTACCTCTAAATCCTTAAGACCACTAACATTAATCCATAATATGGGTATACCCATAGCCTTAGAATGTAATTTAACCCACTTCACATTTACTGCATGAAACATCCAAGAATCTATTCTACTAGGTCTAACCACTAGCAGATACTTAGTACGTATGCTGCTATGTAGCGATTTAATTACTGCATAGTGAGAGTCCTTACCACCACTGTAGAAAGCTATGGCGTACTTTACCAAGTCTATATGTAACCTCCCTCACTTAAGTATTAATTGCTTTGAGTTCCCTCCTTCTTTCAGTATTTAAGGAATCATTGTCGTATGTTGAGAGCATATGTATTGCTGCATTTATGAGAGGCATAGAACAGTCGATCTCACCCTTACAAAGTGATATAATTACTGCATCACCCTCCATTATGGTTACCCTACTTAGTAAGAATTTCTTAAGTCTCTCATCTCTAAACTCTTCATGAGCGTTACCTGCAACTGGTAATAGAAATCTCCCCTCCTTAAAAATAGCTATTATGGCTCCATAAGCACCCTCACGAACCACTAAGTCCCTAATAGCTAAAACACCCCTATTTCTTACTATGGTTAACCCTCTCCTAATTATTATGCAGTAACCCCTGCAGTCCTCGCAATAATCCTTAACATTAACACTACCTACTAAGATAATTTTGTTTAACATTTCATCAATTACTTTCCTACCTTTATCAGTCAAGAATGCACCAGCTATTTTATCAACGTTAATGAGACCTTCAACCTTAAGTCTCTGAATTAATGTCCTAGTACTTGCCTCACCCAGACCTAGCTTCCTACTTAGCTCTATCCTGCCATGGGGCCTCTCAGCTAGGTATAGCAACGTTTTAAGTATATGGTAAGGTGTGAACTTAGGTTTTACACCTCTCTTTGCACTACATAGAATACTGAGTAGTTGAGCGCTCTTCATGATACGCTTTTACCGTTTGTCTAGTAGTATTATTCCTTTAATATTTTAAGTAAGAGATATTCATAATTCTTGGGTGTCTGTAATGAAATCCCTAAGAGGTCGTGATTTAATATCAATAGCTGATTTAACTAGTGAGGAGTTAAGATTCATTCTACATACGGCAGCTAATTTTAAGGAGAGATACTATGGCGGTGAAAGAGTAATTCCAGTATTAAGAGGGAAGACACTATTAATGATATTCCAGAAGCCGAGTACACGAACAAGGATAAGCTTTGAGGTTGCTATGAGGCAGTTAGGTGGCGATGTAATATCATTGACATGGCAAGAGATGCAGTTGGCAAGAGGGGAGACAATAGCTGATACAGCTAGAGTAATTAGCAGGTACGTAGATGGTGTGGCTGCCAGAGTATATAAGCATGAGGATCTCATAGAATTAGCTAAGTATGCTACAATACCCGTGATAAATGCATTAAGTGATAAAGAACACCCGTGTCAAGCCATAGGCGACATGCTTACTATATGGGAGAAGAAGGGTAGATACTCAGGATTAACAATAGCATTCCTAGGTGATGGTTCAGACAATGTATTACACTCCTTACTCTTAGCAAGTGTTAAACTAGGTAATAACTTTAGAATAGCTACAGCAAAAGGCTACGACCCTGACCCCAAGATCTTCAAGTTAGCTCTGGAGGAAGCACAAAGGAATGATGTATCAATAGAGATTTATAGAGAGCCTGAAGACGCTGTTAAAGGTGTTGATGTTGTATATACTGATGTATGGGTTAGTATGGGACAAGAGGCAGAGGCTGAGAAAAGAATTAAGGATTTGAGTAAGTACAGAGTTACTACTGATTTAATGAAACTAGCCAAGCCTGACGTAATATTCATGCATTGCTTACCAGCCCATAGAGGTTATGAAGTTGTTGATGAAGTAATCGACGGTCCCTGGTCAGTTGTATGGGATCAAGCTGAAAATAGACTACATGCACAGAAAGCTATATTAGCGCTTCTTCTTTAACTTACGTCTTCTTTTTCTCTTGCGTTTCCTAGTTTGTCCTACCTTAGCTTCCTCTTTACCTCTCCCAAGAATTATTACTCTATCACCTAATTCTGTAACTACTTTTATAGCATCAACCTCATTACTTAGTAACTTAACTGATGTATTTACTATGTAGTATTCACCGTTTATCTTAAACTCCTTAACTTTCCATAATTCATTACTTATTATTATATTCTCATCAATATCGATATCGCTTTTTGATTGCTTACGTAGTAAATGTATTTCATAAACTCTTACAGGTATGGGAAACAGGGTTATGTTGAAACTTTTACCAACAAGTAGCGCCCCTATCTCCTCATAATCCTCGCTACATTTACTACCAGAGCATTTCAGTAATAAATAATGACATTCCCTTCCGTAAATGTGCTTCTTAACCGTTTCGTATATTTTATCATCACTTAGGTGTGGATCTACCTTTCTAGCTGTTATCTTTTCTGACCATGCTTTTCTATACATAACTAACTCTATATAGTCACCTAACTTGACCCATTCACTGTTAAAGCATATTATTTCATATCTTGACACGTTATCTGCACCGTTAAGTCATTTACCTCTTATACCCTACCTTTCTTAGGAATTCCTTCCTTTCCTTAATATCTTCCTCTTTCTCTACACCTAATGGCGTGAAACCATCAACAACGCCTAAGACTGATCTGCCCTGATTAGTCTCAGCAACAATGACTTGTACAGGATTAGCTGTAGCTGTATAAATCCTTGTAATCTCTTGAACATTCTTTAATGCGTTAAGCACATTTATTGGCCATGCATTCTTAATATATATCACTAGTGTATGGCCTGCACCTATCTTTAATGCCACATCTATTGCGAGTTTCTTTAGTTCTTCATCATTACCTTCAAATCTTATGAGACGTTTACCGCTAGCTTCAACGAAAGCTATGCCGAACTTAATGTTAGGTACCGATGTGATTAGTGCTTCATAGACATCTTCAACAGTTTTAATGAAGTGTGAGTGAGCTAATATTACATTGGTATTTTCAGGTATAGGTACATCAATAACTTCAATCCTCTTTAGTTCACCCATTCTACGTCACCTCTTAACATTATAGTTAAGTAGTTTTAGAGCTTACTCTCAATCTTCTTAGTTATAACTTTTTCTCTAAGTTTGTGGAATTTATCTTCGTCCACTTTCATTATCCCAAAACATACTTCATTATTTATGGGTTCAACATGAAGAACGTACTTACTTATGTAGTTTATATGCTCCTGAAGTAACTCCTTAACTTTGATGTAAACTTCGCCCCTTAACGAACCCTTTCTCCCAAATAAGATTTTTGAGTAGCTACCTTTAACCTTGCTCAAATACTCAGCTAAGCAGTTGAAGAAATTACTATCCAACTTGCAACACACATCAATACTTACAATTCTCATTACCGTAGTAGGCGGATTCCTTAGTAGAATCCTTATTAATTCGTTGAACGCTAACCTAGTGTCAAGTGTTAAAACCCCTTTAAAAGGTGTATATGATATTTTTACGTTGTTATCGTAAGGAAATATTGCATCACCTACTTCTAATTCAGCAAGATGTTCCTTACCATATACTGTGGTAACTACGTATCTATAAATCTTATGTTTTGATTCCCTTATCCTTTCTCACCACATAATTTCTTTTTAGTGTATTCAAAGAATGATGATGGTGTCCATGCAAGCCAAGCAGGTAATCGCTTAACGAAGTCGTAAGCCTCCTCCCAGCTTTCTAACCCTAAATCTCTTGCTAGAGCTTCTAGGGTATACTCAGACCTTATGTACTTATAAATAACTGCTAGAGTATCTTCGTTTATTACAACCTCCTTACCATTACTTAACTTTATTACTAGTTCACACATAACCTAGCCCTCATAGAGTATATATGAGGGTTTAAAGGTGTTATCGTAATCTATTCAACAGGTGCGAAGCATCCAGGTCTTAATTCAATAATGTCACCACTTCTCCTAAGATCCCTAATTATCCTTTCCAAGGTATGTTCATCAATACCTAACTTTTCAACATGCTGTCTTAATCTCTTTAGCTTAACACATTGCCTTTCACCTTCCTGACTAGCTAAGTCTCTAATCAGGTCTAGTACAGCTATCTCCTTCTCCCTTAAACTCTTAGGTTTACCAACCATTATGGTATCTATATCGAGAGCACCTGTCTCAACATCCATACCAACTTTTTCTAATACCGTATTCATCAATCTAATAGCCTCAGCAGCATCCTCAGCTTCAACTCTATCCTTCAACGCCATCTTGGCGTGAGCTTCAGCTAGTCTTATTAATGCTTCAAGTTGTCTAGTCGTTATGGCTAGGGGTAACTCAGGATTCTCTGCACTCTTCTTCCTTAACTCGATGTAGTACTCCATAATTAGTCTCTCAGCTTCTTCAGTTAACTTAGGCTTAACATACTTCCTTGCATAAGCTATGTACTTCCTAAGTAAGTCTGGTGGTATCTCTGGTTCAGTCTTAGCGAATGTTTCGTGGATCTTTAAGACATACTTAACAAGTGATCTATCCCACTCTAACTCTGCAACATCCTTTAGGACGAATATTAAATCAAACCTTGATAGTATAGTTACTGGTAAGTTGATGTTCTCTGAGAGGCTTAGCGTTGGAATATACCTACCCCTCTTAGGATTACCAGCAGCTAATACTGATGTCCTAGCGTTAAGCCTAGCGACAATACCTGCCTTAGCTATGCTTACAGTTCCTTGCTCCATAGCTTCATGTATAGCAACTCTATCTTCTTCACGCATCTTATCTATCTCATCGATACAGACAACCCCACCATCAGCTAGGACCATAGCACCAGCCTCAAGGAAGTACTCACCCGTCTGTTTATCTCGCACAACAGCTGCCGTCAACCCAGCTGCTGAAGACCCCTTACCAGTTGTGTATATACCTCTAGGCGCTATCCTCGCAACATACTGAAGTATCTGACTATTGTGAAGAAGCATTAAGCCTAGCCCACCAGCGAAATTCTCATTATCTTCCACTGCAATGTCATAAACATACTCACTATGTTCGGGTTCGACATCAGTTATTTTTACCTTTAGTACTGATTTAATAACATCCCAGAACACGTACTCATTATCTACTAAACTACTGAAGTGATTGATTAATATTTGAGCAGTATTAACATCAAGTTTGCTCACTAAAGGTTTAAGTCGCTCTATGATGCGTCTACAATACCTTCTGCCTGCGTAGCCTCGGTAGACTTTACTCCTTATCTCGGCAGCGAGGTTACGAAGAGGATGGCTACGTCTGTTCATGCTCAGCATGCTCGTTAGGGAGGAAACATATGTAGGTATAGGGACCTTATCTATGACGTCAATTGAAGCCTCACTGTATTTACTTATAATAGACGCCTTATGGTTATTTTCAAGTTTAACTACATTCTTTATCTTGGCGTCCGAGATGAATATAGTGTAGTATGCTGACTTACGGCCATTATAGGTTGCTGTTTTGTGTCTTATAGTATGTGTAATTCCTAGGAGTGATAACAGGAGGGATATACCTTGAGCTAATCTCTTGCTTGTAACTGTAATTGAAACCTCTCCTCGCCATTTCTTCCCATCCTTTAACCTAGGCGGTACTATTGTCCCGTCACTATCTATCAGACCAGATAACACACCAGCTATGAAATCTATAGGTGCATTATATATAAACTCAGGTATTATTTTGTGCTTAGTGAGGTATCCTTTCCTTCCTACATGTGCAATATTATCGTATAGGTTGCTCTTGAACCAATTAACAGTCTCTAAATCATCAACTACAACTCTCCATAATAATCTCCTAGACGATTTCTTAGTGTACACCTTAGCTTTTACATTAAATTTATCTTCTATACATTTAGCAAGTTTCATGATTATGTTGCGCTCTGATGACACAATCTCTATTCTCTCTCCTGATGATGTCTTAGCTATTGTTCCGTCTCCTATGAAATACCCTATTAGGTATCCAAATTCATGGTCTAGAGGAATCTTTTTCTTACCTACTAAAACCTCACGCATAGGTAGGTAATTAGTTGGTAGTGGCACACGCTTAAGTACTGGTATTAAGAGCTTATTCTTAAATGCTTCGTTAGGCTTAACAGGTCTTAATTTTTCGCCGTCAAATGCAACCAAGCTATGATCTTCAGTAATTACTGCTGTGCGACCTGTTTTTGTTTTAATGACTAGTACTTCACGAGGTGCTTTATGTCTGATTAAAGCCCTCACTCTTTTAATTTCCGGCTGTAGTGTTAGCGGTGAGATCGATACTGTATATAATTCTTCACCTATTTCGTCAAGATTAAGTACTTCAGTGTCATTTGATCTCCTTACATATCTGTTGTATTTTTCCATGTACTCATCAATAACCTCTCCAATAGGTTTGAACTTTATCCTACCTGACTTATTGAAGAGTAGTATAGGTTCACTAAAGCATAAGCTTTTGGCTGTTCCTGGATCACCTATTAAGAGTATGTGGATCTCGCCTCTTATCTTGGTTCCGTCAGGTGCGATCTTTGGGACACCACCAAAGAGTAGTAGTGCTACAGCCTCCTTAATGTCCCACATGCCATATATTGTCGGTGCTATACTAGCTATAATCTTCCTCCTAATTAGTGGATCCCTACTTAACTCCCTAATTTTCTCTTCATCTTCGGGACTTAACTTAAGTTCTTCAAGTAATCTTTGAGCAACTATCACATTATTCGCTTCAATGTATACGTTAAATATGGGTCTCATACTTCTCTTACTACCTCTAGCTAACCTAACTATGCCCACAATGGTTACTCTATCACCCGGTCTAGCTATGTCAACTATGTCATCAGTTAAAGTAACCTCTATGGATCTCGGTATTTGGCCTGCAGGTATGTCTTCAGGTCTTTCCTGAACTACAACTAATTGGTAATCCCTATATCTCGACTTCTCCATAACTAACTTAAATACCCCTTTAACTCTCTTGCCCTCCTCTTCACTTACTGCACCAACACATATGGGACAGTAAGTAGGCTTCTCAATTTCATCACCTATCTCAACATTAGGTTCAGGCGGCCATTCAAACTCGTGTTGTTCACCGTTGGGCAGTACGTGAATGTATACTGCTTTATATAGCTTTTGCTTAGGTGGTGTTGCCCTAACGATTATGCCCTCAATAGCTATTAACTTATTTATGTGTTCACTTCTTATGCTTCTTATCGGTATTACCTTAACCCAACCATTAAATCTCGGATAAAACCTACCTACCTTCTCTGCATACTCTGGTGCTTCTTGTAAAACAATGTCCTTAATACTCTCTGAAAAAGCTTGTAATGCTATGTCTGGATTATTTTCTATTATATCGATAAGTTTCGGATTAAATCTTATTAAGTCCTCATAATCTATTATTAAGGACTTTTTCTCATTAATTACCATATCCCTTATTCTTTCCATATACTTAAACCTACCCTTATCATCCTTAAACATCCTTAGGAAATCTCTAAACATTATTTGAAGTGAATGTAGTTCCTCACTCTCGTTTTCAGTAAGTATGGCTTCATTCATGACCTATGATCACCTTAATCCATAACTTAATTATGTCTGATAGCTTCTTTAAAAGAACTCTCTCCTCTAAGAGTAATGACTGGTAGTAAGTCTCAGGTTCTCTACCTAGGAGAGCTATCTGAACTATCTTCCTAAGCCTCATTCTTATAAAATCCTTAAGATCAGCTTCAACCCTTACAGACTTAAATATTGCATCACTAACATCACCACTCCTCTTAATTTCCTTAATTTCTTTAAGTAACCTTATTACATCAACATAGAAGTTATTCTTTAATTTTAAGAATTCACTACCTTTAAGTCCTTTCTCTATTAGTAAATACTTACTTATATCGACATCAGTTACTCTTTGCTCTCTAACCTCTACATGACCTTTAGACTCTAAGATTGAAGCTAACCATAGAGGAATAGTTACCTCCTCACCCCTCCTAATTGTTTCCCAGCCTTCATCATACCTAATAGTACCTATATCCTTAAGTACCGCAACTCTTACATTGTCAAGGAGATGATAGCTTATCGCTAACTTAATTAAGTCCTTAACCAAAATTCCTCTCCAAAACCCTGTAGGTGAAATACCGAATATAGGGCTACCTCAATTAACTCTTTAAGTATTATTAGTACTCACAACGTAATCGTTAAGTAATACGTTAATACTTATTAAGTCCTTAATATTTAAGCCAATAATACGATTGAATAAAGATTAAGAGTTTAATAAGCTTAAAACTATATCATAGTGGATGAAGTAAGGCAGCCATCTGAATAGTGATGAAGGCTCGTGTTTCTGACGGAATTAACATTAATTACAGCAACTTCATTCTAGCATCTGATTTAATTGAGAAGTTAATGTTGTGGCGGGCCCGCCGGGATTTGAACCCGGGACCTACGGGTTAAGAGCATCGGCCCCTTAGAGCTGGGTCCGCCGCTCTACCTGGCTGAGCTACGGGCCCCTACCACTTAATCCTAAAATTTAGTTAATTTTTAAGCTTTAAATAAATCAGCCTATCAACCCTTCTTCATGAATCCGACTACGTCGGCTTCATCATTCACTTAGTGTATGTGTTGAGAGGTAATATTTCTAATTGACTAAAGGAATGACGGTAATTCCTTAAGGTTTATTATGGGGATTGCTATGTAACCTGGCTTAGTACCTTTACTTAACTCTATGTGCTCACCGTCAGCATCGGTCTTCACTAATACGTAATTAGCATCAGAGGGTATTCTACCCTCAGTATCGATATAGTAGTAGAATAGAGGTATACCGTATAGTTTAAAATAATCTCTAAATACAGCTAAGATCCCATATACTCTCCTATCCCTATCTTCATACCTAATTATGTATGTTGGCTGACCAAATGCTATACTTGACGCAGCCATTCTAGCTAGATCATTAAAATCTTTAACTCTTACTTTGAAGGCCTTATCCACTTCTGTAGTCATTAAGATCCCATTTAAACATAAAGTAATAATCTTTTTAAACGATAATCATGTTATGATGTGTTATTTTATTGAAAAAGAAATTATTATTTTGGTGCATTGACAGCTCTATTAACTAAGTCCTCCCAGACTGCATCAACATACTCCTGTAATTGCTTAAGTAACTCTCTATTCTCAGGCCTTAGCAGATGCCTAAACCTTCCCTGTAATTCTATGAATTTCTCGATTGGTTGTTTAAGCTTAGGATTCCTAGCTATTTGTAATGATCTGTCAGTTAGGAAGTATCCTTTACCTATGATGTACTCCCATAATGGGAAGTAGCATGTATCTACAGCTCTCTTACATATTTCTATGGACTTACTTTCTGCAAATCTCCAACCTCTCGTACATGGTGTTAGTACGTGTATAAATGTAGGGCCTTCAGTCTCTATTCCCTTTCTAAACTTCCTTATAGCATCAGCCCAATGAGCAGGTGTTGCTGTTGCTACGTAGGGTATTCTATGAGCAACCATTATATCTGCTATAGGCTTCTTAGGTTGAATCTTACCCGGCAATACCTTACCTATAGGACTTGTTGTAGTCCAGGCAAACTGAGGTGTTCCTCCACTTCTTTGAATTCCTGTATTCATGTATGCTTCATTATCGTATAGTATGTAGAGTACGTTATGGCCTCTCTCAGCCATACCACTTAATGACTGAAAGCCTATATCGTATGTACCGCCATCACCAGCTAAGACTACCACGTCTACGTTATCATAGCCTAGTCTACCACTCTTCTTCATAGCCTTTAAAGCGGCTTCAACACCGCTAGCAACAGCTCCAGCATTTTCAAATGCTACGTGAATCCACGGAACTGCCCAACTAGTGTATGGGAATATTGTTGTAGCTACTTCAAGACATCCTGTGGCATTAACTATTATCGTCGGCCCTCTTAGAGCTAAACCGAGTAGCTTCACAAATATAGGTACTGAACAGCCAGCACACATTCTATGACCAGGTAGCATCAGTGGTGTTCTCTCCAACGCTACTTTCTTTATGTTGAGATCTAGTGGTATATTATATTTCTTGCCTGGTTCAAAGATCCATAACCTATAGGGATTTATCTTAGCACTCATGATCTCACCCCCTAACACCTAATAACTTAAACGTTTCAGCTGTTTCACCCTTCTTAGCGATATCTAATAATTCCATGAAAACTTTCTCAACCATATCTGGAGGTATGTCCCTACCGCCGAGTCCGTATACGTAGTTAATGAGTATGGGTCTCTCACTTAAATTGTATAGTGCAGTTGAGATTTCTAGGTAACTAGGTCCATAACTACCGTAACTTATCGCTCTATCCATAACACCGACAACTTTTACCCCTCTTAGAATACTTCTGATTTCATCGAATGGGAATGGCCTAAATGATCTTATCCTGACCATACCTACCTTTAAGCCCTTATTTCTTAATTTCTTAACTACGTGCCTTACCGTACCTGCAGTACTACCTATCACTGTAATTACTACGTCAGCATCCTCAACAGCATAAGGATCTATTAATCCGTCACCATACCTCCTACCAGTTAACTCATACCATTCGTCATTAACCTTCCTAATAATCTCTTTAGCCTTCCTCATGGCCTCAATCTGAGGTACTTTATGCTCAAAGTAATAATCATAGAGATCAAGAGGGCCGAATGATAGCGGATTTGCTGGGTCGAGTTTTATCTCGACCTCCTTCCTTAGATAATCAACATATGTTTTAGCAACTTTACGATACCCACCTAAGAATTCATGAACAACCTCATCAGGTAATATGAGTATATCCTCTAATGTATGACTTAGTACGAATCCATCTAGATTTATCGTGACTGGGAGTAATACATCGGGATGCTCGCTTATCTTAAAGGCCTGTATTGTCGTATCGTATGCCTCCTGAGAGTTCTCAACAAATAGTTGGATCCACCCAGCATCTCTCATACCCATAGCGTCACTATGATCGCAGTGAATATTTATGGG
Source organism: uncultured Desulfurococcaceae archaeon (assembly GCA_964592745.1). Lineage (GTDB taxonomy): Archaea > Thermoproteota > Thermoprotei_A > Sulfolobales > NBVN01 > CAZAMI01. The sequence goes on from CAZQFL010000003.1 coordinate 77,288, forward strand.
TGCTGATAAAGCTCTATTAACTACTGCTAAGACCATAGGTAGCCGCAGTGATGAAGCAATGTATAATATTTCCCACATTAATGCTAAACCTTGTGATGCTGTTGCTGTAAACGCTCTAGCACCTGCTGCTGCAGCTCCAACTATAGCACTTAGAGCTGAGTGCTCACTCTCAACAGGTATGAACTCTGTATGTACCTCACCATTAGCTACGAACTCACTAAATCTCTCAACAATTATGGTTTGCGGTGTTATTGGGTAAGCAGCAACAACATCAACTAAGCTCTGCTTAACAGCGTATGCTACCGCTTCATCACCATTCAAAGCCATTTTTGTACATTTTTCTGGAGGTACCTTAGGCATTTGTACCACCCCCTTCAGGAATCATATTAATGGCTTTTACAGGACATTCATTTGCGCATATACCGCAACCCTTACAATAATCATAGTTTACGGTGATTATTTTCCCATCCCATAGAATAGCATGCTCTGGACAGTATATCCAGCATAGCATACATTTAACGCATTTATTCTGATCAATTACTGGTCTGAAAGCTCTCCATCCACCGGTCTTGTATTCGAGCGATAGTTTGTATGGTAGTGCTGATATAGGTAATTCAAACCATCTTCTAGGTTCTTTAGCCTCACACATAAAATCACACCTCCTTAGTTAACTCATAAGCTTTCCTTATTAATTGAATGTTCTGCTCAGCTAGCTTACCCCTAAATCTCTCCTTGATCGCCTTTTCAACATTTTCAATACTGACTATAGGTTCTGCTTTAAGTAATGCGCCAATCATTGCAGTATTAGTTATTGCTCTACCTAAGATCTCTATCGCGATCTTTGTTGCAGGGACCGTAAAGACTCTATACTCGCCCTCCCTAATACCTAAGCTTCCGTATATATCCTCCTTGCTTCCTTCAAAATTAGCAACTATTTTGCCATTCTTCTTTAATCCCTCAATAACGTTTACCGAACCTAGTAGTGTTGGGTCAAGGACTACAACAATATCAGGTTCATATATCATGCTATGTATTTCTATAGGTTCATCACTAATTCTTGTAAATGCCATTAGTGGAGCACCAGATCTTTCAGGACCAAATGTTGGAAAGCTCTGAACATGTTTTCCTTCAAGCATAGCTGCCATAGCTAAAATATTGGATGCCGTCCAAACACCTTGACCTCCTCTACCATGCCATCGAATCTCAATCAGCAAGAATTACCACCTACTATTAGTAAGAAGGTTACATTATAAAGTTATCACAGAACTAGTATTAGGTGGTGATTTGACTTAACGTGTTTGCCTATTCATTAATTCATTACTAAGCTCATTGATCCGTGTGAGCAAGTACTGAGTAGTAATATAATAAAATTGTAACCTTCTGAATACATTATGCTTGCTATTCCATACCATAATAAGGAGTATACGTCGATCCTTGAATTAATTCCTTAACAAGCTTTATGTACTTCTTAGCTAATGTTGTATTCATTCTTCTTTCACCCTTACGTATCTCAACCTCAAATATATCAGGTTGTAGGGAATCAGTGGATTCTATCAGTGAGCCGTCTCTTCCAACTACAAAAGATGGTTGTTGGGCGCCATCCTCAAGATAACCTCCGACACCAATGATAGGTAATCTGTTCTCCCTTGCTCTAACCATCGAAAGTGAGAGAGTCAAAGAGGGATCTCTATACGTTAACGTGGGTAATTGAACAACTACAGCTGCATCACCTCCCTTAAGTACGCAAGCCCTAAAGAGCTCGGGTATTTCCAAATCATCAAGTATTATGAAGCATAAGTTTATGTCCTCAATATTTATGAGTTCTAGGTCATTACCGCCACTTATTATATTGTTTATTGATGTTATGGTCTTACCCTTATGTATTGGTCCACCTATTGGTGGGATAATTATGTTCGTTATATATATCTTATTACCTGCTCTTCTAAGAACGGGGGTTAAGATAACTATTTTACCATATTTTCTTGTGAGGGCATTAATCTTTGAGAGTAATATGTTTAAGTGATTCCTATAACTATTGTATCTCCTCCTTCCATAGATGAAATCCCGTAGTGGCGTTACTAGGGCTGGTAATATTACGGCTATGGCATTGCTGCGTGATATCTCCTTCAGAGACTCTGAAGTCATAGCTATATACTCCTTAATTGAAGTACCGAGATTTATCCTTACGACAGCTAATGAAATAACCTTCTCTCCACTACTTCTCAAGACCTAACACCTGGTATTCCGACTTCCGATTCTAATTCTTCGAATAGCTCCTTAATAATGTCACTGTATCTTGCTTTACCCTCTTCAACCTCCTTCATTTTCCTTTCGAGAAGCCTAGTTCTCTCCTCACTAACGAGTCTACCATACTGTTTAACTAGGTAATCGTAGACTACTCTACCAAGAAGTGAAGGCACTATACCTTCACCTTTCTTTATATGCGTTACGTATCTTCTCTTAAATAATGTATCTATTATTTTAGCATAAGTACTTGGTCTGCCAATCTCACGCTCCTTCATTAGTCTAACTAATGAAGCTTCGGTGTGTAGAGGTTTTTCTGATCTATCGTAAATTCTAAATTCCTTAGTTAGTATGTAAGTACCCGGTGTTAATGGTTTAGAAACCCTTATGTATGAGTAGAACTTAAGGAAGCCATCGCGTAATATGTCGATATACACTTCAACATCTACTTCACCTAAACTACATGACTTACCATCCTTAGTTATAACTTCAATAGCTACCTTACCAATTTGCTTTTTCACTTTAGCAGGCTTTGCTTGTGATGCCATAAATCTCCTAAATATGAGGTCATAAACGCTAAAGTGGTATTTAGTTAACCTCCTTACAGGCTCTATTATTCCATCAGCTATTAACTTCCTTAGTGTTTGAGCGTCTATAGGCCTAGTAGGTCTTATACCCTCATGAGCTCCACCCTCACCCCATCTCCTAGGCTGGTAGTACTCCATGTATTTATCTCCGAAAACTTCCTTCATGTACTCCTTAGCTACGTTCATACCTACATCAGATATCCTTGTACTATCAGTTCTATGGTACGTTATGAAGCCTAGTTCAAAGAGATCCTGCAATATCGCCATAGCCTTAGGTGCTGGTAATCCCAACCTGCTATTAATGTCGGATAGAGCTGCATCAGTAGTGTACGGTGGTAATGGGTTAAGCTCCTCTTCAATAACACTTAAATTCTTAACGGTAACTCTTACCTCCTTGACATTCTTAGACGTTATCTCACGAGCTAAGTCCTTAGGTACCGCAACTTCTAACCTATTACCATCTAGCACTATGGATAGATACCTCCTTCTTGTAGCTTTATGCTCCTCGTAGGCCTTAATAACCCAGCCAAGAACGGGTGTTTGCACTCTACCTGCACTAAGGTTTCTATACTCACCAACATACTTCCTACATAGGACTTCATACCTAGATATTGTTTTATCCTTAATCTTGTACTGCTCTCTAATCAACTCTAAATTCCTACAGAATTGCTGCCAAAACTCGGTTTGAAGCTGCTTAGATAATGAGAAACCTATCCATCTGTCCTCTATCCTCCTTATTAACTGAGCTTTAACTAGGTCTAAGTTAATTGTTCTAGGATTATTTACTGCATTAATTATGGCTCTCCTAGTAACCTCGTGAAACTCCACTCTCTTAACAAATTTGTTGTAGGGAAGTATGACATTAACGATGTCAAAGGCTATCTTCTCACCTTCAGTATCAGGATCTGTACCAACAAGTATTTCATCAACCTCCATAGCGACATCCCTTATAGCTTCGACTGCATTTACGGCATCGTAAATATTGGCTGATCCACATGACGGACATTTAAGTTGCTCACCTTCCCTAACCTCTAATGCGAATTGATGACCCTTATCTAAACACCTCTTTAATGTCGTGTATATAGGTATGAATCTCTGATCAGTACCTTCCTTAATTAACGTTACACCATATATGTGATTAATTCCTGGATACGGAACATCCTGTATTAGGTCGTAGATATGTCCGCCACTAGCTGTAATGAGTAGTGTATAGTTGCCTAGATTAACTTCATAAACTCGTAACTTTCCATATTCCCTAGTACTTGGCCTTCCAAAGAACCTGGCTATGGTTCTAGCTTTATTAGGTGATTCTACAATCAGCAATGCAGTCTTTAACTCTAGTAAACCTTTCTTTCTCACCTTTATTTCTTCAGGTACTTCACCTGCTCTTAATCTCTTAATTAATTCTCGATCCTTATCTATTTCCTTAACCAGTTCATCTACATCAACTTCACTTAGAGGTGTAAATGTGAATTCCTCGATAATCCATCTTAACCTACGTTCTAATCCCTTTAGTAACTTATCGTCATCAATAAGTACTATTGATAATCCCTTACTTATACCTCCTAAGAATAATCTTGATGTACGACCGCTTGCCTGTATATATGTTGGTGCATCAGGTATTAATACGTAAAGTTCCCCATTTTCCTCAATTATTGATACTTCAGGATGCTTTTTCATAGCTTCAATAACTTCTCTTCTTTGAGTTAACTCCTTAATCAAATCATAAATTTCTAGGAATTCTTTCTCACCACGGGTCTCTGGAGGTTTCTCGCCGCTTAGTATTTGGTTAAGACGTTCTATCACATAACCACCAGCTCTCCTAATGAGCCTTCTCATACGAGCTATGTAACCTTCTATTTTACGTCTAAGTTCATCATCACTTACAACATCCCTAACTATTGGAAGAAGCCTTAAGATGTCCTGCGCCTTAACCTCCTTTAACCTTAGAGCAATCTTATGTCTTGGAATACCTACGAATATCGCATACCTTATCGTCTCAGGAAGATCAATACCCCTAACTAATACTCCATAATATGTGGCAACACCTACTAGTACTTCAAGTTCGCCTGCAATGAACTTTTCTATAGCTTTAATGTTCTTACTATGCATCGCTTGCGCTTTAACTCCTCTCTCCCTTAACTTACTAGCTAAGTATTCAGCATATTCTATTCCCTTATCTATAGGTACGTAAATTAGTCCACCACAACCAAGCCTTTTCACAAGGCTTACTAGCTGCTCTATTACATCCTCACTTCTTAATCTTTCATAAGCGTCAACTATGTTTCTTATAAATTCAGGTCTAGCACCTATCTCGAAACCCATGAGTTCCTTAAACAACTTAACACGAGTACCTCTAGGGTTGCCCGTTGCTGAAGCTATTATGACTACCTTACCTAATCTCCTTCTCTTAATTTCCAACTCACTTTCTATACTCCTAATCCTTTCTAGTAATTCAGGATCTTCACCTCTATAGGCGAGCTCTCTCTTTAATCTAATGACTTTAAGAGCCTTCTCAATATCGTTGTCATCATAACCTGCAAGTTTAAGTATGATATCTATAGCTTTAGAACCTCTTAATACGGCATCTACGTCATCTACGAATATGAATTTAAAGTCATGCTTCAATATTTTATCAGAGTTCCTTAGAAGATAATTTGATGTAGTAACTAATATGTCGAATCCATCAGGTTCTAGGAGTTTTGCCTCACGAGCTCTCTTTTCACCCCTCTTTAGTTTTGAATGTATCACTACGTACCTAACGATTATGTCAGCTCTTGACGATAACTCTTCAATCTTCTTCTCTAACTGCATAGCTAAGGTTGTTGTTGGTACTATTATGTATGATTTAAAGCCCTTCATAGCTAAGTATAGAGCGACTACAACACCAAACGTCGTCTTACCAACACCTGTCGGTGCTATCATAGCGAATGAAGCATTCTTAGCTACTCTCTTAAGCCATAACTTCTGAATGCTCCAGGGTTCATTACCTACACATTTAATGAAGAAGCTAACTAAGTCATTATAGGTCTTATTGAAATCATATAACTCCTTAAACCTCTTCAAACGTCTTGAATGTTTTAATGTCAAAAATATATTCTCTAAACTTAAATCCTTAGGTATTTCAGGTAGGCAGGAACTACAGGGGATCCCAAGTCTTAATCTCTTATCACTAATGAAGCCTCCACAGTTAGGACAGGCTCTACCGTAAACCAGTAGTTCAGCTTCTCTAATCTCTTCATGTAGTCCCATACCAAACCTCAAATTTATTAATGAGTTAAAAACACTAATAAAACCTCAATAGCTTATGACTAAAATCAGAGAAGAGAAGACTCATCACGCCTCAGAAGACCGTCGTGACATCACCAAAGATATAAGTACTCTCAAAACTAAAATACCTGGTGATGAATCCCCAAGAGTTGATTGATGAGAAAACCTGTCTCAGCTGATCAACGTTCTAAATCAATATGATCTTACCACGTGAACTGCTTTATAGGCTACTTTATAAGAATCTACGCCGCACTTACTTACCATATCCTGTCTTAACCTTGAAAGTACATTTATTCTGTTAAACATATTTTATTTTGATGATGAACCCGTAGAGTAATGATTGGTGATTAAGGAGTTTTCGACTGACTTTAACAACATTAATTCTTGTTTTATTCGGATTGTAAAGTCATTTTTCTTGGTCTTCTCTACTAGCATTCTTTCCAGTACTGCCAGAGGTAGCGGACCCTCCTCAAGTAGCATTTCGTGAAATATTGCATGATTATATTTAGGTCCTAGAATTTCTTTAATTCTTTCTCTCATCTCAAGGTTCCTTGTTTTTCCATAATTGTATGATATTTAGTATCCTGGACTTAAGGTATACCTTAAAGCTTCTGAAAATGCTCCATCTCTTGGTAGGTAAGCATCTCGTACAAGCTTCTCAACTGCCTGTTCAAAACACATCATTTCAGTACTTAATTCTATGTCAACATAGACCCTTGCAGCCTTCCTCAAGGCGTCATGGTAGACCTTTAACCTATACTTTGGGCTAGTATCTATCCCTAGCTTAAGCATTAATTCCTCACAGTAATGAGCCCAACCCTCAACAAGGTCATCAGCACGTACTAAGATCTTTCTCACAATTGATTGGCATAGCTTAGTGTAAATTAGTTGTACGTGATGACCTGGATATGCTTCATGTACTACCGTATTGAGTATGTCATATATATTATGATGTTTAAGCATCTCCTCATTTAAAGGCTTCATCCTAAGAAGAACCCCCTGAAACTCCAGCTAAGAACTTCAGGTGGTATGTAGGCAGCGAAAGGTATTATGGGCCTCATAAACTCCGGAGTCTCAACTATCTTAGCACTTTAAGGGAGGTAACTCCACTACTCCTTTCTCAATAATGAACCTCCTAACCTTTTCAAGTGTACTTTCATAGTACTTAATAACATCCTCTCCAGAGGTGACGTGTTCCTCCTTAAGTTTAGTAAGGTCTTCCTCAATACTTCTAACACCCTTTTCCTTAACAGCTCCCTCCATGAGCATTCTACACTTAACGGCTTCACGATATCCATGGTTACGAAGAACCTCAATATCCTCCTTTATGAATTCCACTCATAGAAGTTTTCTGAAGAGCTCTACACCTACAGGCTTAAACCCAGGTTATACACATGTTCTTAAATCCTTTAAACGTTCAAGTCCCTTAGTAATTACTTCAAGCTTTTTCACATACATCAATGAGTTCTTTATTCCCGAACTTCTCACTGAACTTCCTAATCATGTCTAATAATTGAGAAAGTCCCTTACCAGTCATAGCTGCGTAGTCAAGCCATAAGGTATAAGGTTCATCAACATTAACCCTACTACATAGTGAGAATAGCCTATACTCTATGGGTAAATGAACCCTTATTAATGTACTAAAGAGAGCTTACCGATAATGTCGAATCCTATAGGATACATCCTCCATGTCGGCCAGTCACGAGTAAATATTAGAAATTCCTCGATACCTTTAATAATTGGCTCATAATCTACCCTATGAGAACCTGTAAGTCTCTCACGGTCTATGCTTCTAAATTTGTCCAGATACCATTCAAGTCTCCTTATAGCATACTTGAATCTCTCCCTACTAAGATCAAGTATGAGTGGATCAAATTCATGAAGACCTAAGTGAGTACCAATAAAGGGTTAAAGTTTAGGTATTCACTAATGAATGATTCAATTAAACTATCAAAGACTTCGTCATCACGGCTGACCAAGCTTCATCCCATGAAAATGAAGCTGATTAAGCAAATAAACATTTAAGCCTTTAATGATTATTACTCATTAATGACTTATGTGGTTGAGTTTATTAAGTGATGCATCATTACATCTATGGTGTATTATCTTGAAGGATGGACGTTATCCCTGGATCTGGAGTTTGTGGGTTAAGACCCCTATTCTTAGGGGTGCTGACTTACTATTATCGTCAGCTTGCTTACCTTATGTCAATCCCGAATTATTTGATAGGGTCTCTAAGGGTAAGGTAGTACTGCTTGCTTGTCCTGAAAGGGAGAACCCGGCTCTCTATGGTAAAATCGCTAGTATAATCAGAAGTTCAAAGCCTAAGAGTATAACGGTAGTGACTATCGATGGGAGCCCACACTGCTTAATGCTTCATGCGAGTGTTAACGAGGCTGAGTACATCCTAGGAGAAAGAATCAGTAAGAAGCACTTTGTTATAGTTAATGGTAAGGAATTAAGAGAGATAAGCCCCAATGCAGTTAGGGTTGCTCGCTACTTGCACTTAGTTGATGAGGTATTGAGGAAACAGCCAGAAATACTTGAAAAGCTTAGAAAGCTTAGTTTAGAGTATCGTAAATATTTAGGGGAATATTAAGTCATGTCTTGAGATCTCTTTGAACCTATCTAATAACTCGTCCAGACTAAACTTAGGTCTATTCCTTAGCCACTTATCTAATAATAGGAAGACACAATACTGACCACACATATTGCATGACGTAATGCCGGTCTTACCATATTGAGAATATATCCTTTCAGCTTTTTCAGAATCTATAGATAACTTAAACATTGATTGCCAATCAAGTCTTGACCTACTGATACTCATTTCTATATCCCACTTAGCAACTTTAGGACCAAGCTTAACTATATCTCCAGCATGAGCAGCTATCTTAGCAGCTATTAGGCCCTCCTTAACCTGCTCAGGATTCGGTAAATTTAGATGTTCAGCTGGGGTTAAGTAACAAATTAAGTCAACACCACTAGCAGCAGCTATTGCGGCACCTATAGCTGAAGCTATGTGGTCGTAACCGGCAGCTATATCCGTTACTAACGGCCCTAACACATAGTAGGGTGCTCCCTTGGTCAAAGATTTCATCAACTTTACATCTAAGACTACCCTGTCTAAGGGCATGTGCCCAGGCCCCTCAATCATTACTTGCACACCCTTCTCTCTAGCTCTATCGAGAAGTTTAGCATTAATGTATAGTTCACCTATCTGTAATTCATCATGAGCATCAGCTAAAGCTCCAGGACGTAAAGCGTCACCTAAGCTTATCACAGCATCGTATTCAGCAAATAGCTCTAACAAGTAATCCCAATTCTTATAATATGGATTCTCCTCACCCATCTCAAGCATCCAGGCAGTAATCATCGCACCACCACGACTAACTATGGGTTGAACTCTCTTACTACGTACAGCTTTCTCCCCTAACTCTCGTGTTATACCTGCGTGAATAGTCATGAAGTCAACACCATCACGTAGGTGTTCCTCAATAACTTTTATGAACAAATCACTTGGAGGTAATCCATCGTACTTCTTAATACCATCAATCCATGCCTGATAGGTTGGTACCGTACCGAAAGGTAATGGTTCTGACTCCCTCATTAATATTCTTCTAATTTCTGAGATATTACCGCCAGTGCTTAAGTCCATTATTGTATCAGAACCGTACTTAACCGCAATTCTAGCCTTCTCCTTCTCCATCTCTATGTTAACCAACGTTCCACTAGTACCTATGTTAACGTTAACCTTAGTGGTTAAGCCCTCACCTATACCTATTACCCTGACCTTACCATAAC
>CAZQFL010000004.1:0-83622 GCA_964592745.1 uncultured Desulfurococcaceae archaeon
TCTCAATTAAGTCCTTAAGGTTAAGTCTTTCTATTAACTTATTTAAGCCCTCTATTACATCCTCAGGCTCTATGTTTGGTACTAATCTAAAGTCAAGCCTCATTACTGCCTCTGCTGGAGTTATTGTCTTAGTACCTGGACCTACATAACCTGAATAGAAGCCATCTATGTTTACTGTAGGCTTAAAGTATATAGCTATATACCACTCCTCCTTAGTTAATCTAGTTTTCTCTATACCGTAAGACTTAACTATCTCCTCCATAGGTGATGCTTCCATCAAGTCCTTGAGGTACTTAAGATCTTCGGGTGTTGGCGTTACTGTCTTCTCCTCAAGCCACGGTATCTTAGGACCTTCGAGTGGGTCTATAAGGTGTGAAGCCACCTTAGCTAGTACGGCTGCAGGATTGTAGAGCCCTCTACTTAAACTACTATGAACATCATACTTAGAGACTTTACATCTTAACTCAACAAACACTATACCCTTATTACCTAATACAATAGTTGGTTTACCTCTTACCCTCTCCGACGGTATTGCAAAGTAGGTCATGTATGAACCTCTTAACTCACTACCCTTATCCTCTACGAACTTAGGCATTGATGGACTACCGAGCTCCTCCTCCCCTTCCAGTATGAAGACCACGTTAACGGGTGGTTCAGTACCAACCTTGTAGAAGGCTTCAACACCTAGTAGAGCACTCATTAAGGCGCCCTTAGTGTTGTATGCGCCACGAGCAATGATTTTATCACCAACTATTCTAGCCTCAAAGGGTGGTACTTCCCACTTATCTAAAGGTTCTACTGGCTGTACATCATACATGTTATATATGATCACAGTTCTTTCAGCACCTACATCTAACCTACCATAAACTATCGGGTGACCACCATACCTTAATAGTGTTGCTTGAACACCTATATGCTCCTTAAGCCAATCCCTTAGATATGTAGCAGTCTCCTCAATACCTTCACCTGTACCAGAGATACTGGGCATTCTTAGTAATTTACGAACCTCACCTATAAGGTAATCTGTATTGCTATTAACATAGTTCTTGATACGTTCCCATAGATCCAAAGCATTTAACCTCCAAACAATAATTTCGGAGTAATGTTAAAAACATGTGTATAAAAAGCAGTAATCACGGTGATTAGCTACTACTTCCTTAGTAATGTTGCAATTAAGGCAATTATTATCACTATGAAGAAGCCTATTAATATTAAAGTCCATGTAGGTATTACTGATCTCATCCCCTCATACGTAACTTGAGTCTTAGTTGTAGTGTAGGGTTTAACTACAGTTAAAGTCTTCGTAGATGTAGTAGTTATATAGCTAGTTACAGTTTTTGTTAACGTTTCCGTAACGGTTATACTTACAGTGTATGTGATGGGGCTAGTATAAGTCTTAGTTATTGTTAAAGTCTTCGTAATTGTCTCCCTAATTAATAATGTAGCAGTGGGTTCTTCACCGACTTTCTCGGGGTAATAGACATATAGTTTCCATTTATTAGGGCTAAACTCATTAGGGTAATCCTTAACCTCGACATAGCCGTGATCAAGAAGCCATTTGTTAACATTAAGTAGGTGTGTGGAGTTATACCTTACGTAAACTATACATACTAGCCTATTGTACTTATCCATAACGTATATATCATCAACATCTAAAAATACTTGCTTACCTAAGACTAACTGCTTGAGAGCCTCAGTAGCTTCCCAAAAGCCTGGCTCACCTCTCTCGGGAGCGTTAACGTCAGCAAGCCTTACTCTACCGACAGGGAAGGCGTCGAAAGTATCACCATCAATAACTCTATAAACCTTAGCTATAATGTCAATCTCTACTCCACTACTTGAAGCTACGTTAACGTTTGGGCAGTTCATGTAGCATATAGTAATGATTATAGCAAGTACTATCGTCATAGTTAACAATCTAGTACTCATACTACTTAGACCCGGTATATACGCTACTTAAAGATTAAAATTATGAGTAAGTATTCAGGAGCGTAACTTTTATTTAATCTACTGCTATGCTACAATAGTGATGCTTATGAGTAATGAGGTAGTCCTTCATACGTATTTCATTGAGAGGTTCATACTCTCAATACCATTCCTTGTACCATTAATAATTACATGGATTACTTATAGAAGTGCTCCTAAGATCATCTTAAGACCATTAAGCTACATATTTATAGGTTTCCTGCTTGGATTTATAATTCAGGTCATCTTAGATGTTATATTCGTCTATGTCATTCAACTACCTTTACTACCTTTAAAACTCCATCAGGAGGGCTTAAGTCCTAAGGAGATAGCTATGATTATATCTATGTATAATATCTTGTCAATGGTAACATACGTAGCAACATTACTTACATCATTAACTCTCGTAGGGTATGGAGTGTATAGGTTGGTTAATATAGTGAAGAATACGAAGAATACCTTCAAAAATAGCTAATCATTAAATACATCATTATGTTATCTTTATTAAAGTAAGAATTATTTGATAAGCCCTAAATTAAGTAAATTGGCTCATAGGATAACAAGATTATTTTATATAGTGCACACTAATTAATTATTGGTGCACATAGTGGTTAGTAAGGAATTAATTGAGAGGGCTAGGTCGTTTCACGGTCATGTATGTCCATTTCTCGTTCTTGGCTTAAGGGCTTCAGAAATAGCTATGGAGAGATTAAGTTTAAGGAAACCAGGCATTATTGAGACTGTGAGGGAGGACATCATCGCTATAGTTGAAGTAAATAACTGCTTTACCGATGGAGTCCAGGTAGCTACTGGATGTACGTTAGGTAATAACTCCTTGATATATATCGACTTAGGTAAGAATGCATTAACGTTGTTCAAGAGAGGTGAGAGAAGGGGTGTTAGAGTTTACATAGATGCTGAAAAACTTAAAGCTAAGTACTTCCCGAAGGAGGCTTTAGAGTTATTTGAGAAAGTCATTGTTAAGAGGGAGGGGACTAAAGATGATATTGAGAAATTACATAAGTTATGGGAAGAGATAGGTTATAAAATGGCTGAGATACCTGAGGATGAGTTTGAGGTTCAAGAAGTAGAAATTATTGAAGAGTTAGAGAGAGCTCCTATATTTGAAAGCATAAGGTGCTGTAAGTGTGGTGAGTTAGTAATGGCTACTCGTGTAGTTTACGTAAATAACAAGCCTTTATGCCTAGTATGTGCTAGGAGAGAGTTAAATGCTGTTATTGGTCGTGGGATAGCGGTATTGCGTAAGCCTATCTATAGAGTGCTAAAGACTAGCTAGACGTATTCTTCACTTGAATATTACAGCTCTTAACTTCTTCAACACTAAAGCTTCTAAATTGAAGACCTCCTTTATATTGTTAGGTGTTATGACGTCTTCAGGTTTGCCTGCAGCAAATATCTTACCGTTTTTGATCATGATTACCTTATCTGAGAACCTATAGGCATGAGTTAAGTCATGGAGACTCATAATAACTACTATACCCTCCCTCCTTGCTAACCTCCTCACTAATCCTAGAATTTCAACTTGATAGTGAGGGTCTAAACTTGCTGTTGGCTCATCAAGGAGTAGTACTTGAGGCTTAACAGCTAATGCACGAGCTATAATGACTCGTTGAAGCTCACCACCGCTTAATTGGTCTAACCTCCTATTAATTAAGTAATGTGCATTAACTAATCTTAATGCTCTTATAGCCTCTTTAACGTCTTTCTCACTATAACTTAACCCTATGTGTGGCCTCCTACCAGTTAAGACAAAGTCGAGGACGGTCATACTTACAGGGAGATCCATTCTTTGAGGTACGTAACCTATTAGTTTAGCTATTTCACGTCTCTTCATGGAGGTTAATTCCTTACCATTAATATATACGGACCCTACCTTAGGTTTGAGAATACCGTCTATGGTTCTTAGTAGTGTTGTCTTACCAGCACCATTAGGGCCTATAACCCCGACAACTTCTTCAGGCTCTGCAGTGATGGTTACTCCATTAAGCGCTTTATAACTTCCATAGTATACATCGACGCCAACCACCTTAATTATGACCATACTTAACACCCCTTAGGAGCAGAATGACCAGGAGTGGTGCACCAATGAAGGATAAAACAATACCTACAGGTAATGTTAGTGGCGATATCACAGTTCTTGAAACTATATCTGCTGATACAAGCAATATTGAACCAACAATCATTGATGTAGGGATTAAGTAACGATGAGGAGACCCTACAATTAGTCTAGCTATGTGAGGTGCTATTAAACATAGAAATGCCAGAACACCAACGAATGAAGTTGCAAGTGCTGCACCAAGAGCTGAGATTAGTGTTGCTACTAGTCTAGTCCTCCACGGGGTCACACCAGATGATACAGCCACATCATCACTAATTGATATTAAATCTAAGTCAGCGTGTAGCATCATATACAATAGTACTAGAACCGGAAATGAAATTAGTAGTACTTGAAGCTCTGCATTACCAGGTCTTGATAAGTCACCAAACATCCAGAATACTATTGTCGCTATTTGTAATTCATTAAGTACTAAATACTGCAGGAGGGCTAGTATGGATTGATACATGAATGCCATAGCTATGGCTGAAAGTATTATAGCACGTGGTTCTAAGCCACTCCTCTGCGCTAACAGAAGTATCAGTATTGACTGAATCAATGCGAAGACGAATGCAAAGATAGGTATTACGTAAGGCCTTGAATATTCTATGAGCCATGATGATGCATGACCTACATAGCCTGTTAAGAGGGCCACAGCAACACCAAGTGCTGCTGCTTGAGATATACCTAAAGTAAAGGGTGAGGCGAGGGGATTACGAAGTACAGCTTGCATAATAGCTCCTCCACCAGCCAGTAACATACCTACAATAATTCCAACAAGACATCTCCTTAATCTAAGCCAGAGAGCTACTACCTCATCCTCAGGTAGCTTATACCCAAACATAAACTTAAATAAATCAGGAAATGAAACATCATACAGTCCAATAGACACTGATAACGGTATTAAGAGAGCTAGTATAACTAACAGTATGGTTATTACTGCTAATCTATGAGATGTTAATCGCGAAACAACCTCACAATTTAATTTACTTCCCACCCCTAACCACACCTAAACATATTAGCTACATTACTAAATCCTACACCATAACCCTTAATGAATTCCTCATATAGTGCCTTTCCAAGGAAGACCTTAAATATCTCATCAGCTTTAATTGCAGGGTCTATATCGCTAAACCTGTCAGGGTATAACACCTTACCTATATAATATGCATCAGCTAATGCTGTAGCTATATTCGTGTGGTAGTAGTTAAATGGTAGTATCGTGTAGACCTTACCCTCTCTGAAGGCATTTAAAGCACAATATTTACTAGGGTCTTTCTTAAAATCACTAATTACTATATCTAAGTTATTAAGATCTATAAAGATAATGTCGGGTTGTTTCTCTAGTAAGTATTCAAAGTCTACAGAGATGAAGCCTGACTTTGTAGCTAGTTCATCAACTATACTCGACGTATTAAGTAGTGAAAGTGGAGGAAATGGTGATTGTGATGAAGTAAATGGTTGCTTACCCTTATAGGAGACAGCAGCAATATATACTGACGGCTTTACGTTAATACCTTCAACTCTATTCTTAAGGTCATTAACAATCTCATCTACGTATCTGCATAACTCTTCAGCTCTATCTTCACGATGTAATACTTTACCTAGCAGTCTTAATGCTTTCTTAATCGAGCCTATATCGAGATATCCAGCTCTACCATAATCGAGAACGATGACTGGTGCATTAACCTCCTTAGATAATCTGTCTGGATCGTACATCTGTGCATAAAGTCTATGCATTATTACTAAATCAGGTCTAACAGACCTTATCCTCTCAGGATCGGGAGGACTTCTAGGACCACCCACACCAATCACTGGTAAATTCTTAAATAATTCAGCATAAGCCATAGCATAATCCCTACCTAGAGGATCCCAAGTCCTCTCTGAAGCTTCAACACCAACAACAAGGTCAGTAGCATTAAGGTAAACTACCAATCTAAGCACACCCGGACCTATAGCAACAATCCTTGATACATTGTAAGGAATCCTTACAGTTCTATTAATGAAGTCCGTAACCTCAAAATACTTACGCTCTAGATATACCCCATAATTAAGTGATATCAATATATGAGCTAAGTAAAATAACATAATAATCAACACAGTAATTACTAATACTAAAGCTAATCTAACCCTAACCATATGCTACTCACCTCATGTGCACTACATTAAAATAGAAGTGCACCTTTAAACCTTTTCCCTTTAATACAATGAATAATTACGTCATTAATTAAACGTAAGGTTTTTGATATATGGTATACTAGCCATAAATAGCCATGCTTACTTCATTAATTCTTAAGTAATGACTAGATGGTTCCTCCTTATTAATTCATAAACATTATATTCAATCTTATTTCGTGAGAGCTGAAACTATAATGCCTCACTTTAGTTACACCCCATCCTTGAATATTGATATTGCTAGACCTTTAGGATCAGTTGTTATAGTTACTGACTTATAAGGTGAAGTCTAAACCTTCTCGATGTATGGCTTCATTTTATGAGCATCGGATAATGTATTATGAGCTGGTACGAGAGCTCTTGGCACAAAATATTTCTCGGCGGCATTTAGGTATTGATGGTATTCATCCTTCTTACCATCTATAAACATAAATACTATATTTTCTCTATAATGTTTATAATTTCTAGCATCACTATACAAAACTTCAACATAATTATCTAATCTGAGATCCTTTATTACTTTCAATGTATAACTTACTCTATCACATTTATTATCTATGGAAATCACTTGAGAGTTAACCTCCTTAGCTGCATGTACTAACCACAATGTTGAGAATCCGCGCCTGCCTTAATCTCAATGGTGGCACCCTTCTTACGGGCTAGATGAACTTTGTTAAAACGTAGAGAAAGTATGCAGTATTGTAATCTATGGGGTTAGGTCCATATACGAATGATTCACGATAAATCTTGATAGTTTTCTTAAAGAAGGTAATGTCGTACTCCCTCTTAATGAATATAGCTACGCCATCACTTATAGGTAAAAGTGTCCTAGTAAATCCCATAGTACTTAACTCTTTAGTAAACTCAGGTCTTAAGTTAATGCCTGTTATTGCATTCAGTACCGTTAATAATGAATTACTACTCAACTCCTTCACTAACCTTGATAAAACGTTTTTACCTTGAGTAATCATATCCGTTAGGTCTATATCAGCATCTCTGAAGCTCGTAACCTCCTTAGTCCTTGCCAAGATCTACTTAGGTAATGACTTATCAAGAGTATTAATTACCTTAGCTCTCCTCCCTTGTGCTCCAATACTTTTAATTAATATGTGTTGAGTAATCGGAGAGTACCAATATCTATAAACATTGAGTTCATTAGCTAACCCTAATTATTAATTGGGTACCCAATCTTTTAATTACTATTATGAAAAGGTATGAAGCATTATATTATGTGAATCCTTTATAATGTAATGTCAATAAACTAACTCCTTTACATGGATTATCTCTACAGTTCTTCCTAGCTCTTTACATAGTACTATTACTCGATCAAAATGTTTATCCTCATCAAGTACCAATACCGGAATGTTTAAGGTCGCTGCAGCAGCTGCTGATGAGATATCACCCCACGGTATATTATATCCATGTTTATAAGCCTCAACGCGTAACTTACCCATCCACATAACATACCGAGTAGTATTGACAATATTTAGTCTTTCTGAAATCAATTTGGCATACTTTTGTGAAACATCAGTATCAAATCCTAACCTCTGCAGTATGTAAACTAACTCTGCTACATTAAATAAACCTATGTAAAGGCTAACCTCACCCTTCTCATGCATAATTAAAAGCTCCCTAATTCTATCCCAGCCATATTCCCGTGTGAGAGGTAAAAGTAAGGGGCCCGTATCAATGACTATGCTTTTCAGCAAGTTCTTTATACCTTTCTTCTTCAACACTTACCTCACACCTCCTTTCTTCAAGGAACATCTTGATACTTCCTTTAGGCTTAACACTATCAATAAATTCCGCAAGAGACATAGCCTTCTTTAATACTATATTGTTACCTATAACAGTAAGTTCTAGTTCATCCCCCTCCTTAATGTTCAGCTTTTCCCTGACCTCCTTAGGGATAGTGATCGTGAATCTCTTACCAACCCTAATCTTTAAGGAGGTAATCTCTACTTCGCTCACGTACAGCACCCTAACCAATACATTATCTCTATACTACTTAAATTTCTTTTCAAGGTCTGTCAGATCATGCAGATAATACTTCAAAATGAAGTTTACTGCATAAATAAATTAAATTAGCAGTGCGGAATTCTTGCGGTCTTTTCGCTACTTCTCGAGATTTTATTATGATTAATCTAAGCAACAATGCTGTATCTTTGCGACATCAACTCTATAATATCTTGAAGCTGGTTAAAGGTATGACTAACAGGTCATGATTTAAAGGAATCTAACTTTTGGCTGCAGCTAAACCTTAATCTTAATAATGTGTCAGATGGTACTTAATTAGTTGAATTTAATGAGTATAGTTATATAGACTAAGGTTGGTAAGAAGGTGATTGTTATACTAAGGCTATCGCTGAAGCTATAAGGATTAGGGTTTAAGAATTTTTGTATAGTGTGTATAGCGGACCCTGGTTATGAATAAAATAGATCTTGAGAGACCCCTAAGTTATGTTATGCACTCAGTTTAGGTGCTTCATATCGGACATACATTACAGTGAGCAACATAACGAAGTTATAACGATAGAGAACGGAAATATTCGTGAATACTCGAGTAGTGTTCGAAAAGGTTTAGGCGTTAGGGTAATAGTTGATGGATATCAGGGTTACGCTTCAACGAGTAGGTTAAATCTGGATTCAGTAAAGGACGCTATTAGGAAGGCTATTGAAGCGGCTAGAGCATTAAAAGGTAAAGCGGAAAGGCATCTCTAATTGAAGTCCCAATTGTTAAGGATAAGGTCGTAGCACCATGTAAGGTTGATCCTTCAAGTGTTGGCCCAAAAGATAAGGTTGAGTTGCTTCTATTCGTGAACAAGGTAAGTCTTGAGATTCAAGACGTTAAATCTTCCTTAATAAGAATGGGTATTCAACGTAATCACGGGATCTTTGCGTCGAGTGATGGGTCAAGAATTGAGGTATTGGTTAACGTGGTAGGTATAGGGCAGCTCTCAGTTGCTGGTGAAGCTGGGAGGCTAGAGAGGGTTAGTGATAGTCGTAGTAAGGTAGCTGGTTATGAGTTCATAGAATCGTTTAATTGGGGAAGAATTTGCAAAGAAATATCTGAACTAGCTAGTAGAGCATCAAAAGCTGGATTGCCACTAGCAGATATGTACACAGCTGTTATAGACCCTGATGTGGCGGGGGTATTACTCCATGAGGCTTTCAGTCATGCAAATGGGAATGACTTAGTTGAGGCTAGATACCAGTGTTTTATCTGAGAAGATAGGAAGGACTGTAGCTAGTGAAAACGTAACTATAGTTGATGAAGGCGTTGTTAATGGGGTTTTTCATTCCTTACGACGATGAGGGTGTGAAAAAGATAAGACAGTAATTGTTGAGAGGGACATCCTCAAGTCATTCTTAACTTCAAGACATATAGCAAGTAAGTTAAGTTAGGTATGAAAGCAACAGGTAATGGTAGGGCTCAGGATTATGCTTCAGTACCCATTGTTAGACAAACAAATTACTACATGCTTCCTGGAGACTACGGTGTTGAAGAGTTAATTGGGAATGTTAAGGGAGGGATCTACGTGACAGGTAAAGGCGTTACTGGTGGAAGGTAAACCCTGGTGAGGTACATTTACCTTTAGTGTTGGTGTTTCATGGATCATAAGAAATGGCGAAAGAACGGAAATGGTTAGAGGTGTAACACTAAGTGGTTTAATTCTTGATGTACTTAAGAGCGTTGATGCTGTAGGTAAGGATTTAAGAATAAGAACTAGTGTCTTCGGTGGTTGCGGGAAAGATCACCAAACCGTTAAGGTTGGCTTAGGAGGACACCACATAAGGGTTAGAAAAATAATTGTTAGTGGTAAATAATGATGAAGAATCGGGTCATGGAACGAATTAACTTAGAGAAAATAATCAGTAAGGTCGAGGAATTAGGCGCTAGTAAAGTTGAAGTCACCTTAATGAATACAAGGTCAAGGAAAATCAATGGAGGTAAAGATAGAACTGACTGAATAATTCAAAGAGATATTGTAAGAATAGGATTTAAGATTGTAATAGGTAAGAGAGTTGCCTATTATGGATCTGAGGTATCGAGCTACGAAGATGCTATTAGAGTGCTTGAGATAGCTATTAAAGTAGCTAAGGTAATAAATGAAGATAGATACTGGCATAACTTACCATCTAAGTTAGGTAAGGGAGGTAACGTACCAATTTATGATGATAAAATTGTTAAATTAAGTACGGATGAAGCTTCTAGCTTGGTATTTAATAACCTTTAAATACTTCAAGTAAGAGCCCATTAATTGAGCCCGTAGGTTTAGGGCTTGATATGAGTGAGGTTGAGTATATAATAGCTAATAGTTATGGTGGATTAATGGAAAGGTTAAGTACTCTTGCTACATTGCGTGTTGAGGCTAGATCTAGAGATTCAGATAAGGAAAGTACTTATTCAGATTATGTAGTATCTAGGAGTTTAGAGAGACTAAAATTTCATGAATTAATAATTAAGGTTAAGGAGAGAGTTATTGACGCTTTAAGAGCTAAACACATCAAGACTAAAAGGATGGATTTAGTGTTTGAGCCTAAAAGTGTTTGCAGATATCGTCATGGCGTCATTTCCCCCAGCAATAACTGTTGATAACGTCCAAGCTAATAGATCACCACTTAAGGATAAGGTAGGTAAACAAGTATTTAATGAAAGAGTAACAATGATTGATGATCCCTTTAAGCCGTTCCTCTACGGCTCAAAACCCTTCGATGATGAAGGTGTAGCAGCAAGAGTTAAGAGTATAATCAATAATGGTATCCTTAAGACTTTCCTCTACGATCATTATACAGCAAGAAAGGAGGGTAAAAAATCGACAGGTAATGCATGGAGAGATTCACCATTATCTAGGTCTAGACCTTGGGCAACAAACCTCATACTTAATGAGGGTAATGCATCAATTGAGGAGATTATAAGTGACTGTAAAGAGTGTTTAATGATATCTAAAACAATAGGTCAATGGCTCTCAAACCATGTTAGTGGTCAGGTGAATGCTACGCTAACCCATGGTTACTTGATAAATAACGGTAAGATCATTGATGTTGTTGAGGGTGTCACTATACCAGGCAGCATATATGATATGTTAGGTAAGAATTTAGACGTAATCGGTAAAGGACTTGAATGCCATATGAACATATGCAGTCCCATAGTGAAAATTAAGAATGTAACTATAGCTGGTAAGGAATGACTTCATTCCTACCATACAAAATCCTAATATTTCTCTATTACCTCTAATGATGATGAAGAGCTTTTAATGATATACGCCTTACTCTTATAAGCTCTAGAAGTTCCATGACCATACACCTTGGGTATTACTTAAAGCTGTAAACCCATTATTGCGGTCTGCATGAGGACATTCATATTTTATTACTCCACATTTTAATACACGAAATATTCCTCATTCGGAGTAATGAAAGGAACAAATAAAAGTGTAGGGTAATACTATATACCGTTATAAAGAGGAGGTGATATCTTGGTTGAAGCAGGGCAATTCCAGTTAGCTGCAATAATTATGACTTTAATATACATAATATTCATTATGGTATTAGGATACATTGTTGGTAAGAGGGAGGCTAAGGATGTTGAGAATTTCTATGTTGGTGGTAGGAGAATAGGTACGTTAATCCTGTTCTTCACACTAATTGCTACAATTATAGGTGCTGCATCAACTGTAGGCTATACTGCTTGGTTTTGGATTAGGGGATTTAGCCAATTATGGTTCACCATAGGTGCTATTATAGGCTACTTAATCTACGTAATCTACATGAATCCAAGAATATGGAAATTTGGTAAGAAGACTGGAGCCTTCACCATAACAGACTTCCTAGAGTACAGGTATCAGAGTAGGTTAATCAGGTACATAGCTGGATTATTGATAGCATTTGCTTATGCAGCAATAACGGCTTTCCAGTTCATGGCTATGGGCAAAGTACTTCACACAATATTCGGGATACCTTATGAATGGGGTGTCGTCATATCAGCTATAATAGTAATAGTTTATACCTCCTTTGGAGGATTCTGGTCCGTAGCAATGACTGACCTAATACAAGGTATATTAACATTCATAGGCGTTATAGTATTATTCTGCGTTGCTGTTGCAGCAGCTGGAGGTTTTGGTAACATACTAGCTTCAGTACCTCCGAAGCATTTAAGTCTGTTTGGTTATGTGACACCAGTACAAGCATTAGCATGGATTCTAGTATTCCTACTTGGTATTATGTCGTGGCCGGATCTATGGCAGAGGGTCTACTCAGGTAAGGACTTAAGAACAGTTAATAGGTCTTGGATAGCTTATGTAATATCGATACTTGCATTTACACTCTTCGTAGGCTTCATAGGACTTGCAGGCAGAGTGCTCTATCCTAACATAAAAGATCCAGAAACATTATTCCCGACAATGGCTATGGATTTACTAGGTCTTGGAGGGGTCTTCGTACTTCTATGTTTATACGCCATAATAATGGGTACGGCAGACTCATGTCTACTAGTCTCCGTAATGCACTTCGTGAGGGATATCTATCAATACCTATTCAGACCCAAAGCAAGTGATAAAGAGATACTTAAGGCATCAAGAATAGGCGTGATAGTGGTTGGAGTACTAGTTCTAGTCCTTGCATTAGTTGCACCATCAATATTCGATTTATGGGTTATGAGTGCTGACATAACTGGTGCTACATTAGCATTCATAATACTCTTTGGTTGGAGATGGAAGAGAGGTGATAAATATGCAGGACTGGCTAGCATCTTATTAGGCTTTATAGGGTGGGCTTTAGGATACTTAGGTTATAGCCCATGGGGCTTAGATCCAATAATCTTTGGAGGCATACTATCGTTAATAGCTCTAATAGTTGTAGGATATTTAAGACCACCAGTACCTAAGGAGATACAAAGCCTAATTGATGAATTATGGAGAAAATAATAAATACCTAAGTCTTTATGATTTTTCTTTTTTGCTTAATAGTTTACTTATAGTGTACATGTACACCTTAGTGGAGTTTAACACATCATTTATTTCAATATACTCATTATCACTATGAGCTAATTCACCATTACCAGGTCCGAACACAACAGTCTTCACCCCTAAAATATTCCTTAATATTCTAGCATCTGATGCACCAGGTGCTAAAGTTACTATGGGATCATGACCGTAGAATACCTTAACTCCTTCTTTTAAGACGTTAACCAGGTCGTCACCATTTTTCAATACGGATGGTTCAAAGATTATTGGCACTTCAATATCAAATTTGTTAATCCCTAAGTCATTAAGTAATTTTTTCACAGCATTAACTACATCCTCAGGCTTATGCCCAGGTACGACCCTAAAGTCTATTACTACTTCACATTCATCAGGAATTACATTACCTTTGAAGCCGCCTCTAATCATCGTTACGGAGTATATCGTCTCCGTGATTGTCTTAAGGTATTGGAGTAAGGGTCCTTTAGGCCTTCCAGACATCACTTTAGGTCTTCCACTAATGAACTGCTTTATTAAGTCAAGTTTAGATATTGGTGGTTTAACTTTAGGTAGTTTTAACCTCCTTAAATTATGTACAAAGTTACATGCTAGTTCTACGGCATTAACTCCTAGAAATGGGACACTTGAGTGGGCTTTCTTACCGTAGATCTTAACATGAACTTCATAATCGCCCTTCTCACCTATAATTATAGCCTTTCCAACATTACTCATTCCTGTAGGTTCACCCACTATTGCGTAATCAGTTATTAATGACTCTCTTCTTACTTTAACTAAGTACTTTAAACCATAGTCACTATTCATTTCCTCATCTGCTGATGCAACCATTACAATCCTGCCGTTAATATTTTTAACTAATGATTCCGATCTCAGGTATAATATTATGCTCATTATCATGGAGGCTAAGCCTCCCTTCATATCGGTAGCACCTCTACCGTAGATCCTTTCATTAATGACTACAGCACTTAATGGATCATACTTCCACTTAGATAAATCACCGGGTGGTACCACATCTGTATGACCGTTAAACAGCAATGTAGGACCATTACCTAGATTTACATTAAATATTAGATTACTTCTATTTGGTGCCGGTTCAAGAACTTCGTACTTAATTCCCACCTCTTTTAGCTTATCTATAATTACATTAACAACCTCAACTTCATTACCTGGTGGATTATATGATTTAGCTTTAATTAAATTTCTTAAGAATTCCACTATTTCGTCTTCATACTTCCTAACTAATGAGTCTATGACTTCAATACTCATAGGTACACCACATAATATTTACCTCCTCTTCTAAGATAAGCATGTATATTTTAAGTAGGTATGTACTTACATTGGTTGGTCAGGCTTAAACATAAAATATTATGGTTCAAATATTCTTGGGTGTGTAATTGGAGTTTGACTTGATTATAAAGAATGGAAAGATAGTTGATGGTACAGGTAATCCCTGGTTTAAGGCAGATATAGGAATAAAGAATGGAAAGATAGTTAAGATAGGTAGAATTGGCGAATCTCAAGGACGTGAAGTAATTAATGCTGAGAATTTAGTTGTAGCACCAGGTTTCATTGATATGCATGCTCACGATGACCTAATATTCTTTGATGACCTATTTAATAAGCCTAAACTATATCAGGGAGTCACCACCGTAGTTTGTGGTAATTGCGGTATAAGCCCAGCACCTGTCAATAGAAAAACCCTAGATGTACTTAAGTCATATATAGGCATACTTAGTAAGAGGGTAAGTTTTGAATGGATCACTTATGGTGACTACTTAAGGAAGCTAGAAGACTTAGGTTCACTAGGTACCAACTTCGTTGGTCTAGTCGGTCACGGCACTTTAAGGATCGCTGTTATGGGTATGGAGGCTAAAGACCCAAGTCGAGAGGAACTTGAGAAAATGAAGAATTTATTAGCTAGGTCATTAGAGGATGGCGCCTTCGGCATGTCTACAGGTTTAATTTACCCGCCAGGTTGTTACTCAAAAACTGAGGAAATCATAGAGTTATCCAGAGTTGTCTCTAAATATGGGGGCTACTACGCTACACACATGAGAAATGAATCAAACGCTGTTCTTGAATCCATAACTGAAGCTATAAGGATAGGAAGGGAAGCTAGAGTACCTGTTGAAATATCTCACCTTAAAGTTACGGGTAAGCCTAACTGGGGTAAAGCTCCTGAGATGTTAAAATTGATAGAGAGAGCTAGAGAAGAGGGTATTGACGTAACAGCTGATGCATATCCCTATACTGCTGGTTCAACTTATTTAGCATCGATATTACCTCCATGGGCTCATGAGGGTGGTGAGGAGAAACTTAAAGAGAGATGTAAAGATCCTGAGATTAGAGCTAAATTAAGAGAATTCATTGAGAAACGAGATGATTGGGAGAATTTCGTTAAGCAAGCTGGTTGGGATGGAATTATAATAGCTTACTCACCTTCACATCCGGAGTTTGAAGGTAAGAGTATAGCTGAAATAGCTAAGTTAATGCAGAAAGATCCTTATGACGTAGTATTTGATATTATAGCTGAGGATGGGCTTAAAGCAATGATGATAGTCTTTGTGATGAATGAGAGTGACGTTGAAAAGATAATTAGTCATCCATATGTAATGATAGGAACTGATGGATTAGATATAGGTGTAGGTAAGCCTCACCCAAGAGCTTATGGGACATTCCCGCGAGTACTTAAAGTATATGTTAAAGAGAAGGGCTTAATTACATTGGAGGAAGCTATTAGGAAAATGACATCACTACCAGCTCAGAAATTGAAACTCCGGGATAGAGGGTTAATCAGGGAAGGCTTTTGGGCTGATATAGTTATCTTCGATCCTAAATTAATAAGTGATGAAGCAACTTTCAAAGAACCTAGAAGAAGACCTAAGGGAATAAAATACGTTATAGTTAATGGTGTAGTGGAGGTAGAGGACGGAGAGTTAACGGGTAAACGTGGAGGTAAGGTATTAAGGAGGGCAAGTTCTTGATGTGCTTATTAACGTATAAAGCTAATTACATTTATTTACTTTTTAACGCTCAACTTATATGGTGCCATTAATGCGTTCATGTGAGGATGTGTGCTTTGAAGAGTGTCAGGAGGAGTGTCTATATCGTAGATGCCCACCACCAGTTGGAGCACTAGCTGACATTCATGAGGCTTGTTTCTCTAGCTGTTTAAATTACTGTTATAATGAATGTATAGAGAAGTGTAAGGGATTAGGGAGTAAACAGTAAGTATAGTGAGCATAGTTAGTAACAAAGTATAGTGCTAAGGTGCTCTATATGCGGTGCTCCATGATAATTAGTAGGTAGTGTGTGTTAGGAGTGCCAGCATTAAACCCCTTCACTGAACAGTACGCTATATTCGCAGTCTTACTTATGCTTGGATTCCTCATTGGTAACTTACTTCGCAAGATAAGGTTATCACCAGCTATAGGTTACTTAGTAGCAGGACTTATTGTTGGTTTGCTAACCGAGATACCTGAGGAATTGTCTGTAGTGCTTACGTATCTAAGTGAGATAAGCATTTTGCTACTGTTTTTCGAGATAGGCTTTGAAATACATGTAACTAAACTTAAGCAAATTAGTAGCTTTCCTCTCTATTTGTCGCTATTTGAAATGTCTATTGCTATACCATTAACTATCGGTACATGTATAGTTTTAGGTCTTGATATTAATGATGCGCTTATACTGGGTCTTATAGCTAGCTTCTCAAGTACTATATTTACATATAAACTTCTTGAGGAGTGCAAACCTAGTGGGAATGGAGTCTTTAAAACCGTATTAATGGTTGCTGCTGTTGAGGATGTAGTCATAGTTATAGCGTTAGCTATGATTCAGGGTATTAATATGCCTATTCATATATTTGTTATAGAGGTAGTAGCCTTAAGTCTAGCTATATTCTTCCTAAGCCTTGAATTAGTAGAGAGGGTATTTTCAAGAGTAATTAAACCTGATGATACAGGTTTAATACTCCTGATATCCTATGGATTACTTCTTGGCTTAATTACTACATATCTCGGTCTAGGTCCTGCCCTAGGTGCATTCATAGCAGGGGTGACCCTCTCAAGCCTTAAAATATCTAAAGAATTAATGAGAATGTTTAAACCAGTACGTGCAGTATTTTTAACACTTTTCTTGATATTTATGGGATTAAACATATCGTCAATACATATAGATCTTAATTCATTATCACTACTAATTCTACTTTCATTAATAATGTGTATAATCCACACTTTTTCAACAATAACTTCATCAGTCATGGTTAGTGGTTTAGGGATTAGACAAGGTATGGAGGCGGGACTTTATTTATCAACTATTAGTGAACTCTCCTTAGTTATCGCTTATTACGCTATAAGTGCAGGTATAGCCTCTCCGTACGTCTTAACAATAAGTGCATTAGCCATAACCTTTGCTTCATTATTTAGTTCTAGTTTTATATCAGTAAAGGATGATATAATATCTAAATTCTTAGGTAAAGTTTTAGGTGATACAGCATTACTCCTGGATGACGTCACGTTACGATTTAGGAGATTAGTTGAGGGTTATGCTCACAAGAGAATTCAACACGTATTTAAAACTATATTACACAATGTTGGCGAGATCCTAATAATGTTACTTATTGCTTACACAGTATTATCTGAAATATACATTAGATGGGGTCTTAATGCTTTAATTTTAAGTATTTCTATAGGACTACCAATAGCTTACATGATAATTCATAGGTTAATCAAAAGAACTGAACTATTAATACATGAACTATTAGTGAATATTAGTAAGGAGTTTACACAATACTTAGAGACATTAATACGTAGATTTCTCTTCACGATAGTGATAGTCATCACGATAGAATTAGCTCTATTAATAGCTATATTTAGGTATTCAAAGTCGCTAATGAATGTCCTGGGTAAGCAGTATTTAGGGTTAATTACGTTATTAATCTCTTCAATACCCTTATTCCTAGTTTTTATTATAGGTATTTACATGTTAGTTAAGTGGAGAAGAATAAGTAATCCTTAAATATCAAGATACACGTTACTTGACTTTATAATATAGCCTAAACATTTTGTTAAGTGCTTTAACTTTAGTTATTTCTATATTACCAACTTCTTTTGTATTCCTTACGTGAGTTCCTGTGCATGGAATTCCATTCACACCTTCGATAATGACTACTCTATAAATTCTTGATTCAGGTAATCTACTAATATTTGGTGCATTAAATATAACATCCCGCAATTTATCTTTAGTCACGTATACATGATTAACGTTTTTACCTTTCCTTACGATCTCATTAGCTATTCTCTCAATTTCATTCACCATATTACTACTTGGTGGTTCAGCTTCGTAACCCACATATGCCTCCGGTGGACCGTGAAATGCATCCAAGGTATTAACGATACTGCCATAGACTTTTTGAACGGCATAATCAAGGATGTGACCTGCTGTATGCAGTCTCATAACTTTATATCTTTGGTTCCAATCAATTTCGCAATATACGGTATTACCAATGAATTTATCAACAATTAAACTACCATCCTTAACTTTAACGTAATGAATAATTACATCATTAATGTCTAAGACCTTCTTAACATCAAGAATAACTCCATTAATTTTGATAATACCCACATCACTCGGTTGGCCACCACCCTTCGGATGAAATATTGTTCTATCCAAAATAATATAGTACCTGCTACCTTTCTCCCTTAGAATACCTAATACCTTAGCTGTACATGATTTAAGGTAGGGGTCATCTAAGTATAATTTTAATGTTTTAGGAAAATTTTTAGCCCATATCCTTACATCAGGCAATAATACTCACCAAAATACCTGCTCAGCAACAATTAAAAGTGGTTTAGAGTTGAGAGCCTAGATTATAACCCCCGATATCCTTAATTAAACACTCATGATAAAAAGAAACCTCCTTTATATGTGAGGGAATATATTTATTATTTCCCTCCCCCTTACCATTAAGGGATACGCGTGTCTTCTAGACCTCTTGATATAATTGAGAAAGCCTTATCTGAAGGTAGATCGAAACTCTTAGAACATGAGGCATTAGCTCTCATAGAATCCTACGGCATACCTGTTGCTAAGTATGGTATTGTTTATGATGAAAATGATGTTGAGAGAGTAGTTAAGTCTATAGGATTTCCGATAGTTGCTAAAGTTGTAAGTCCTGATATATCTCATAAAAGTGATGTAGGAGGTGTAATACTAGGCATTAAAGATATCGAAGGTGCCGTAAAATCTTATAGGCAGATAATGAACAACGTTAGGAGGCATGCACCAAATGCTAGAATAGTTGGTGTGTTGTATCAGAAGATGGCTAACCCAGGATATATCGAGGTTATCGTGGGCGCTACCAGGGATCAAACCTTTGGTCCTGTCGTGATGTTTGGTATAGGCGGAATCTTCGTTGAATTACTAAAGGATGTAAGCTTTAGATTAGCTCCCCTTGATCCTGAAGATGCTGAAGACATGATCAAGGAGATTAAAGGATATAAATTACTTGAAGGTTATAGAGGGATGCCTCCAAGGGATGTGGAGGCTATTAAAGACATATTAATTAAGACTTCAAGAATCATAACAGACATAGATAGAATACAAGATATAGATCTAAATCCGATAATGCTATACGAGAGAGGCAAAGGTGCTTTAACAGTTGATGTAAGAGTGATATTAAAGAGGGCTTAACCGTGATAAAATAGTCATGCTGTAATAAGATATCAAGGTGGTATTAATTCTAAGCTAAAAAACACTATTATGCACACTAAATCTCAAAATTAGAAATGTTTTTAAGTTAACCCGTAATACATTTAATGTAAAGTAACGAGGGGGTATATTTGGGCTTCTGGCAGAGATATCTTTCATTCCCTGTAATATATAAGATTGCTATAGGCTTTATTCTAGGAATTATTGCTGGTTTACTGATAGGACCGCCAATTACCGTGATAAAGCCTCTCGGTGACTTCTTCATGAGATTGTTAAAGATGATAGTCATACCATTAATATTCTTCACGCTAGTGTTGGGGTCTGCAAGCATAGATCCTAAGAAGTTAGGTAAGGCTGGTGGACTCATAGTTGTTATTTACGTGATTACATCATTCATAGCTGTATCAATAGGTTTAGCTGTAGGTTTAGCTGTACATCCAGGTTTAGGGTTCACATTACCTGGAGTGACTTACAAGCCTCCAAAGCCTGTTAGCTTCATAGAGACCATACTTTCATGGATACCAACTAACCCGTTTGGAGCCATGGCGCAATTTAAAGTTATACCTACTATAATTTTCGCATTATTCGTAGGTATAGCACTAGCGTATCTTAGGGTCTCAGATATACCTAGAGTTAGGGAGGCTGCTGAAACAGCTTATAGAGTTTTTGACGCGCTTTCAGAGGTTATGTATAAGATCGTCAAGTTCGTACTGGAGGTTGCCCCTTACGGCGTCTTCGCATTAATTGCTGTAATTATAGGTAAGACGGGAGTCGCTATATTTATGCCATACGCTAAGCTAATAGGTGCTGAAGCATTAGGTATAGCTATACAGATAGGTGTAGTTTATACAGCCATACTACTAATTTCTGGCATTAACCCAGTAAAGTTCTTTGGTGCAGCTTCTGAGGCGATGTTAACAGCGTTTGTTACAAGGAGTAGCTCTGGTACATTACCTGTGACTATGAGAGTTGCTGATGAGAAATTAGGTATAGATAGAGGTTTATACTCCTTCACCTTACCTCTTGGAGCAACCATAAACATGGATGGAACAGCTATATACATGGCCTTAGTAGCCATATTTGCTGCGGACATCGTTGGTAGAACCTTAACAGCACCAGAACTAGCCACACTAGCTGTTGCGGCAGTTATGGCGTCTGTAGGTGCTGCTGGAGTACCTAGCGCTGGTTTAATAATGCTAACTGTAACATTAACATCAGTAGGCTTACCTCTTGAGGTTATACCACTAATAGCAGGTATAGATGTTATCCTTGATATGATGAGGACTATGAATAATGTAACTGGAGACCTTACTGTAACAACAGCAATAGCTAAATTCTACAAGCTTATTGACTTCAAGAGAGGAATATGGGCATCATAATTTTAAATTAAATTCCTCCTTACTATTTTTTACCTTAACCACTACTACTAAATTTGTGATACCTAATGTTACCCACAAGAATTAATTCAACATTAAAGACCGTATATTGTACTAGGTGTGGTGCTACATACGATCCTAATAAGATAAATACCATTTGCCCTAAATGCGGCGGTGTACTTTATGTGGACTATGATGTAGAATATGCAAAAACGCTTATGAATCGCGATTTACTTAGAAGAAGACCTAGATCCTTAGGTCTTTGGAGGTTTATGGAATTACTGCCTGTCAAGGATGGTAGGAATGTTGTCTCTCTCGGTGAAGGCGCTACACCATTAATTAGAGCGAAAAGATTGGGAGAGATTCTTGGATTAAAAAATCTCTACATTAAGGATGAATCACTAAATCCTACGGGAACGTTTAAGGCTAGAGGTCTTTCAGTAGCTATCTCTAAGGCTTTAGAGCTAGGTATTAAGAAGGTTGGTATGCCTTCATCCGGTAATGCTGGAGCTGCCTTAGCAGCATATGCTACTAGGGCAGGTATTAAAGCGATTATATATGCACCTAAGGATACTCCTAAGGCAATGCTTACCGAGATGACGATGTATGGTGCTGAGTTGAGACTTGTTGAGGGAACCATAGCAGATGCTGGTAAAGAATTAAATAAGGTTAAGGATGTAGAAGGAATATTCGATATGTCAACGATGAAGGAGCCATACAGACTGGAGGGTAAGAAAACTATGGGTTATGAAATAGTTGAGGATCTTGACTGGATAGCACCTGATGTCATAATATACCCTACAGGAGGTGGGACAGGCTTATTAGGGATATGGAAGGGTATTAATGAGTTGAGAATGATGGGGCTCTTAAAAGAGGAGAAACTACCCAGGATGATATCGGTACAAAGTACTGGTTGTGCACCCATAGTTAAGGCGTTTCATGAAGGTAAGGAATACACCGAGGTATGGACTAGTCCAAAAACTATAGCTCCGGGAATTAAGGTACCCAAGCCTTTCGCAGACTACCTAATACTTAAAGTGTTAAGGAAAAGCAAGGGTACAGCCATAGCTGTTAGTGATAATGAAATATTAGACGCTATTAAGGAGCTCTCAAAAACTGAAGGTATACTTCCATGTCCTGAGAGCGCATCAACCTTGGCGGCATTACATAAGTTACTTGAGCAAGGCTTAATTGATAAAGACGAAGTTGTGGTACTGGTCAATACAGGTAGTGGTCTTAAATACATTGACCTAATTAACCAATACCTTTAGATTAACGTGGAATTAAATACATATTTTTATTCTTAATGCTAATCTCGTGGGGTAAGTGTGAGTGAAGTAGTTCGTGACTTTACTAAGCTTAAGGCTAACTTAATCAATGCTGCTAGGAAATTCATTAGTGAAGTATTTAGAGTTAAATACATTAAGGTAACAATTAAGTGGAGCAGACATGAGGAATTAGGTAGATGTTCTGTGGATTTCCAAAGAAACAGTATATCATTCACCTTTAGGATACCACTCAAAGGCATGACAACTGAAGATCTAGCTGTGTCATGTATAGAGGCAGTTACGAGTAAGACTCAGAGAATATTTATTAATGCATCAATTGCAGGCTTCATACTACTTACCGTTTTATGGTACTTACTACCCACCCAAATACCTGAATCCATTAGAGGTACCATACTCTTCACAATATTTCTCTTCACTATAACAATGATCTTCTCAGCAGGTATTAGCATCTTAAAGCATGAGAAAGAATTAAAGAGTTTAAAGAGTGATTACATTAAATTAGCTAAGAGCGAGTTGATATGTATGAGAACATATAGTCTACTCGTAGACTTAGTGTCATGGATTCTTAGAGAATGTAGAGGGAAGAATAAGGTAGTAATCGATGCTTCAAGAATAGCTAATATGATTATGAGTCAATATGGTTCATTGATTAGGGAATTAAATCTAAAGACATAACCCGCAATCAAACCTTACGTCAGATTAAATAAAACTTCATATTTAAATATAATTGGATGAAGTTTATGTCCCACTTTGATGTAGTTATTAAAGGAGGCTATATTATCGATGGTACCGGAGCCCCACCATTCAAGAGTGATGTAGGTATTATAAACGATACTATTCAAAAAATAGGCGACTTAAGCGGTTATAAAGCAGAGGTAATAATTAATGCTGAAGGCCTTTATGTAACTCCAGGATTCATAGACATACATAATCATAGTGATTTATCTATATTTAGCATACCTACAGCAGATAATTATGTAATGCAAGGTGTGACAACAATTGTCGTAGGTAATTGCGGTTCTTCACCAGCGCCAGTAACTGAGAGAAATAGAGAATTTATTAAGGAATTAATGTGGAGTTCAGGTATTGAAAATTACGACATTAGATGGAATTCCTTTAATACCTATCTTCAAGAGTTAGATAAACTCAAGAAAAGCATTAACGTAGTTACATTGGTAGGTCATGGCACAATAAGGTCCGCTATTTTAGGCTTTGATGAGGCTAAACCAAGTGAGAGGGAGCTTAAGGAGATGTGTGAATTACTTAGTGAATCGCTTAGGGCTGGAGCTTTTGGAATGTCTCTCGGTCTTATCTATGTACCTAGCATGTTTGCTGATCGTGACGAACTTCTAAGTTTATCGAAAATTATTTCTAAGTATGATGGTGTTCTAGCAGTCCATATGAGAGATGAAGGAGCTAATCTTCTAGATTCCATCTTCGAAGTCATTAATATAGCTAAGGAGACTAAAGTAAAACTTGAGATTTCCCATCTTAAAGCAGTTGGTAAGCCTAATTGGGGGAAGGCTTTATTGGCGCTTAAGATCATTGAGGATTATTCATATAGAGGGTTGGATGTAAGTGCTGATGCGTATCCCTATGAGGCATCATCTACGTTCCTCTCAGCAATATTACCTAAGTGGGTTAGAGAAGGTGGTAGTAAGGAGTTAGTTAAGAGGTTGAGAAGGGATGATGTGATTAGTAGGTTACGTGAAGAGTTGATGAGGGTTGGCATAATGGGTAGTAGAAGACTTGATTGGGATGATATAATGATATCATCATCTCCTAAACATAGAGATATAGAGGGATTAAGGGTCAATGAAATAGCTTTGAAATGGGGTATAGAACCTTTTGATGTGATTATTAAGCTCTTGATAGAGGATGAAGGCAGTACTGAAATGATTGCTTTTGGAATGAATGAACATGAAGTTTCTAAAGTGATATCACACCCACTCGTAGCTATAGGTAGTGATGGCCTTATCAGGAAGTTTGGTGAGGGTAGACCTCATCCAAGGAATTATGGTACATTTCCAAGGGTAATAGCTAAATACGTACGTGAGTTAAAACTCATTAGCTTATCTGAAGCTATAAGGAAAATGACTAGCTTACCTGCTAGGAAGTTAGGGTTATGGGATAGGGGAATAATAAGGCCAGGATTTAAAGCAGATATAGTGATATTCAATTATAACACCATAAGGGATACTTCGACATATATTTCACCACACAAATATCCTACAGGCATAGAGTACGTCATTGTTAACGGTGTTGTAGTTATTGATAAAGGTAAACATACGGGCAAGATGCCTGGGAGGTTATTAAGACATCCCATTTAACGATGATTTTTAGTAATCAATCCTTTCTTTTTAAGATATTTAATTATATAATTGATAACGTATCTCAATTTTGATTTAGGCCATATACTATGCGATATTTGATACACTTTATTACTTAACAATTCTTTATGTACATTAACTATTTCCTTATGAATTTTAAGTGCGTAATCCCTGCTTTCCCATCTTTCGCTATCTCTAAAGTACATATTTACATTCATATGGGTGAGGATTACTATGTCTATGTTACTTGCATGTTCTATTATTTCTTTAAATACTTCATCAGGTAATTTTACTTTATCGATTTTACAGTAAGCTATGGCACTTATAGGTCCTGAGTCCTCTACTATGATGTCGGGTGAATACTTTAAGGCTCTTCTGTAGTCCTCTAAATGTTTACTAACAACTTTAACTTCAAATCCTACCCTATTAGTCCATGGTAAAGGTCCCCCACTGCTTTTACCTTCCTTTATTAACTCCCTTGCCCAATCTTTAATAACGTAGACTTTAAAACCGTATTTCGATAATTCATTGGATAGAGAGTTAACCAGTGTTGTCTTGCCTGAACAGGGACCACCTGCAATTAATATGTATGTTATTCTATTCATTGCAGACTATCACTGAGGTATTCTTAGTATAATGAGGTACCACCATAAATATCAGATATGCCCTTTACATACAAGTATAATGTCGCATCTCTATAGCCTAAGGACACTCTAAGTATGTGTATAGGTCTCCAACCAGGTACTTCAAAGTCTAAAGTTATTACTTTAGTGCCTAGTCTTAGTTCTCTTTCAAGTTTAGGTTTCAACATTCTATTAACTGATGTTAATAAGTACATATAGACTATAGTAGCATCGCTTAATGATACATTAAAGAAGTCATCATTAATGAATTCCACTCTATCGAATACACCTAGCTTTCGTGCTCTCTCTTTAGCTTTTTCTATTAATTCCTTATTAATTTCTATACAGACGGCTCTCGCACCTCTTAAACTAGCTTCAACAGCAACTCTACCATCACCACATCCTAAGTCGTAAAATACGTCACCTTCCTTAGGCTTAGCAAGTAACATTATATATGGTAATAACTCAGACCTTGTAGGTACCCATGGAGCTAGTATACCTCTTCTTAAACCACTCACTACCATTCACTATCCCCTCAAATATTACCTCTAATAGACGAGTTTTAATTAGCACTAAAGTAGTTTTTTACCTAAGCTCTCAGTGGGTAATAAAGGATGGTTATAAAGATAAATTATGCCAAGGTCTACGCATTAGCGAGCATTTTAAAGAGTATTGGCTTGAGTAAAATTCTTGATATTGAATTAATAGATCCACAATTCATATCTATAAAGTCATTAGTGAAGGAGTGTAAATTAAAGACACCATTACTATCATATTTAAACGCCTTAATTAGCTATAAATTAAGCTGTAAGGGTGAACTATACTGGCTTGAGTTTAGTGAATTCTTCAAAAATGACGTATTATGCAATGAGTATGAACAAGATCCTACAGTTAATGTAAAAGATCAAGTACTTAGATCATTTAATGAATTCTTAAGAATGAGTAAGTGTAATAGGATAGGTGTTCAAGCTAAACTAAGGAGGTTAATTAAAGTCTTAGGCATGTTAGAGTCATTATATAGTACTATATTACATAAAGACTTTTTAAAATTATGGAGATTAACTTATGGACTGCTCAAGGCAAAACCTGAAAGTAAGACTGTGGTCTTTTCTATAAAAATGGCTTATTATGGTTTAAAGGCGCTTGGGCAATACCTAACTCCTCTACCCATGAATATACCCATACCTGTTGATGCTAGAATTGCGAAGGTGACGTATTCCTCAAGATTATTAATAGGGCCTACAAGCTGGAGAGAGTTATATGTAAATATAAGAGCTGTGGTTGATGTCTGGAATAAGATAGCTCGTCTAAGCTTAGTACCACCGCTTCATATAGATTCATTAATATGGTTATTACTTAATAAGAGCTTAAGGAGTAAGTTCCGTGAAATACTTGGTGATACATTATTGAGTAAGCTCATAAGGGAGCTAGGTGTAGGTATGTTGGATTAAGTACCTTAACCTCTTGCATTATGGTTAATCTATTTTAGTCTTAGCTAAGGTAATTATCTTGGGGGTACGTGTGGTCACAATTAAATGGCATGGTCATGCATGCTTTGAGATAATATCATCTGACGGTTTCTCAATAGTTATTGACCCTCATGATGGAGGCAGTATAGGTCTTAAACCTCCTGAAGCTAAGGCTGACGTAGTCTTAATGACTCATGATCACTTTGATCATAACGCCTGGCACGTGGTGCTCAAACCAGGAGGTGAGAGACACTTAATGAGGGAGGGAGAGTTCAGGGTAGGCGGTAAATACAAGGTCATAGGTGTTAAAGCTTACCACGATAAGTATAGAGGTAGAAGGAGAGGAAACATAATCATATATAAGGTTCATGTAGACAATATCTCCATAATTCATTTAGGTGATTTAGGTCATATACTTGACCCAGAGACTGCTTCTAAGTTAAGACCCGTACATGTGTTAATGGTCCCAGTAGGGGGAACATTTACTATAGACGCTAAGGAGGCTTACGAGGTTGTTAAAGAATTAGAACCTAAGGCAGTAGTACCAATGCATTATTGGATAAGAGGTGTGAACTTGCCATTAGCACCTGTTGATAACTTCTTATCTATTGTTGATTTAGAGGTTGTAAGATTAAATAGTAATGTGTGGCAGGTAAGTAAGGACGACCTAGATCTTTGGGAATCAACAAAAGTCGTAGTTTTTAAGGAGCCTATGTAAGAATGATTCTCTTAACTCTTAACCTCCTACCCCTAGCTAATTCACTAATGCTTGATTTATTATTGATGAAACTTATTATTGCCTCTCTAATCAGTTCTGAACGTGGTATTCCTAACTTCATTGCAAGCATGTCTAATCTCTCAAGTAATTCCTCATCTATTTTAAATGTGACAACTCTCACTCTTAGCACACCCTTGATTTTCTTCGGTGCGGAGGGAGTTAATACCTTCTCTCCTCCCTTTAGTTTAAAAGCCATATAGAGAAGTATTGAAGGAAGTGTACATATTGTAGCTAGTTTTAAATACTAGGATCTAGGTATTTCTCTTGGAGGGAGCGGACATACCTACAGTACATATATCGTTGCCAGAGAGAGTGTATAGTGAGCTTAAGAGAATAGCTAGTGATATGGGTATTCAGTTAACCGACCTTATAAAGATGTTTATTAAGATGGGACTTAACGGTAATATAGTTAGTCCTCAAGGTAATGGGCAGGTCACAACACCCTTAATATCTAAGTTAGAGAGAGATATAGCGTATCTTAAAGGTAGGATTTACGTTATAGACAATGTATTGAGGGACTTACAGTTAAGGATTGAGGAAATAGAGAGACGTCTTGAGGAGATTGAATCGCCAGACATACTCTTAAATATGAGGAAGTATGGTGAGGGAAGACTTAATAAGCCTTAAATTGAATGAATTAATGGCCCCGCCTAAAGCCCCGAGTCTCGGGGCGTAATGAGGCGGGGAGGGCCACCCCCGGCCCTTCTACTCTTATTTAAACCTGATATGGAGGCTCTGTAAAAGGAGTCTCTATAAGCTATTAGAAGGGGGAGATGAGAGAGCGCTTTACTTTAGTATTCCATTAAGTGTTTAATAAGTCATCTACTTACTTTACTCTTGATATTTTCAATGAGTTCCCTTGACTTAGGATCTGAGAGTAGTTTACTCCTTATGGGACTTACAATCCTTATTAAGTACTTAGCAACAGCATTCTTGAGATCTAGAGGATGGATTTTACCTTCAGCGTATAGTTTCTCCAACTCATTATAAGACCATACGGTAATTGTACCACCATACTTTTCAGGTCTTTCTATTGTGAACTCCCTTTCCTCACCCCTAAATACTATGTACTTAGCTATAGCCAATACAGGATTATTCTCTATTGCTCTCGGAGGGCAATAAGCCCTTCTTATTTTATTAGTGATCTCCTCATCACTATCTATTATAAATATTGCTGATTTAGGTTTCGACTTACTCATCTTAACTTCAGCGTAGAATTCATCCTTTTCTAAACTCTTAATATCCATTCTCCCTAAACCCTCAAGTGATGGTAGCAATGGTGTATGAATAGCAACAACCTTCTTTAAGTTAAGCTTCTCAGCAACATCTCTAGCGAGCATATGTGCTTTCCTTTGATCCATACCACCTAAAGCTATATCTAAGTCCATGTATAATATATCAGTTACTTGCATGAGTGGGTATATAAGTTTTGAGAAATCTGTCTCCGCTTCTTCAGCTTTCCTGCCCATTATTGTTAATGCTCTCCTTACTCTAGCTAGTGAAAGTACCTTGGCTATCCTCAATATAAGTTCCCAATACCTAGTGTCACTAACTAAATCCTCAGCATATACTAGCTCGTATTTACCCTCAAGACCTATTGAGTTAAGTACTTGAGCTACATGATTAGCTGCATACCTGATAAGGTTTAAATCACCACCTAACTTATCATTAATCCATGCATGCCATGTAGCTGCTAATAACTTCATTTTAAATCCGACATCAACTAAGTCCTTAAACTTATATGCCCATATCAGCCACCCAACATGAAATATACCACTAGGTTCAAAGCCTAAATATCCCTTACCACCGCCTGTCTCGATTAATTGGCGTAATTCATCAATGGTAACTACCTCTTCAGTATTTCTTAAAACTACTCTTACCTTCTCCTCAACATCCACAACACTACACCTACTCTGATAAAATCATACTACCTTAAATACTATTATTGTTAGTCATTATATGAACCATGAGGTTAAGCGACTTGATGTCTTCCAGGGTCCTTTAATATGTATTCTATAACCACAGAATGGGCATTTACCGTCATTAGTTAATCTATAGCCTGTAACTCCATAGTGTGTTCTCTCTATCAATACTTTCCCGCATTTTGGACACCTGGTGTGTAAGTATTCATTAGATGGTACATTACCTATGTAAACATACTTAATACCTTTCTTTCTTGCTTTACTATATACTTCTAATAACTTGCTAATACTTGTTGGAGGTTCGTGGTAGTTATATGCTGGATAATATCTATTCACATGTAACGGTACGTCAGGGCCTAAGTACTTTAGATGGGACTCTATGACCTGTTCAACACAGTAATCCCAGTCATTAGCTTTCGTCACTATAAGGTATACAGCCTCAACATGTATACCCAATTTTAATGCTTCAGACATTACGTTTAGTATTTCAGTAGGATTAGGTATACCCATGAACCTTCTATATGTCTCAGGGCAGCCTTTAATATCAGCGCTTATGGCGTCTAGACCAGCTTCCTTGAGTAATTTTAATGCCTCAATAGTAAAGGAGGCATTCGTAACCATGGTGTTATAAAGTCCTCTTCTTTTAGCCAAGGTGAACACGTCAAGCATATATTCAAGATGTATTGTCGGCTCATTGAAACTAGCGCAGACTCCCTCATCACCCCACCTTATAGCTAGTCTTATAATTGTTTCCGGAGGCATTACTTCACCATTACCTGGTGGGTGAACCTTACTTAAATGCCAATTTTGACACCAAGGACAGAGAAAGTTACAACCCCAGCCACTAAACGTTGTAGCGTAAGAACCTGGCCAAAAATGAAATAGAGGCTTTATCTCTATGGGTCTAGACTCAATAGCCGATACCTTACCGTAACCGATATTGTAGAGTATACCATTGGTATTAATGTAATTTCCACAAAATCCTTTCCTATCGGGTGGTATTAAACATCTTCTAATACATGTCCCGCATCTAATACTTAGATCTCCTAATTTTGACTGCTGTAGTACAGCTTTAACACCTTTCATAAATGCTACCGTGAAGAATAGCGCAATAGTAACTAAATACTTAATTAAGTCATTAGTGTCTTAGTAAGTAGGTCTCCTTTCATTCACTTTCGAAGTCTTTCGATAAATTCGCTCTTCTTAACAATAACTCTTTCATGAATGCCGTAACCTATCTTCTTACCTCTCCATAATGCTTCAACCCAGAACGTAAGTCTCCTTCCGTCAATGCTTAGCAGTATTCCCCTAACTTCTAGTTCATCATTTACAGGCGCTGCTGATACATGCCTCACATTCACTAACGTTCCTACGGATACGTAACCTTCAGGTAGTTTTTCATCTATTGTACATCTACAAGCCTCCTCCATGAATTTAATCATTGAAGGAGTTGAAAGTACTTCCACATCACCCGTACCTACATGCTTTGCTGAATGTTCTGATGTTGTCTTAAATTTATATCTAAATTGTAAACCTTCATTAAGGCCTTTAACGACCTCCATATAGTATCCCTTAACTTCAATGGTTACTCACTAAAAAGTTTCAAGCTTAACAGATACTACCTTAGAAGCTTAACTCCCTTAGAGGTTACTTCATAGACCTTTCTAACTCTCCCACCAATTCTTTCATAATTACTAATCTTAATTAATCCTAGCCTCTCTAGTTCTTCAATATGTTGATAAAGCACTCTTAAACTTATCTTTATTCCATAACTATCTCTCAAGACCTTCCATATTGCGTAAGGGTGTAATGGACCTTGAGAAACTAGTATTTCTAGGATCTTTAATTTAGTAAATCCTATTTTAAGGCCTTCTTCCTGCATTATGTGTTTATCAGTGAGTAATCTAAGAATTGAGGCATCCCTAAGAGCTCCACCAGTTATTAAAGTTACTACTAATTTATTGCTAGGCAATTCATCATTAATACTTAACTTCACTAATCCTGCGATAGATGAAACCCCTACGGGCTCTATG
This sequence comes from uncultured Desulfurococcaceae archaeon, assembly GCA_964592745.1. Lineage (GTDB taxonomy): Archaea > Thermoproteota > Thermoprotei_A > Sulfolobales > NBVN01 > CAZAMI01. The sequence continues at coordinate 31,762 of CAZQFL010000004.1, forward strand.
AGAAGTCCCTCATTATTTGCTAGGAGCTTTACAGCCTCTATGACGTCCTTATCGCAAACTTCAACAATGAAACCGTCACTATCTTGGAGTATGTCTTTAATTACCCGCTCATAGAGAGGTTTTTCAACACATATGTCTTTTAGTAGAGGTGTTGATGAGCAGCCCTTAACACCTATTATCATAGTCTTACCGCCCAAGTCCTTTAGAGCATACCATAGTGATGTCATTAGTGCACCATCACCTACAGGAACTATGAGTACGTCAGGGTGTTTTCCTAATTCTGAATATACTTCGTAATATATCGTTCTATATCCATCAAGTAGGTAAGGATTTAGTGGAGTTACTTGTAGTGAGTCTTTAGTCTTTAGTACCTTCCTTATAGCTTCTTCGTAACTTGATGTAAATTCCACCTTATCCGCTAGAACAAGTGCTTGGTAGGCTTTTGAGGGTGTAATGGAGTGTGGCATTATTACATAGCTTTTAATTTTTGCCTTCCTAGCGTAAGCTGAAATCGATATACCTAGATCACCTAATGAAGCAACAACTACTTTCTTAAATCCTAAGTTAAGAGCTACAGACATTAATGTTGCTGAGCCTCTATCAATAAATGTACCTAAGGGATTCCTTGACTCATCCTTAATTAAAACATTACTTAACCCTAAGTACTCGCCTAACCTCACAGCCTTAATTAATGGTGTGAGCCCCTCACCTAATGTGACTTCACTCTTACCACTACTTACTAGGAGGTCCTTAAATACCCATATACCGCCATAACTAACTCTCCTGTAAACATCCTCAAATTTGAGGTTCATAATACGTGGTATGAGTGGTGATCCACAATTATCGCAATTTAATTTAGGAGGAAACGGCGGATATTCAGTCCCGCATGATGGGCATTTTAATACCTTCCTCACGTTCCACACCTGTTAAAATTACTTAATTAAATGAAATAAAATAGAGGTTCAACATTATAAAGGGGGTTAATATGGAAGTAAGCATTCCAAGAATAGCTGTTGGTGCTGTCGTATTTGATAAACTAGGTAGATTATTACTAGTAAAACGTCGATACCCACCAGCGCCTGAGAGATGGTCAATACCGGGAGGACATGTGGAACTGGGTGAGGAGCTCAAGGAAGCCGTCATAAGAGAGTTGGAAGAGGAAACAGGATTGAAGGGGTATAATCCTACGTTAATAGCTATAGCTGAGTACATATCGGAGGATATCGATGGTAAGATAGTCTATCACTACGTAATAATAGACTTCCTAGTAAGGAAATATCAAGGTGAATTAAGACCTAATGAAGAAGTACTTGACATAGGCTTCTTTAATTTAAGGGAAGCTTTAAATCTAAAATTAACCGTAACTACAAGACTGCTAATAAACGCATTGATAAATCAAGGAGTTAGCAATGGTATTATTCATATAGTCTTTAGAGAAATACCTAAGAAACGAACTTAAGATACATCACTACTATGTAGTCCCTTAGCCGCGAATTGCTTAATGAGCCCCTCTATATATTCGTAATTATCCACTTCCTCAATTCTAGATTTAAACTCACTAGGTAAGCCTCTCAATGCTGCTGAAAGTGTTGAAGCAATTATTGCTCTACTACTCACATCACCACCTAAACTAATAGAACATAGTACACTATCTATGAGATCAGCCTCACTTCTACATACACAGTAAAGTGCTGTAGTGAATGTTGGAATCGCTAAGTAATTGTTATTTAGTATTCTAACTACATCCATAGGTTTTTTATTAATTAATCCCTCTACAGATTTAACTTTCAATTTAAGTAATCTATCTTCTATAAGTCGCGTATTAATTAAGTACTCTAAAATATCCCAGTGACTGAAATTATTAAGGGCTAGATGTAATGATATTGCGTAAGCTTTCGATGAATCTATTACCTCAGGATGTATATGTGTTGCCATTGCTTGGCGTTCGGTATTAAGTATAATATCTTTGAGCTCACTGAAGAAGAGCGGTATTGGTACGGACCTGACGACGGCTTCATCATCAGGTATATTAAACTTTGTTAATACGTCAAGTACTGACTCATACCATGATTTTCCTGACCTTATATACCTAATGACTGTAGATGTTACAATGCTGTATTTCCGGATGCTGTCGGTTATTCTTAACTCTGAGGAAAATCTATTAGCTAAGTATGAGCTATCTATGAAGCCTTTACTTATTAACTCTCTCATTATGGATAATGCTGATTCTACTTTAGAACTATAGCAATACCTATTACTACATAATTTTAGGCCCTCAAGCAGGTCCCACTTAAACTCCTTAATCCAATTATCAGCTACAGGTACCTTTACGAAATTATAATTAAGTGTAAGTGAATCTAATAATATAAACGTCCATAAAACTTCACTTCTCTTATTCATGATTTTATATTATTAGGTATGCCTTCTTAAGTCTCTCATCACTAAGCAGTTTCTTAGCATCTCCTTCAAGAACTATCCTACCTAACTCCATAACGTAGCCTCTTTCAGCTATTTCTAAACTATTTTTAACATGTTGCTCAACAAGTAGTATTGTTACACCTCCTTCATCTCTTAACTTCTTAATTACATCAAATATCGTTAACACTATTTTCGGTGCTAAGCCTAAGCTAGGCTCATCGAGTAATAGTACTTGAGGTCTAGCCATAAGCGCTCTAGCAATAGCTAACATCTGAGATTCGCCACCACTTAATGTACCAGCTAACTGATTTCGTCTCTCCTTCAAGCGTGGGAACAGTGTGAACACAAATTCAAGACTGTCCTCCAACTTCTCTCTAGCTCTCTTAGTTATTGCACCTGCTAGTAAGTTCTCATAAACAGTTAGTGAGTTGAATAATCTTCTACCTTCAGGCACCATAGTAATTCCAAGTTCGACCCTTCTATATGTTGGTAATTTCTTTATTGAATTGCCATTGAATACTATATCGCCTGAGTATAGCGTTGTCATACCCATTATAGTTCTTAATGTAGTTGTTTTACCAGCACCATTAGGTCCCACTAGTGCTACTATCTCACCTTTCTCAACCCTCAAACTAACGTTACGTAGAACTCTGAATTCTCCATAACCTGCTTCAACATTACGTAACTCTAGTAGAGCCATATGAACCACCTCCTTACACAAGTTTAGTACCTAAGTATGCCTCAATAACTTTAGGGTCATTAGCTACCCGTTCAGGCGAGCCTTCAGCTATTTTTCTACCTTCATGCATAACTATTATTCTCTCGCTTAAGTTCATTACGAATCTCATAACATGCTCAACAACAATCATCGTTATCCCTAATTCATCCCTAATTCTCAGTAGTACCTTAGCTAGTCTCTCCATCTCGTGAGGCCTTAAACCTGCTGCTACCTCATCAAGAAGAAGTAATTTAGGCTCAGTAGCTAATGCCCTACCAAGGTCTACTAGCTTATGCTCTATTAGCGTAATCTCACTACCTAATTTATTGAAGTCTTGCTTTGGTATACCTATAAATTCAAGTACTTCACTTGCTTTCTCTCTAGCCTTTTCAACATCTCTATACCTTAGTAAGGCACCAACAGTAACTGCTTCAAGAACTGTTAACTTCCTAAATGGACGTACCTTCTGCCAAGTCCTTGCGATACCTTTACTAATTATTTTATGTGGTGGTAAACCTGTGATATCTTCATCCATGAAGTATATCCTACCTCCTTCAGGCTTGTAAACACCAGTAATACAATTAAATAACGTTGTTTTGCCAGCGCCATTAGGTCCTATCAATCCTAGTATCTCACCTTCATGGACGTCAAACGTAACCTTATTTACGGCAATGAGTCCTCCAAATCTTTTAACAACGTCTCTAACCTTAAGTATGACCTTACTCATTAGGTACCACCCCTACGTAATCTTCTCTTTAAAGACTCAATAAATCCTCCAATACCTTCAGGTTTCAAGACACCTACAATAACTATTAGTAAGCCGTAAATCAGTAAATATAGTCCAGGTATAACTGCACCTAATGTACTTCTTAAGTATTCCTCAATAGTTCTTAACACAATAGCGGCTACCAGCACTCCGGGTATTGAACCTAAACCTCCGATAATTCCTACTACTGCGACTACTATGGCTAACCATGGGTCAAACATCCTATAAGTAACAATGCTAGTTAGACTTACTTGAATACCTCCCACAAATCCAAGGATTGCTGCATAGATTATTAACGCGTAAAGTTTATATTTACGGACATCAATACCTAATGCCTCAGCAGCTAACTCATCCTCTCTAATAGCGGCTAAATAGTATCCTAGTCTAGATTTCTTAATTACGATATTAATCCATAATACAAAGAGTAGTATAACAACCAACATGTAATATAATGGTTCATACCTACCGAACCTCAGATAGTACCATGACCATTCATAGTATGGTAAGTATATCTCTGTTGATCCATAGATTAGCCAGAACACTCTCTGCACTATAACTACTAATGAAGCTGTAAGTAACGCATACCATACTTCTTTTATTCCAAATCTAAACGTTGGATAACCCACGAGAACAGCTAACCCAACAGCTGCTAGAGCTCCTAGGGGCATACCTATCCATGGCGTTATACCGTAAAATGTAAGTAGGAGACCTGCTACAGCACCTCCTGTGCCTAGGTATGCCGTAGCTGCAAGGTCTAATTGACCTGCATAACCACCTATGATATTCCATGCTAGTACCATTATAGCCATGAGGACTATCTGCGCTGCTAAGTACACATAGTATGCGTTAAAGCCTAAAGCAACAGGCATTAATGAGAAGATTATTGCAACAACAACGAGCCATAAGATAGTATTTCTATCCATTAACTTCATCCACTATCACCTCCTACCAAATAGACCTCTAGGTCTTAACCATATGATTATAAGGAATGTTAGGTAGATGAAGAGCTCTCTAGCACCTGCAGACACTAAGGTCATACCTAAGCTCTCAATGATACCTATGATTAACCCTGACCATAACACACCCATGACGCCTCCTAAGCCTCCCATGGCTACGATAACCCATGAGAGTAAACCGTAAAGTAAGCCTACGTAGGGGTCTGCCCTACTGAATGTCATTATAAGTGCCGCTGCTATTGCTGTTAGAGCTATGCCTAAACCAAACGTTACTGAGTATACCTTCTTAATGTTTATACCCATTAACTGAGCTGCCTCTCTATCATCAGCTGTTGCTCTAACAGCAATACCCCATGTAGTTCTAGTTAGTAGTAAGTGTACTATGATGAGTAGGATTAAACTAATAACTCCAGCTATGACTCTAGATAATACTATGGTTATAGGACCTATCCTTAAGGGCACGTTAAAGAATGTGAATGGGACACCTCTTGGCTCAGCATGAAATATAGCTAATGCAGCATTTCTTAATATCATTAATAATCCTACAGTAACTGCTATCTGTATTAATGGTTCAGCACCTAATATAGGCTCTATAATTGCTTTATATATAGCTATACCTAGTATGAAGAATAGCGGTACTGTTATGAATGCTGTAAGCGTTGGATCTATGAGTAAAGCCGTAGCTATTATATACGTGAAATATGTTCCAAGCATTACGAAGTCTCCGTGAGCGAAGTTTATTATATCCATGACACCGAATATTAGTGCTAAACCTAAAGCTACTAATGCATAAAGTAGACCCTCAAATATTCCGTTCAAGAGCGCATTAACTATTAGTACAGGTTCTACAGCCATCATAGCTTAACACCAGCTCAGAGCACTTACTACATTTAGTGAATCTGGGTGTAAGTATTTAAAATATATCCTCCTCAAGGATAGACCGAGGAATTTATTAAAAAACATTGTTGTAAAAAATTGTTAATAGTAATATGTATATTAAGTAAAAATGAAAATCACTCTTATCCCTTAGCACCAGGCCAGTCAGGTCTTGGGAATATTGGTTGTACCCCGGGTTCTGCATCAGGCCATACTACTACAGGCTTTAACTCACCACCAATTCTCTGTACTTGTAGTACAGCTGTACCTGCATAGATGTTGTCTCCATTCTCATTGAACTTTATCCTACCAGTTGGGTATAGCTGTGCAGCAATACTGAACCTATCTTCTAGGTCTAGAGCTAGGAACGCCTGTCTTAAGTGGTCCGGGTTTAGTGGATCATCTGGGAACATCTCTCCAGCCTTCTCTAACGCCTCTTTAATCACCATCATTGAGTAGAATACGATACCTCCGGCCTCAGTTGGTAACTTACCATACCTCTCGATGAACTTCTTCACTATGTACTGGTTCCATGGTGTTGGTCTAGCTGGGTTATAGCTGTAGGTGTTGGTGTACCATAGTACCGCATCGCCAGCTGCCTTAATTGAGTCCGGATCTGTGTAACCACAGGCACCTGCACCAGCAATGAACATAGGCTTAAAGCCCATACCCTTAATTGCCTTAGCTATTAGTACTCCATCATGGAAGTAGGGTACTGATATGACTATATCTGGGTTTAACTCTATGAGCTTACTAACTAGAGGTGTCGCATCAGCTATGTTGTATGGATACTCTATGTGATCTAAAATCTTGACGCCAGCCTTCTTCAACACCTCAATAGCTCCTTCAGCTACATTATGACCGAATATTGAGTCCTCATTCATAACTACTGCTGTCTTAATAGTTAATCCATGCTTCTTAGCCATCTCTAATACGAACCTAGCTGCTGATCTTCCATGGTCGCTAGCCTTGGGCGCAGCTCTGAATACATACTTCCAGCCCTTCTGTGTTAGGTAATCAACTAAGGCATCCATGACTAATATTACCTTCTCTCTATTGGTGACCTCAGCTACACCAGCTGTTATCCTGCTAATATAGGCACCTAGAACTATTGGTGGATGATACTGCGATATAATTTTCTCAGCAGCTAACTTACCCGTTTCTGGAGTTTCACCTACGTCTTCAACGACTAACTTGAGTTTAGCACCACCAAGGGACTTAATACCTCCTAGCTCATTGTTTATTATGTCTACCATTAGTTCGGCAGCCTGCTTAGCTTCTAGACCGAAAACTGCGTGAGCGCCTGTTAATGGCTCTAGTAAACCTATAGTTATTTCCTTTATCTTGGGGGCCGGCTTTGCCGCTACGGTCGTTGTAATGGTTTGTACAGCTGTAGTTGTTACTGTCTTAGTAATTGTTACAGTTGCTGGAGCTCCGGGAGCCAATGTTGTTGTGACTGTCACAGTCGTCGGTACACTAACAGTGGTTGTCACAGTAGTTGGTGCTACCACTGCTGAGGCAATGCCATACCCTATGCCTATACCTATTAGTATGGATATTATTACAGCGATTACAATTAGAGTCGTGGTTGAGACGCCTTTAAAATATCTCATGATTAAGACCTCCTACATTAATAACTCCTAAAGAGTGGTTTAAATACTTTTATTTACGTGTCTGAAGTTAAGTAATAAAAGTAGTTTGATTTAAGAAGGGATAATATTAATTACGAAAAAGTAGTGTATTATTATATTTTCTTATAATATTTTCTTGCTTGAAGTATTGCTTCAACTATTTTCTTATAGCCGGTACACCTGCAAAGGTTACCTTCCAATGCTTTCTTTACATCATCCTCCGTTAATTCATCAGAGGAGTTCTTTAGTAGCGCGTAAGCTGTTAATAGAATCCCTGGAGTGCAGTAACCACATTGTATAGCTCCAACCTCAGTGAATGCTTTAATTAGAGGCCTTAATTCATGCTCTAAACCCTCTACTGTGGTTATTTCATGGCCATCAACCTGTACTGCCAATAACATACATGAATATACGGGTTTTCCATCGAGTAAAACCGTACATGCACCGCACTCACCACGTTCACAACCTCTCTTAACACTCTTAATGCCTAGTCTATGCCTTAATACATCAAGTAAGATTTCATTAGGTTTAACGTCCACACTCACGTATTTGCCATTTAATATGAATGATACCTTCATAACTCCCACCTCTCAACTTTAATACCTAAACGATTAAGTGACCTTACTATTGAATCGATAGTTAATAACACTGACATTTCTTTACGATACTCAGCTGATGCTCTTACATCACTTATTGGTGATATATCTTTTAGCACAAGCTCAGCGGCCTTCTTTATCTCATCTATAGTTACATTCTTACCCCTAAGGTAATTCTCGGCTGTGTAAGCTCTAACAGGTGTTGGAGCTACGGCATTTAGCGATATTCTTACATCAGCAAATTTACCATTCTTAACAATAACAGCTGTAGCTACAGCGACTATGGATAATGTGAATGCATCCCTTCTCCCTAATTTTATGAATGACGTACCAACATCTTTAACGTAGGGTATCTCAATCTCAGCTAAGATTTCATTACTTCTTAACTCAGTCTTTCTGGGCCCCTTAAAGAATTTCATTATAGGTACTATTCTCTCTCCCTCGATACTTATTAGTTTTAGTTTTGCTTCGTATATCATGAGTGGTGGTGCAGTATCTGCAGCAGGAGAAGCATTACACAAATTACCACCAATAGTAGCTATGTTTCTAATCTGCCATGATGACATGTTGTAGGCAGCCTCAGCTAATAAGGGAGCTTTAGATTTAATTATTGGTGATTCAATTAGTTCTTGCAGAGTGGTTAATGACCCTATCCTTACCTTGTCACCTTCATCAATTATGTACTTAAGCTCCTTAAGTCTTGATATATCAATTATGTTCTTAGGTCTATACCTCCTTATTCTAAGATCTATAAGTAAGTCAGTACCTCCCGCTAATACCTTAGCATCTTCAAGTTCTGATAGTAAGTATAGGGCCTCTTTAAGTGTTGTAGGTCTATAGTAATTGAATTCAGGTAACCTATAGAACATGTTGTCACCTCCCACCCATTCTCTTCTTTATCTCAAAGTATACCCTCTCAGGTGTTAATGGTAGAGAGTAAATCCTAAATCCTAAGGCATGTGCTACAGCGTTGGATATGGCTGCAGGTACTGGTATTAAAGCCATTTCACCAACACCTTTAGCACCGAATGGCCCATATCTGAATAGATCCTCGACATAGATAGGCTTCTCAACTCTAGGTACGTCAATAGCCGTCGGTATAACGTAGTCAGTTAAATCGGGATTAACTATCCTACCTTTCTCGTCGAATACTAACTGCTCCATTAACACGTAGCCAGTACCTTGAGCAACAGCACCTTCAATTTGTCCTTCAACTTGTGTTGGATTAATTATCCTACCAGCCGCTAATGCAGGCCATACTCTGGTCACCTTTATCTTTCCAGTGTATGTATCAACTACTACTTCAGCTATAACGGCCACGTAGCTATATGCTGGGTATGCGTATCCTTGACCGATTCTATCATCGAATTTACCCTTAGGTAGGAAGAAGTATCCTGTTGCTGACATTTCAATACCTCTTGAATATGCCTCCTTGATTAAGTCCTCCCATCTTATGTATTTATCCTCCTTACCCTTAACGTAGACCTTACCATTCTTGATTACTATATCAGATGGTGATGCACCCAAGAGTTCGGCCGCTAACTTATTTAGCCTCTCCCTCAACCTAGCAGCAGCTACTAAAACACCTATAGCACCTATACTAGTACCTCTTGAAGCATGAGTTGCTCCAGTATCTGGCGCATCAGTTGTTCCAAATACAATCCTTACTTTTTCTAGGGGAACACCGAGTACTTCACTAACTATTTGCCTATGTGATGAGTTTGGCGAACCTTGACCTATCTCAACTATACCTGTCCTCACAGTTACTGAACCATCCTTCTCTATCGTTATAACTGCATTAGACCAGTCAGGAACACCTCTACTAGTGCTTATACCGTGCCAAGCAACACCTATACCAATACCTCTTCTATATCTACCTTTCTCCTTACCGTACTCTACGTACTTCTTCCTCCATTCAGCTACCTTAGCTAATCTCTCAACAGCTTCGGCAATACCTACTGACTCTTCTAATAGCTGATTAGTTATGGTTCTTGAACCAGGTCTTAACATGTTCTTTAATCTAAATTCTACTGGATCCATACCTAGCTTCTTAGCTAACTCATCCATTTGTGCTTCAGCAGCAAACTGAACTGATGGATTACCGAAGCCTCTAAATGAACCTTGAGGTACCTTATTAGTGTACACACAATATCCATCAACTTTAGCGTGAGGTACCTCATAAGGTCCTGAGGCATGTACTGATGCTCTCCAAAGGATGAATGGACCTCTATTAGCGTATGCGCCAGTATCATGTATTATTGTTACATCTATTGCCATCAATTTGCCATCCTTTGTAGCACCTGATTTATATTTAATTATCGTTGCTTCCCTCTTTGGATGAATCATCATAGATTCTTCACGTGAATACATTAGGAATGTTGGTTTACCAGTAATGTAAGCAGCTAATGCTGCTTTAGCTGCTACTAAAGGTCCCTCATCATCTTTACCGCCGAAACCACCTCCTAAGTATGGCACTACAATTTTAACATAGCTTGCTGGAATACCTAGAACCCTTGCCGTAATTGCTTGAGCTAAGTGAGGATGTTGTGCTGCAGTTATGATCGTTATTCTATTATCAAGTCCGGGAATTGCTAATGCAGCTTCAGGTTCAAGATATAGGTGCTCCTGGTGGTGAGTTCTATACTCATTCTCTACTATTACGTCAGATTTAGCAAAACCCTCCTCTACATTGCCTTTCCTTATTTTGGTCCTAAACGCTATATTACTACCTATTTCATCATGTATTAATACGTCACTCCTCTTCATTGCTTCAAGAGGATCCAATAATGCTGGTAAAGGTTCGTACTCAACCTTAACGAGTTCCGCAGCATCAAAAGCTTTATCAAAGTCATCAGCGACAACTAAGGCTACGGTTTCACCAAAATATCTAACCTTACCGCTAGCAAGTAATGGTTGATCAGGTAAGGCATAACCAACTTGGTTTTCACCAGGTATGTCATCAGCTGTGATAACAGCCCTAACACCGGGTAATTTTAATGCCTCATCTCTAATTATCCTCTTAATTCTAGCATGAGGTTCGGTACTTAATACTTGCTTAATGAATAATACCCCCTTCTCATAATAATCCTCAACGAACTTAGCCTTACCTAGCGCCTTATCTAATGCATCAGCTCTCTCAATACCCTTACCAACAACTATAAACTCCTTGGCTTTAAGCCACTTCTCTATGAGAGTGTAAGGATCCTCCACAACACCCATAACAACACCCCCTTCCTAACCTTACACTTACACTAAGAGTACTCAAGTAGGGTAATTTAAGGTTTCAATTCCTCAACTTCCATGCACATAGGCATTACGTTTGTTAACTTATCCTCTATGTATTTGAAACTGTTTTAGACTCGTTCATTATGGTTTATAATTGCTCATTAATACTCTATACATGTTCTAGCACTGGCACTTGGAGGGTTTGAGCTATGCCTCGAGAGCGATTAATAAATGAGGACTATGATTACATGAGTGTTTTGAGAAGTAAGATGTCTAAGGAGATGTTGGAGAAGTTGCTAAGAATAAAGGATCCGGAACTACATAGATGGATTGCTGACATCATAGTTATCGCTAATCCTGACTCAGTCTATTTAATCACCAGTGAGGAAGACTTTGATTATGTACGTAAGATGGCCTTAAAGAATAGAGAGGAATTACCAACAATATATCCTAAACATACAGTACATTTCGATGGTCCCAGAGACCTAGCTAGGGATAGAAAAAACACAAAGATATTACTTCCTGGAGGTCAGAAAATACCCTACATCAATACATTAGATCGTGAGGAGGGATTGAAGGAAATCAAGAAAATACTGCCAGGTATGATGAAAGGTAAGGTGATGTTCGTAGGTTTCTACTGCTTTGGTCCTAAGAGATCACCATTCACAATGCATGCTGTTCAAGTAACTGATTCAGCATATGTAGCTCATAACGAAAACATATTATACAGAGTATGCTACGATGAGTTCGTAGAGAGAGCTCCAAATCTTGAGTACGCTCGATTTCTTCATTCAGCTGGTGAACGTGACGAGAACGGATGGGCCAAGAATATAGATAAGAGAAGAATTTACATAGATCTACACGACTATACTGTCTACTCTGTAAACACACAATATGGTGGTAACACCATAGGTCTTAAGAAGCTCATGTTTAGACTATGTATTTACAAAGGATACCAAGAGGGTTGGTTATGTGAACACATGTTTATAGCAGGTGTAAAAGGACCTGGCGATAGGATAACATACTTTACTGGCGCATTTCCTGCTGGTTGTGGTAAGACTTCAACAACATTTACATCAGATACCATAGTTGGTGATGACTTAGCAATAATTAAGGAGGTTAATGGAATAGCAAGAGGTGTTAACCCCGAGATAGGAATGTTCGGAATTATTGATGGCGTTAATCCTATTGATGACCCTCAGCTATACGAGATGCTCATAAATCCTGATCATGAAATCATATTCTCAAACGTGCTACTCACAGATGAAGGTAAGGTCTGGTGGAATGGCAAAGCTGAAGAACCCAGATCAGGTATAAATTATGCTGGTCGTTGGTGGCCGGGAAAGAAGGATGAGAGCGGAAGAGAGGTAAGGCCATCACATCCTAATGCTAGGTTTACCATATCATTAAGATATCTTAAGAATCTAGATCCACATGTTGATGATCCTATGGGTGTACCCATAGGTGCTATGATATTTGGTGGTAGGGATCCCGATACTTGGGTACCCGTTGAGGAAGCCTATGACTGGGTTCACGGAATAATAACTAAAGCCGCAGCCCTAGAATCTGAGAAGACTGCAGCCATACTTGAAAAAGCAGGTGTTAGAGAGTTCAATCCATTCGCAATTCTAGACTTCCTATCAGTCTCTATAGGTAAGTTTATAGAGCTACATCTGAAATTTGCTAAGAAACTAAAGGTTGTACCAAAGATATTTAGTGTAAACTACTTCCTTAAAGATGAGAAAGGTAATTACTTAGCAGAAAAAGTTGATAAGAGGATATGGCTTAAGTGGATGGAACTGAGAGTACATAATGAAATAGGTGCCATTAAGACGCCAACAGGTCTTATACCGATATACGAAGACTTAGTAAAACTCTTCAGTAAGCATCTAAATAAGGAATATCCTGAATGGCTTTATGAGAAGGAGTTCATGTTGAGAATACCGCAGCACATAGCTAAGATTGAAAGAATTTGGAGCATATATGAGAAAATACCAGATACACCGCCAATCTTATTTGAAGTATTAAGGAAGCAAAAGGAGCGATTAAAAGAAGCAAGAAATAGATGGGGTGATTACGTCTCTCCATTTAAATTTGATAGAAGATAATACGATTTTATTTTAAAATTTTAAATAGTGTTGGTTACTGTAGATCCCCTTTTTACCCATATACCTACAGGCTTACTAACAACTATCTTACCATCCTTAGCAACTACCATACCTCTAACTACAGTGTACTTAATCCTACCCTTAAGCTTCCAGCCTATGAACGGTGTGATAGGGTGTTTAGCATAGATGTCTTCTCTTCTTATTACGTACTCTTCATTAGGATCTACTATCACTAAATCTCCATCACTACCGATACTTATGGTACCCTTTCTTGGATATAAATTAAAGAGCTTAGAGGGATTTCTAGACATTAGTTCAGGTATTTTGGTTAGTGGAATCTTACCCCTAAGTGCGGCATCAAGCATTAGCGGTAAGAAAGTTTGAACTCCTATAAACCCTGCTGCTGCACTCCATATGTCCTTATTCAATTTCTCCTTCTCTGCATGAGGCGCATGATCAGAGCCTAAATGGGTTATTATATCATTAATTATTGCTTCCCATAATGACTTCCTATGTTGTTCCTCTCTTATTGGCGGGTTTACCTTAATTAAAGCACCATATTTATCATAGTCATTAGCTGATAGGAGTAAGTAATGAGGACACGTCTCACCGTATACGTTGATACCTTCACTTCTTGCCATTTTTAGTAACTCAACACCCTCACGTGATGACATGTGAACTATAAGTACCTTACCCTTAGTTTTCTTAGAATAGAGTATTAGTCTTTGTATAGCTTCCTCCTCACATATTGGTGGTCTAGAATCTAAGTGAGCTCTGGGATCCATTCTCCCTGAAGCTTTCACTTTCTCAGTAAAGTACTTGACAAGAGACCAATTCTCCGCATGAAATGCTATGGGTACATTGTATTTAGCTGATTTTAAAAGTATCTCATAAATTGACGAATCTGATGGTGCTGGTATGTTACCTGTTGTTGGTCCTAAGAATACCTTAAATCCTATGGCACCTTCATCAATAATGTCTTCAAACTTATCGACATTTCCATCATGAAGCACACCGTAAAGCGCGAAGTCTACATAAGCCTTAGATGATAGTAACGATGCCTTCTCCTTAACTCTAGCACCACTATCGACAGGTGGAAGAGTATTAGGCATTTCAAGAACAGTCGTTACACCACCTGCAGCTGCAGCCATAGTTCCATGCGTGAAATCATCCTTATACTCCAAACCAGGTTCTCTCATATGGACATGCTCATCAACAATCCCTGGAAGTATAAGCATGCCTTTAGCGTCTATAACCTCAAACCCTGTCCTAGTGGGGATATCCCTACCTATTTCTACTATTCTACCATCCTCTATCACTATATCAAATTTAAACATCCCTTCAGGTAATACTATAGTACCATTCTTAACTATGAGATTACCTCCATACATCAATAACCCCCTCAAAACCAATCATACCCTAAATTGCAATAAAATATATTAAACTTTAATTAGAATGAAAGAATAAGTAGGTGATGGCATACGAGCTTAAGGAGTGTAGATATAAATAGCTTAGACGAGGAGACAAGGAATGAATTACTTAGTGCATTAAACAACATAGGTAATAAGGATGTTAAAATTTTTGAAAGTGTTATTATACCTGTGAGGATACAACATATCGTTAACGAACTATCTAAGGAGGGTTACGTAATAATTGAGACATTAATAATTAATGGAAGGCTCTTCATTATAGCTTTAAAGAGATCTAATAAAGATTTAGGATTAGCGCCTGATTATGACGTAAAATACTCTAAGTAGAAGAAACATTTAAATGTTTTACGTAATAAGCATCCTAACAAAAACTTTTTTCTGTACCCTACGACTAATCACGGGATTAAAAGTGACCTCAGTAATTGAGGGTTTCGCATTTATAGGTAAGAGAATTCCCCGAAAAGATGCGGAACTTAAGGTTACCGGAAAGGCTCAGTTTACTAGCGATATATGGCTTCCTGGCATGCTGTATGGTAGAATACTCAAGAGTCCCTATGCACATGCTATAATAAGGCGTATAGACACATCAGGAGCTGAACGATTAGGTGCTGTAGTAATTACGTGGAAAGACGTACCCAATAAGCTCTATAATCCTAGACTTGTAAGTATTGAAGAAGATACATTTAAGGATTGGCAAATACTCACCAACCATCCTAGATTTGTAGGTGAACCAATAGCAGCTGTAGCCGCACCTAGTGAGGAGGCGGCACAAAGAGCTTTAGAGGCTCTAAGAATTGAAGTCGAGAAAGTTTACAAACCCATACTCGACCCCTTTGAGTCTATGACGCCTGGAGCACCGAAAATACATGAGAAGATACTTAGAGGTAATACTGAAATAACAGTAGAAAATAATGTTGGAGCTACATTAGAGTATAGTGAAGGTGATGTTGATAAGGCGTTTAGAGAAGCAGATGTAGTTATCGAGCGTAGATTCAAGACTAATAGAAGGTATCACTTCACATTAGAACCTAGAGGTGCCGTATGTAGACCAGATCCTGACGGAGGCATAACTGTATGGTCTACAACACAGACCATACATAATACTAAGATCCTCATATCTCAACTATTTGACATACCTCAAAGTAAGGTTAGGGTAGTGAAGACCTACTTAGGTGGAGGTTTCGGTTCAAGCATTCATGTAAACCATGTAACATTGATAGCTGTAGCATTATGTTTAAAGGCTCGTAGACCAGTCAAGTTAATCCTAACTAGAGAAGAAGATATGATGCATGACCATGTATCTTACCAAATGTACTTCAGAATTAAGGCTGGAGCTAAGAGGGATGGTACGTTAATAGCAGGTGAATTTGAAAATATAATGGACATAGGTGCTCATCAAATTCAGGCATACCCACTATTAGGTACTGCATTAGGATGGTTTGTGTCATTATATAAGTGGAGGAACATTAGATACATAGGAAAAGCTGTATACACTAATAAAGTACCGGCATGTGCGTTCAGAGGCTATGGCAATCCTCAAGTAACATGGGCTGTAGAGACAGTAATTGATGAATTAGCTGAAGAATTAGGTATAGATCCAGTAGAATTTAGACTTAAGAATTACAAAGGTAAGGGTGAAATATTTTGGGGTCAAGGACCAACAGTTAGGTCTATAATAAGAAGTGATGGAGTTCCTGAGTTAATGGATGTTGGTAGGAAATGGATTGGTTGGGAAAGGAGGAATAAGTTACCTAAGACTGGTAGATTTAGGAGAGGTATCGGCGTAGCTAGAGGATTCCATACATCAGGTGCTGGAGGACCTATTTCAGGATCAACTATAGACTACACTGGTGCAGTAATCAAAGTTAATGAGGATGGAACTATAGATTACGTAACAGCTCTACAGGATCACGGTGGTGGAACTATAGATGCTCACGTTAAGATAATAGCTGAGGAACTTCAAGTACCACCTGAGAAGATAAACGTAGTACCTGTTGATACATCATTTACGCCTTACGATGTCTGTACACATGCCTCAAGAGGAGTTTACGTAGGTGGTGAAGCCGCTAGGAGGGCTGCACAGGAAATTAAGAGAAAGATTAAGGAGTTAGCTGTGAGATACTTCGAGCAAGAGTATAAGGAAAGACCAGTGAACTTTGAAGCCATTAGGATAAAGTACGATCCTAAGGTTAACGATGCTGTAATATATGTTGAAGGTACTAATATGAGGATAACTCTAAGTGAGTTAGCTAAATTAGCATGGCAAAAGAATTGGGGAACGTTAATCGCTAGCGTAACTTACAGGTCAACAGTGGCTCCACCAAGCTTTACCGTATACTTCGTTGAGGTTGAAGTAGATACTGAGACAGGAATTGTAAGACCTGTGAGAGTATTCGCAGGTGCTGATATGGGTACGGTAATTAATCCCGACTTAGCTGCAGGTCAAATTCACGGTGGCTTCATGATGGGTTGGAGCTGGGCCACATTAGAGGACACAGTATACGACCCTGAGACAGGTGAACTACTTAATAAGGGCTTAGTAATAGATTACAAGATACCGACAGCTCAAGATACACCAAAGCTTAAGGACTTCTATGTATACTTTGCACATACCTATGAACCTACAGGACCCTATGGAGCTAAAGGTATAGGTGAGGCAGCAGCTAATCCAGTACCAGCTGCTATAGCTAACGCTATAGCAAATGCGTTAGGCATAAGGTTCTATGAATTACCAATAACACCAGAAAGAATACTCGAAGCACTAAAAAAGAAAGAGAAGGGGTGATAAAATGACGAACGTAAATATTAAACCTTCAATGATAAATTACTTCAATACACGTATAATACCTATAGACTTTGAGTACTTTGAGCCAAAAACATTGAATGAAGCATTAGAACTACTTAGTAAATTCGGTAAGGAAGCTAAGATATTAGCTGGCGGTACTGACTTATTAGTTCAAATGAAGATTCGTAGGAAGACACCAAAGTATGTGATAAACATAAAGAAGATACCAGAATTAGTCTTTATAAGAATGAGTAATGACGCCATACATATAGGTGCTGCAACTAAGTTAAGAATGATTGAGAAGGCAGAATACATAAGGAAGTATTATCAAGCACTTTATGAAGCCATAAGATCCATGGCTTCAGTTCAAATTAGGAATATGGGAACTATTGGTGGTAATTTGTGTAATGCTTCTCCTGCTGCAGATACTGCACCACCACTCATGATATACGAAGCAAAACTAAAACTAATAAGTAAGAGAGGTGAAAGGGTAGTGCCAATAACAGAATTCTTTAAAGGACCTGGCATAACTATCTGTGAACCTGATGAGTTACTTCTAGAGATAATTATTCCAAAACCTCCTACTAAAAGATTTGGTTCGAAATTCATAAAAATAGCTAGAACATCTATGGATTTAGCTAAAGTGAACGTGGCTGTAGCCCTAAAGGTCGGTAGTGATATGAAAAGTATAGAAGATGTAAAAATAGCGTTAGGTTCTGTTGCACCAACTCCTATAAGAGCTTATAGTGCTGAGGAATTTCTTAAGGGTAAAGAATTCAATGAAGAGAATATTAGAAAGGCAGCAGAGATAGCGTCAGCTGAAACCAAACCTATAACGGATGTTAGATCGACAGCTTGGTATAGGAGAGAAGTTGCTAAGGTTATTGTTAGGGATGCATTAATTGAGGCATATAGAAGAGCTACGGGGTGAAATGAATGAATATGAGAAGGATTAAATTCAAGTTAAATGGTGAATTAGTGGAAGTGGATGTTAAACCTAACGAGCTACTATTGAATGTCCTAAGAGAGAAATTCCACTTAACAGGAACTAAGTACTCCTGTGGTTTAGGTGAATGTGGTGCCTGTACCGTCCTAGTTGATGGTGAGCCTGTATTAGCATGTTTAACCTTAGCTGTTGATGTTGACGGTAAGGAAGTTGTAACTATTGAAGGTTTAGCAAAGAATGGTGAGCTTGACCCTATACAGAGAGCATTTGCTGAGGAAGGCGCGATTCAGTGTGGATTCTGTACGCCAGGATTCATAATCATAACTAAAGCATTACTCTCAGAAAATCCTAATCCAACGGAGGAGGAAATTAGGGAGTACATTAGAGGCAACTTATGTAGGTGTACGGGATACGTAAACATAATTAAGGCAATAAAGAGAGCTTCAGAGTACTATAGACAAAATTCAAAGTAGTTTTTGGAAACAGGTAGAGTAATTGATACTTAACGCTTAATTTTTCATATTCGACAGAGATAGTGGGGTTCCACATGAGTAGTTTAAAAGGTAGGGATATAATATCTGCTCTCGACTTCACGAGGGATGAAGTAGAACATCTCTTTAAGTTAGCGGAACAGTTAAGGGAGGAGATTAAGGAGAAGAGCATCTTAGACTATGCTAAGGGTAAGTTAATGATTACAGTATTCTTAGAGCCAAGTACTAGGACTAGGTTAAGCTTTACATTCGCCATGGTGAGACTGGGAGGTACCGTTATTGACTTCGGACCTGAAGCAGCATCAAGTAGGGCTAAGGGCGAATCCTTTGAGGATACCATGAGAATGGTGGATGGTTATGATCCTGACATAATAGTACTTAGACAGAGGACACCCGGTTATGCAGCGCTTGCAGCAAAGATATGTAAAGCTCCAGTGATTAATGCTGGTGATGGATGGAATGAGCACCCAACACAGGCACTCCTCGATGTATACACTATATGGAGAGAGTTTGGTAGAGTTGATGGCATTAAGATAGGCATTATGGGGGACTTAAAATATGGTAGAACTCCAAGCTCATTATCATACCTGCTCTCCAAGTTTAATAATATAACTATATATTACATAGCACCTGATGTATTACAAATAAGAGATGAAGTAGTTGAGAAGATTAAAGGTAAGGTTAAATACTATAAAGTATCTAGACTTGAAGATGTTATTGAGGAATTAGATGTACTATATGTAACGAGATTACAGAAGGAGAGATTACCTAGTCCTGAGGAATACGAAAAACTTAAGGGAATCTACAAAGTTGATAAGGAACTACTATCGAAGTTTAAGAGAATACCTATAATAATGCATCCTTTACCAAGGGTTTGGGAACTAGATACTAGTGTAGATGAATTACCTCAAGCTAAATACTTTGAACAAGCAAAGAATGGACTTTATATAAGAGCTGCACTGATAAAAGAGATACTTGGTGTCTGAAGTAAAGTATAGCAATAGTTACTTTCTCTCTAATTCTTCTACGAATTCTGACAATAACTCAATACCCCTAACCAACCTCTTTTCTTCCTGTGTAACAAAGGTCACTCTTAAATGATTCTTGCCTTCCTTGCCGAATATACTTCCAGGTAACATCACCACAGCTTTACTCTCAGCTAATTTGTATGTGAAGGTTATGTCATCCATTTTTAACTTCTCTAGGTATGGACTCATATCAGGAAATAAGTACATACTAGCATTTGGCTTCCATATTTTAGCTTCTGGTAAGTACTTTCTAAAAGCTTCATAAGCTGCATCCCTCCTTGACTTGTAGATAGGTAATACCTCCTTAAGATACCTCTCCTTTATTCCATTCCTTAAAGCAATCAGAGCAAATAATTGTGAAGGCACTGGTGATGTTATACTTAAGTAGCCCTTTAATTTTGTTGCGTGGAATACGACTTCCTTAGGGCCGTATAAGTATCCTAGTCTGAATCCCGGTATTGCAATGTCTTTAGAAAATGAATTAACGCTTATTACCACCTCAGAGGCTCCTGAAAATTTCTGAATCCATACATGCTCGCCTTCATATACTATGTGCTTGTATGCTTCATCATATATAATCCATACATTCTTTTCCACAGCTAAGTCAACGAGTAGTTTAGCTATTTTCTTGTCAATAACTCTACTGGTAGGGTTGTCTGGGCTTGCAAGAAGTACTGCTTTAATACCCTCATCAAACGCTTTCTCAATACATTCCTCACTCGGTTGGAAGTCTGTCTCAACTGTTTGTGGGCATGTTACTGGTTTTAGGCCTAGGTACTTAAGTAAGCCCCAATAAACACTGTATGATGGATCAGGCACTAATATTTTGTCCCCAGGATCGCCAACAACGTTTAAAGCTAAGAATACTGCTTCAACACCACCAGTAGTTACTAATATATCTTCAGGGTCTACATCTATACCTCCATACTTCTTTAAATCCTCAGATATAGCTTCACGTAGTTCAAGTAGACCTTTAGTTGGTACGTATCTTGAGTAATTAAATGGATTCTTTATGAACTCCTCAAAGAATTTGTCGATAGCCTCCTTAGCTGGTGGAAGCCCTGGTTGACCTGCTGAATAATTATATACATCTCTACCCTTACGTCTTAATTCATCAACTAAAGCTACAAGCTTTCTATGTGGTGAGAGCTCAATTTCCCTAACACGTTTAGATATATTTAACACAATCTCACCTCCCTATGATGCGTATTCACTCTGATGTACAATTTATTTTACTATAGTTGCTCTATTTAAGGTTAATCCTACTATAATGAATTAGCTTAATTGACCTCACACCCTTCTATCTAATTCATAACCTACAGGTATGTACTTGATTCTACACCCTTTAAGGCTACGTTCTAGCATACTATGCAATGATGATATCTTAGTTGAGTTTCCAGAAACCATAATTATTTCTATACACATGTTGTTCAAATGTGT
Organism: uncultured Desulfurococcaceae archaeon; assembly: GCA_964592745.1. Taxonomy (GTDB): domain Archaea; phylum Thermoproteota; class Thermoprotei_A; order Sulfolobales; family NBVN01; genus CAZAMI01. The sequence goes on from CAZQFL010000004.1 coordinate 53,176, forward strand.
GTGTATGTAACTATGAATGATGTCTCTATATTTTTCTATTATAGATAGTAATGCTGATCTTTCATATTTACCCATGAGGATCATAACGCCTTGACACTGATGGGGAGTTAAATAATGAACATGGTCTTGAAGGAAATCCCTTAAAGCCTTCTCTATAAGGCTTGACCTATTCATACCGAGTTTACTAGCTAATTCATCAAGTGTGTTAGCGAGCACATAAGGTATTGATACTCCAAATCTTCTCTTACCTCTTTCCATCTCCCTAACCTCTGCCCTTAAAATACTATGTCTAAGGGAATTAAAATAACTAGTCATAGATTTAGAGTTAGGTAGTTAACTTTTTCATCTCTTTATAGAACTTATATCCGAGAAGAAACGGGATTAATGATACGTAACCTAATATTCCATCAATTCTTAGCAGGTTACTTATGATAGCATTAAGTCTTAACTCCTCATTAACTATTAGTTCATCAGCAATGTAGGCTAATGTTGCTAGAACTTGAAGACACATTACAGTTATAGCTAATCCTCCACCTACGAGTATGGATGCTATGCTTAGAACGGTATTTCCTCTCATTAAGTAGTATGCTGAAGCGCTATATGTTAAACCTATCGACACTAGTACTATACCCAACCAAGGATCTGGTGGTATGAATTGTTTTAGAATGACTTTACCATTGATTAATGAAGATATAATCCAATTATGTATACATAGAGATCCTGATACAATGTACATTAACCCGAGTATAAAGGCAAGGAGCGAAGCTGTGATTAATATCGATCTATCCTTAACCATATCACATCAACCCATAACCATACCACCTAAGATTGATATCAGTAGGGCAAGAATGTAAGCTAAAATAACCTGGTATAAAGCAGTTATAATTGCGTACTTTAAGCCCAGCTCACTACGTATACTCGCTAAAGTTGCTATACATGGTACATATACTAGAACGAATACCATATACGTGAAGCCACTTAACGGTGTGAATACATGAGAGAGAACCTCACGTAGTGATTCCTCACTAGTACCTAACAGTACACCTAGAGATCCTACAATGATTTCCTTAGCTATAAATCCAAAAATTAAGGCTGCTGTAGTACGCCAATCCCATCCCATAGGTGAGGTGAAAATGCTGAAAACCTTACCTAGGAAGCCTACCCAGCTCTTGCTTAAAATATCAGGGTTTTCCAGCGCTTCAGGACCTAAGTAACCTGTTGGCCCTGTAACCGATAATAGCCATACAATAACAACACCTAGAAAGATTACAGTCCCTGCTTTAATTAGGAAGTGTTTAGTTCTTTCCCAAGTTTTCATTAATACGTTATCTATTCTTGGAGCTAAGTAAGGTGGTAACTCCATTATGAATCCCGTAGTTGGCCCTCTGAGTATGGTGCTTCTAAAAAGTAAACCTACACTAAGTGCTAGTATTATGCTTAACCAATACATACTCGTTACGGCTGCAGCTGCATAAGCACCCATTACAGCACCTGCTATGGTTAAGTACACAGGTAGTCTTGCACTACATGACGAAAGAGGCGCTATCAATGCTGTAACCTTTCTATCCTTTTCATCCTCTATAGCTCTAGTAGCCAATACGGCAGGTACATTACAACCAAATCCCATTATTAATGGTATAATGGATTTACCCGGTAGCTTAAATTTATGAAGTATCTTATCGATAACAAAAGCTAACCTGGCAAGATAGCCTATATCCTCTAGTATAGATAGCACAAAGAAGAAGAGAGCAATTACAGGAAGGAAAACGAGAACAGCACCCACACCAGCTATTATTCCATCAGCCAATAGAGAGGTGAACCAGATAGGCAGGAATTTTAAGCTTCTAACCCAATCTCTGAGTATGCCATTTATTAAAACATCAATACCATCACTTAATGGTGCAGATAAATCAAATGCAAATCTAAATAATAGATACATTATTGATAACGCTAATGGTATTCCCAGTACTTTATGTGTTAGAATAGTATCAAGTATATCAGTCACGTTAATCTTCGCTGTTAAAGAGATTTGCCTAGTGACTAATCTAGCAATTTCCATAGCCATTTTAAATTTAACCTCAGTGACGTACTCCTCAACATCACCAACGATTTCCTCAGCCTTGTGTCTTAATTTTGTAAGTTCATCAAGTACTGAGCTACTTACGTATCTTCTAATTTTACTGGTAATGTCCTCATCTCCTTCAAGAAACTTTATTACTAACCATCGTGATGGGTAACGATTAGTGAGTTCGGGGGAGGATTTCGTTAGTATTTCCTCCATTCTTGAAATTATCCTTTCTAACTCCTTACCATAGCTTACTATCCTAGCTCTTGATACCTTCCTTTTTATTGAGTTTATTATTGTCTTCCTTAATTCTTCAATACCGACGTTAGATACCGCTATTGTTGGTATTACAGGTATGCCTAACACTTGTTTAAGCTTATCATGGAGTACCTCATAACCTTCACTTCTAGCTATATCTATCATGTTAAGAGCAACTACTACATTAGCACCTAACTCCATTATGGAGAGAATGAGATACAAACTCCTCTCTAAATTTGCTGCATTAGCTATTACAACTACCACGTCAGGCTTTTCTTCGATTATAAAATTACGAGCTATTAATTCATCAACACTATAAGCTGTTAAACTGTAGATACCAGGTAAATCAACGACCTCAATTTCAGCATTAAGTTCATCAGCTCTAAACCTACCGACTTTCTTCTCAACAGTTACACCAGGCCAATTACCTACCCATGCCTTACCCCCAGTTAGTTTGTTAAATATTACTGATTTACCGACATTTGGTATGCCAACTATTGCTACAGTATATTTATGTTTCTTATTTGTTACCTTATCCATGACTAATAACCCTTACCAATACTTTCATTGCAACACCAAAACCTAAGGCAACTCTCCTACCTATGTCTCCCGATGATGGATCAATAAGGGACACTATTGCTGGGCCAGGCCCTGGTGACTTCATTACTTTAATGCGAGCACCTTCGTAAAGGCCTAAGTCTCTTAACCTTCTAATTAATCCATGACCTCCAATAATCCTAACTATCTGAACCAAGGAGCCCTCACTCACATAAGCTAAAGGTATTAGCTTCTCATTACCTCCCTTACCTGTATGCATGATGCTTCAGCCCTTCTAATGCTCAGTGGTAGTCCTTTCGTAAGGACTTCTATGGGATCACCTAACGGCGCTGTCCTCAATACCTTAACAATACTTCCTGGCACTATCCCCATATCCAAAATTCTCCTCCTAACCATACCCTTACATGCAATAGTCTCTACAATATACTCCTTTCCTATCTCAGCATCAGACAACGGTATTAGTGCGTTACCTGATTTCTTAGTCTTAAGTGTCGACATTTTCTATCGCCTGTTAGGTTTCCCTAACCTAACTTATGAAACGATATTTTTAAGCATTATTTTGAGCTGTAGCACAGAAATATTTAAGTAATATATGACACATAATTTAATTCGAAATTTAGTTATTGAGACTAAAAATTTGTGTGTTAATTATTTAGAGCTAAGTGCCATAGCGTAACTTCTTAGCCATATCTATTAGCTCTGGATGGACAAATTCACCGTTTTCAATTATTTTCTCGCCATCACCCCATACTGTTGGTGATAGACATATTCCATCAGTATGTGATGCTGCTGATCCTAGTTTACCCTTAAATGTTGCTGATTGAGATCCTAGTCCCCATTCTACAACACCCCATACTCTCTCATCCTCAAGTATGTTGCCAGTTAATTTAGCACCTGGATTGCAACCATATGAGATGTGCGCTATTCTAAACATTTTTGGGTCATTGAATGATTTAAGCCACGATTCAAAGATCTTAGCCTCAGGGCCTCCCTCAATCTTAACAACTTTACCTTCCCTCACATGTAACTTTATGGGGTTCTTAAGGAGACCTAGCTCTTCAGGAGGCCACACAGATCCGTCAAATACTATTACACCATTAATGCTATCCTCAATGGGTGCCCAATCAACCTGACCGAATAGCATGTACTCTCCAGGTCCTGATACCTCACCTTCAACTAACACTGGTCTCTTCGGATCGTTCTCGAACTCAACATCCATGCCTGCTGGTGATGTGATTCTCATATGTCTTGACCTCTTGGTTATTTCAGCAAGCTTTCTCTGGAACTCATATAGTAATTCTATGTTGACCTTACCTATGTTCCTGACCATCATATCTGTATCCATACCTACTAAACATATGTATCTCGTCTTACCCACCCTCATAGCTTCCTCATAAGGTGTTGAGTATAGTAACCATGACTTATTAAATTCAATCCATACGTCAGACTGAGGTAAAGCTGCCTTAAGTACCTTTAATGGTAAATGAGGGTCAGCAGCCTTACCTACTGCTGGTGGTGCTTTATACCATAACACTATGGGCTTAGCACCAAGTTGTGCTGCAGCTTGTGCGGTCGCTTCAACAACTCTCCAATCACTCCCAGTATCGGCTGTTATAACGACCTCCTCACCCTCATTAACCTTCAATATATCTTTGACTAGCTTAAGTGCGGCAATAGCTAATTCTAAATCAAGGCCTTGGGGCATAGATTAATCACCTCCTTACTAAGACATTAAATAGCCCCAACTTAACTAATGCTTCAGCCATTTTTATAGCAGCACCTGATGGGTCAACTACAGGTACTTTAACTTTCTCTTGAACTTCTTTAGCCATACCTGCTAACCCAGTACACCCTAAAATTATCACATCAGCACCATCCTTGCTCACAGCTTTCTTACTTTCTTCGATGAGGTAGTTAATTACGGTTGTTCTCTCCTTATTTATATCCATAACGCCTAAAGGTATACCTCTAACACTAACGACCCTATCACTGAAACCTAGTTCCTTAATTCTATCCTCAATCATCCAAGTGGTACCGTACTTTCCTACTGTAACTACAGATAGCTTATTACCTATGGTTGAAGCTATATGTAATGACGCTTCACAGGGTCCTATGACGGGTTTCTCTATGATACCTCTTAATAATTTAACCCCAGGATCTAAGAAGCAATTTATAATAATTGCATCAAAATCTCTATACATATTCCTAGCAACATCGATGACTAAGGGAATGACTTCAGCATGATCTTCTGGTCTTTCAACGGTAGTCGGTCCTTTAGGTAATGAGATGACTTTTACTTCAGTTTCGCTCGATGCATAACCTTTATATATCTCCTCATCTTGCCTATTCCATGTATCGTGCCCAACAGGATTAATTACTAATACCTTCATGTTATCCCAACCTTCTTAATAAGCTCCTCAACAGGTACATAATCATAATTGAATCCAAACCTCCTTGGACCAAAGTACTTAAGCCCTTTTGGTGTTCTCCATACTTCTGGAGCCTTTGCAGCTACAGCATTTACTTTCATGCCTTCTTTAAGTTCGGTATTAGTTATAGGTTCACCATCATCTCTTAATAGCATGAAAAGGTCCGGAGGCATTACTAAGGGCTTATCGTCTAACCATACCATTATATGTTCATTCATGATCCATGATTTAATTCTATGTCCCTCGTACCTACCTATACCTCTTATCACGGCTTCACCCTTGAGGAAGCCACCCTCATTTCTCCACTCATATTTCTCGACAACGCCCTCAAACACTTTCCAGCCATTAAGTACTTTAACAACCGCCTTGACAGGGTCTTCACCCTTACTTCTAGCATTTAAGACTTCCTCACCAAGTTTCAATGATAGTGATAGTGTCCCCTTAACTATGGCTCTTCTTGCTTGTTCATAGTCCATTGGTGTATCAACAACTGCGCAGAATCTTCCACTAAGTACTGATATGTATCTAGCTATAGATTCGTAATCATCTATATCGGCATATTCTTTAACTATAACTATATCGCCCGTTTCGGTGACTATAACTGATGGATACATAGGTATGTCAAATATGTGTACAGTACATTGATGAAGTTCAGGGGCAGCTCTACCTAATAAGTCACCATCAATTACTGGTAGACCTAATTCTGCAGCAATACTTAAGGCTACAGCAGTATTACCTCCACCTAATTCGCTAGGGACTATTGCCCCTATTTTCTTTCCTAAGAATTTCTCCATCTCATTAAATGCTCGTCGTATTGGGTCTTTGATCTTAATAGGCTTCCTAGTCTTTAAACCTGGCGCTATAGACCCAACAAAGTAGGGTACTACTATTAATGCGTCATGTGGTGCCTCATCTATATCAATAATCTTTATAGTCTTACCTGCATTGATAACTCTCCTTAACATTTCTAAGCCTTCCTTAGGATCACCACCACCACCAGTGCCTAGAATTGTAGTTCCTAGGACGATATTCTTAGCCTGCTCTATTGTTTTTAACTCAATCAAGTAGAAATCACCAGAGAATATTTAGACGTAAGGAAATTATTTTTTAATGACCCAATAACACACAATTATGGGGTTTAAATTGCCTAAAATCTTGATAATAAATCCTGTTGGTACTGACTTATGGAATGATCTAACACTTCAAGCTGTTAAGGAAGTAGTTAATCCAGATACTGAAGTTATCGTTAGAAGTCTTAAGGGCGCGCCACCAGCAATAGAATGTGACTATGATAGAGATTTAGCAGCACCACACGTCGTTAATGAGGTTATTAAGGCTAGTAAAGAAGGTTTTGATGCTATAATAATTAATTGCTTTGATGATCCAGGATTACATGCAGCTCGAGAAGTTACTGATGTCTTAGTCTTAGGTATAGGTGAAACAACTATAACTATAGCATTATTATTAGGCTATAGAATAGCTATAATATCAACCGGCAAACATTCAAGAAATGTATACTATAGAAGAGCAGTATCGTTAGGTGTAGCCGATAGGATAGCATATACCTCAGGTATCGATATTAAGGTATTAGATTTAAGAAAGGATCTAGGTAAGGTTAAGTCAATGTTAATCGAGGAGATTAGTAAAGCAGTTAAGGAGTACGGCGCAGAAGTTATAGTGTTAGGGTGTGGAGGTTTTCTAGGATTAGCTGAAGAGTTAAGTGAGGAGTTAGGTATTCCTGTCTTAGATCCAACACTCACTACTGTAAAGGTAGCTGAAGCACTTATTACGTTAGGCTTAAAGCATAGTAAAGTCTACTTATTCAATAGACTTAAGCATCCTTACTAAATAGTAGGTCATCTATCTAAGTTTATGCTTAAACATTATAAGAAAGTCAAACTGAATATTCATACTAATTTTTTATGATGCCCGACGTTAGTGCAGTATATATTAATATTCTGAACTAGCAGATGTTTTTCATGAGATACTCGAGATTTGCAGAAAGAATTAAAACGTGTAGGGAACATGTTTATTGAGGTGTGATCTGTGTCCTATATGCTGTATAGTAGTGGTATCTCTAAAACTGCTGCAGTTATCATTGCAATAATAGTCATAATAGCAGTCATAGCGGGTGTTTATGTAGCTATGACATCCGTACCTAAGCCACCAGCATCACCTTCACCAACCACCTCACCTACTACTCCACCTCCAACCACAACTTCACCAGTAGCATCACCTTCACCATCACCATCCCCAACTCTAACTAAGCCTAAAGAGAAGACAGTAGTAATTTACGCCTCACTATCTGAAATGACTACAGCTGATCCTAGTACTGAATTCTCGAATTCAGTCATATGGCTACCCTTAGTTTATGAACCATTATTATGGTATGACCCATTGGAAGATAAATTCATTCCTGCTTTAGCAGAAAGCTGGGAAGTTAAAGAGAATGGTACAGTATGGATTTTCCATATAAGGAAGGGTGCTAAGTTCCATGACGGTACCCCAGTAACTGCTGAAGCTGTTGCTGCGTCCATTAATAGAACTATCACATTAGGACAGGGAGCAGCTTATATATGGGAGCCTGTAAAGAAGATCGAAGTTGTTGATAAATACACAGTGAAGTTTATACTTAAGTACCCAGCACCACTCAATAAGATAGCTTCATCATGCTACGCAGCATATATATTCAGTCCTAAGGTTGTTGAGTATGCTGGTGCTAAGAACTTAACTGACCCTAAGGTAGCTGAATGGTTTAATGCAGGTCATGACGCTGGCTCCGGCCCCTATAGACTCGTTAAATGGGATCCAGAGAACGAAGTTATACTTGAGAAGTGGCCTGAGTGGTGGGGCTGGAAGTTACCTGATTACCCAATGAAATCGGATAAGGCACCTGATGTATTCATAATTAAGATAGTGAAGGATGCTGTTACCCAGGAGAGATTAGTATTATCAGGTGATATACACATAGCGGAGTATGTGCCACTTGACGATGTTGAAATGCTTAAGAAGGATCCAAGAGTACAAGTCGTTATGAAGCCAAGCTTCCAGAATCTACTCCTACTATTCAATACTAAGAAACCTCCACTAGATAATCCATTGGTAAGGAAGGCTATAGCTCACGCTATTCCATATGACGAGATAGTGAAGGTAGCTAGAGCGGGTATAGGTAAGGTAGCTAGTGGACCAATACCACATGGTATGTGGGGACACTTCGATAACTTAACATACAAGTATGACTTAGAATTAGCTAAGAAGCTCCTAGCTGAAGCTGGTTATCCGAACGGAATACCTAGAACACTCCTACTAGTATACACAGCTGGTGACATTTATGAGAAGAGGACAGCTGAATTAATTAAGGCTAGCTTAGCTAAGATAGGAATTAATGTTGAAATAAGACCTATGAGCTGGGAGGAGCAGTGGGCATTAGCACAAAGTGGTTGGGAGAATCCAGAAGCTGCTCAGGACCTATTCATATTCTATTGGTGGCCTGACGTAGTATCCCCAATAACGTACCTGTATAATATGTTCCATAGTGAAAGTAAGGCATTCAATCTATGCTACTATGAGAATCCAGAGTTCGACAAGATAATAATGGAGGCATATAAACTTGAAGGTACTAATAAAAAGAAAGCTCTAGAACTATACTACAAAGCACAAAAGATGCTATATGATGATGTGCCTGCGGTAGCGCTTTGGGATATGGTTGACGTAAGAGTAGCAGTGAAGGGTATAGGCAACTTAGATAAAGCTATAAATCCAGCTTACCCAACGACAATATTTGCGCAAGTACTAAGTGTTGAAGGATAACTTAACTTAGATTTCAAGACTTAAGAAAGCTTTTTATCGCAAACTTGTTAATTTTTCAAACATATTATATATCGTTTTTAATCAATATTGTATAAGGGTGTGTAGAGATCGGGAAGGGTGATATAAGTGCCGGTAAGTAAGGAGTACATAGTTAAGAGGGCTCTATCGTTAATTGCTGTAGTATTTGGTGCAGCCATAATAACCTTCGTTATCACTAGAGTTGTTCCAGCAAGACCTGAACTCCTATGGGCAGGACCTCACGCAACAATGGAGCAGATAGAGCAAGCCCGTAAGATATTGCATTTAGATGACCCCATATACGTGCAGTTAGGTTATTACTTAAAGGACCTTATTACGGGTAATTGGGGTATTTCCTGGAGAACTAAATCCCCCGTCCTTACAGGTATACTATCAGCTTTACCAGCAACTTTAGAATTAATCATAGTGGCATTCGCTATAGCTATGGCAATAGGTATACCGTTAGGAATAATTGCTGCATTAAAGCGTGGTACCTTAGTTGACCACATCTTGAGGGTGGTAACTGTTTCGGGAGCTTCAGCTCCAGTCTTCTGGTTAGCACTGATTGCTCAACTCGTATTGAGTAATTGGTTAGGATTACTACCATCAGCAAAGAGAGTTGATGAAATAATAGTCATTGAGACGGGCTTCAAACCTATAACTGGCTTTTACTTACTTGATAGCTTATTACAGGGCAATATCCCAGTATTTATTGATGCACTGAAACACATAATTCTACCAGCACTGGTTCTATCATTATATCCTCTATGCTTAAGTGCTAGAATGACTAGAGCACTCACTATCGAGGTACTTAATGAATGGCATATTAGGAGTGCTTTAGCATGGGGATTACCGAGAAAGGTGGTCCTATATAAGTATGCCCTTAAGAACATTATAGCACCAGTAATAGCTTCTTTAGGTCTTTCATTTGGTTACACATTAATAGGTGCATTCATGGTTGAACTAGTCTTTGTATGGCCAGGGATAGGTATGTATGCTGCTATGTCATTACTCAGCTTTGACTACCCAGCTGTAATAGGATGCGTACTCTTCGTTGCTATATTCTACTCCGTGATAAATACGATAGTGGACATAATCCATGCAATAATTGATCCTAGGGTGAAGTTGTAATGGTTTTTGAAGAGGCTAAACTAATATTTCGTTTAATTAAGATGAACCCTATCTCAATGGCGGGCCTAGTAATTGTTGTAGGATTCATTATTTTAGGGATAATAGCGCCATACATCACACCATATCCTCTGGATGCTTGGGGCCTCACATATAATGTTGAGAAGAGGTTCCTACCTCCATCTCTAGAGCATCCCTTTGGTACAGATGAGATGGGAAGGGATGTGTTCAGTAGAGTTATCCTCGGTGCTAGATTTTCATTAATAATTGCCGTCGGGGTAGTCGGTCTAGCTCTACTGATCGGGATACCGATAGGGTTAATTGCAGGATATTTAGGCGGACGTATCGCTACGATATTGATGAGGATAACAGATATGTTCTTAGCTTTTCCACCTTTACTTCTAGCTATAGCATTAGCTGCTACACTGGGTAGAGGATTGATAAATGTAATAATCGCATTAGCGATATCATGGTGGCCCTGGTATGCAAGATTAATATATGTTCAAGTTAATTCAATAAAGAACCTACCTTATGTCGATGCTGCAAGGATTATAGGCTTAACTCCTATCAAAATAATGTTAAGGCATGTTCTCCCTAATGCATTAACCCCCGTTACCGTTCAAGCAGCTCTCGATATGGGATCAGCAATACTTGAAGCAGCTGGACTTAGCTTCCTAGGTGTCGGAGTTAAACCACCTATCCCGGAATGGGGACTATTAGTAAGTGAGGGCTGGACTTCAATCAATATAGCTTGGTGGATTAGTTTATTTCCTGGTCTAGCAATCCTAGTTACCGTGATAGGGTTTAACTTACTCGCCGATGCTGTACGTGAGGCTATGGATCCAAGACTAAGAAAAGCCATAATCATGAGGAGGGTGTGAATGTGGCACGCACAAACACTATATTAGAGGTTAAAAATCTAAGTGTAAATTATGTTACTCTTGAAGGAATAATTAGAGCTGTAAGAAAATTATCATTTAAGTTGTATGAAGGAGAATCTTTATGTGTTGTTGGTGAGTCAGGTTCCGGAAAGTCAACTGTCGGCTTAGCCATAATTAAGGCATTACCATCAAATGCCGTGATAGAGAGTGGAGAAATAATTCTTGAGGGTAAGGATCTACTTAAGTTAAGTGATGAGGTAATGTCAAGAGAAATTAGAGGTAAAAAGATATCAATGATATTTCAGGACCCTGCTGCAACATTTAATCCATTATTTACTATAGGTCAAACGCTTTCTGATGTAATAAAATATCATTTAGGAATAAAGGATAAGCGTGAACTTAGTAAGCGAGTTATAAGTATGTTACGTACTGTAGGCTTACCCGATCCTGAGAGAGTTGCCAGGTCATATCCGCATGAATTAAGCGGAGGCATGCTTCAAAGAGCTGCTATAGCTGTAGCTTTATCTACTAATCCGAGGGTTTTGATAGCTGATGAACCAACAACGATGCTTGATGTAACTCTTCAAGCACAGATACTCGATCTTCTAGCTAAGCTTAAAGAGGAGTTTAATTTGTCTGTAATATTCATTACGCATAATCTAGGTGTAGCAGCTGAAGTATGTGATAGAGTACTAGTTATGTATGCTGGAATAGCTTTTGAGTTAGGTCCATGCTCTGATGTACTCTTAAATCCTTTACACCCATATACAAGGAAATTACTTGAATGTGTTCCTAGAGCTCATAGGAAGGTTGAAAAACTCAAATATATACCTGGCATGCTACCTGATCCGAGAAACTTACCTACTGGCTGTCCGTTTGCTCCTAGATGTGATGAAGCAATGGAGATATGTAGAAAGTCTTTACCTAAGTTAGTGGAGGTTAAACCTAACCATAAAGTAGCGTGTCATAAGTACTCATGAGGGAGGTTCAATGACGCTCCTCGAAGTCATCAATTTAAGAAAGTACTTCCCGATCAGGAGAGGTATATTAGGAAGGATTGTTGGTTATGTAAAAGCAGTTGATGGTGTGTCATTCCATATTGGTGAGGATGAAGTCTTTTCGTTAGTTGGTGAGTCAGGTTCAGGGAAGACCACAGTAGCTAGGTGTATATTAAGACTTTACGAGCCTACAGATGGAAAAATAGTATTTGAGGGTAAAGACATAACTAAGCTTAAGGGTAAGGAGCTTAAAGATTATCGAAGGAAGGTGCAGGCAGTATTTCAAAATCCTTTCTTATCACTTAATCCTAGGATGAGGATTGTAGACATAGTTGCTGAGCCATTATTAGCCCACATGAAAATAAGCCGTAATGAAGCTAGGAAGGAGGCTATTGAGCTACTTGAAAGGGTAGGTCTCTCATCCTCACTAGCTAGGAGGTTCCCTAGCGACCTTAGTGGTGGTCAAGCACAGAGAGTAGCTATAGCTAGAGCTCTAGCACTTAAACCTAGACTTATAATCTTAGATGAGCCGACATCAGCTCTTGACGTATCAGTTCAAGCACAGATACTTAACTTGCTAGATGATTTAAGGAAGGAATTTAAACTATCGTACTTATTGATATCTCATGACTTATCCGTTGTTAGGTACATAAGTGACTATGTAGCAGTAATGTATTTAGGGAAGATAGTTGAGAGTGCGCCAACAGAGGAATTATTTAGTAATCCACTACATCCATACACTAAAGCATTATTGTCAGCAGTACCCGAACCAGACCCTAGACTTAAGAAGTTAAGAAAGAGGATAACGCTACCTGGAGAACCACCAAGTGCTATAAATCCACCACCTGGTTGTAGGCTACATCCTAGGTGTCCATATGCTACGGAGAGGTGTAGAAGGGAAGAACCAGAATTAAAGCATGTAGGTGGTAACCACTATGTTAGATGCTGGCTCTTATAACTCCATTCTCAATATAGAGATGTTAATATAGCGATTTCAGTAAAAAATTTAATTGAGCTCATATACCTAACATTCAGGGTGTTGGGGCCCGTCGTCTAGCCTGGTTAGGACGCCGCCCTTACGAGGCGGAGGTCCGGGGTTCAAATCCCCGCGGGCCCACCAGTTCTTGCCTCAATTTCAAACCTTCAATGTTAATGATTGGTGTGATCAATGTCGTATCAATACTGTCAATTAGTAATTCCTTGATGTACGTTCATCCAGTTATTAAGTAATCTCCTCGATTAGTATTCATCAATCATATTAACGCACATATCATACGCTATATTAATACAAAATATGAATAATTTTAATGGGTATGAACTATGTAGGTGTTAGTATGAGACGTATTTTGAGGTACGTTGCAATGATAGTTACTTTCATATTAATTTTAACGTCTATAGCTATGGTTTCCTCACATGCAGGAAGTACTTGGCTTAGTGGCTGGACATATAGACGAGTTATATACATTGAGGAAAGAGCTGGTGTTGACCTTGTAGATTATTATATAAGGGTGGAGCTGAATTCAAGCTTCTTTGACTTCTCTAAGGTAAATACTGATGGCTCTACATCAGATTTAAGGATTCCCAAGGTAATCAATTACCTTTCTACATTATTAAATGGGATTATAGTAAGTCAGCTATCATATGGATTAGGATGCCATTAGTGAATGCGTCCTCCGTAGCAAAATATTCTTGTATTATAGTAACCCCAAAGCTGTAAAACTAACGTGCACATTCGATGATGAATTTAAATACTTTATGGAGATTAGAACTATAACAGTTCCTGAGCAAGCTGCACCAAAACAGTAGTTCTGATTTAACTTTCCATATGAGTTTGAGGCCGCCAGTAGTTATTGCTAAGCCTGACCTCACGTCTCACGGAACTGCTGATGAGCTTAGATGGAGATTAAAGGACATATCGACCACGGGATTTTACATAATGCAGTAAGAACCTTCAGGTGCTGATGGTAAGCATGTAGGTGAAGACGTATCTTACATAGCAATTCCCGAGGGTAGCTAGATCGCATTATATGATTTAATAAATGGAACAGGTGTGAGGATGGAATCTGGTAGGTTTAAAACTAATAAGTGGTTAGGTGGTAATGTAGGTGAGTCCAATAATCAATGGAATGTAGTGAAGTATTATTATCCATTCAACACGCCACCCATAGTATTTACACAAATACAAGACTTTTACATACACAAAATTAGCACAGACAAGATTCGAATTCCGATGTACCTACATTTCTAATACATCACCTGAGCCTCAGGGAAGCAACCCATCTCCTAGTACTACAGTAACTATTAGTTGGTTAGCTGTTGAAAGACACTTGATCCCAGGCTTCTTAGAGACTGGTATTAAGGAAAATATAGATGAAGTTATACTAAGATAAACTTCCAGCAGACCTACTCACAAAAACTGCATCTAATAGCGTGGATGCAGACATATAATGGTTCAGACTCTGCAGGAGTTAGGGGTCAAAGTTTATCAGAAAGTAGGATTGAAGTATGTATCAAGGAGGATAGAACATACGACTACGAAAGAGACCATGTCTATGAAGATATAGGCTATTATGCAGTTAGAGGTGATGTTAATAGGGTATACCTTCAAATATACGTAGACCCTCCACCATTGATAACCATTTGGTTCAGAAACAAAGCTAGCCGTAGTTGGGGGCCTCATGGAATACGACGTAACTTAGTCAAATACCGATTATCATAACTTAAAGTATGAGTTACTTCTTATTACAATCCTTAATGTGCTTCACAATCATAGCATTAATTGTCATATTTAAGTAAAGTATATACCTAAATTTAATAATCTACGATAATGAGACAAGAACTAAGAAGGTCTTAAAGATATATTAAATAAAATTAAGATAATTAAACTAACTACCATTGATAATTTTAACTTACCATAAGGTTACCTAGTTAAGTATAATTAATCATAGTTATGGGAGAACGGATAGGATATCATAATGAGTACCTAGGAGTACTAAATAACTTTATTTTTCATGGACGTGATCCTTGTCTAAACATTATTTAGTGCTGAATAGAAAGTTACATTTACTCTCCAAGTAGGGCTCACATTTTAGAGCAGTTACATAGGTTAATGTCATTAATACTTTAGAGACTGAAGATCGCATCTTGGCAAAAATTACAGACGTGATTTTATGAATTACATGTTATGTCATTAACGATAATTAAATTATCTCTTAGTTTTAGTACAGGGCAGATTCTATGTAGTAAGGCACTATCCTTAAGCACTTTGATAAGTTTTCTTTCATGATTTCTTAAGATTTTGCTAACCACTCTCGGATATTGCGTTAATGTATCACCACATAAGTAGTTCACGCATATTACCTTGTAAAAGATTTCATCTAATTTGTTTAGATCTATTGGACCATACGTTTTTACGTAGTTATATATCTCGTATAGTGTGGGTCTTAATGCTACATTATTACTGTTATTTATTAAGTAAATACCGCAACAATCAGGTGATGTATGTATACTGTATAGTCCCTCCTTACATGTTGCAAATGTTATTCCAACATTCATCAACTCTCTATAAAGAGTAATATATTCATGAAGCAAACTTTTCAGACTTATTTTAACTACTCTTGATTTACTCACTAATGAATAAGGCTGTAAATCAACTTTAATCTCAGGTTTTAGTATTTTTAATAATTTACTTATGTTATTAAGCTCAAGTCTTAAACCTTCAACGATTACGTGTTTAATGTTCAAGTCTTTAAATAAGCTAGTTAATTCCTTAATACTAGGATACGTACTTACATATGGTATAAATGGTGATAACCTAATGACTATAGGTAAGTCTGTGGAAGATATATCCCTTAGTGCTTTAAGTCTCTCACTTGGTGATGGGGCATTTACTTCAAGAAGTTTAGAAACGGAATCATTAATTGTTGTTATAGATACTTGAAGTATGGCTAAAGACCTATCTAATAGTTTCTTAACTACATCATACCATGGTTTCCTAATGTAGAGAACACCCTTAGTATTTATTATTACTGGATATTCATGTTTAAGACATTCCTTAAGTATAGCTAATGATGCCTTAGCCTTGACCTCCAATGAATGGAAAGGATCAGATAATGTTGATAATCGTAAAGGAATAGGTTTAAGTCCCTTCCTTATTACGGATCTTATGAATTTCTTCACTAAAGCTATTGCAAAATTATTGACATTTACGGATAAAGTCCTCCAATACCACCTACTGTAACAATACCAGCATCTGAAATCACAAGAAGTGTAAGGTTCTGCCCTCAATAGGGAATAACAGTATGGGGATACGTAATTACTGACATTAATTACTAGCGTTGAAGTCATTATTTAAGACCTTCACACCCTAAAATAGCACTTACGACATTATTAACAACTTTAGCATAGTCTTTAGGTAGTAAGTTGATGTAATCATTAATGGCTTTTAAGCACCCATTAATGATGTCTCTCACATCCCTATATCCTAAGTCATCGTATCTTAAACCTTGAATGTATGTTGCCAGATTATCTGATAATTTTATAAGTATTGCCTCAATGCTTGCTAATTCACTCAACTCCTTTAACTCCTTGCTAAACTCATTAAGCCCCAACTCTTTAAGAGCCATTAAGTCAAGCTTATCAATACTTGGTACTTTATCCTTGACCCACTTAACAATATCACCTTCAATTGCTTCAGGTATATCATGTAGTAAAGCTAGTGTTAACACCTTACCTGTATTGATATGTAGACCATCCTTAATTAATTCCTTACTTATTAATAGAGCTAGAGTAGCTACTAAGAATGTATGTTCAGCAACTGTTTCAGCAATTGATGGTGGCACACCTCTAAGTAACCATCCAGTTCTTGGTAGATTACATAGACTTACCAACTTCTTCACGATCTCCTTCATGGAAATACCCTCCTCTCACTATCGCCTACCCTAATAAATACCTCAACATATTTCTCAAGACCGCTAGTCATAATCTTAGGCCTCAATACTGCCTCAATCTGAAAGAGACCAGCATAATCGTTCATCACTACATCAATCCTAGCAGGCCTATCAACACCCTTACTAAGATAAACTCTCTTAACACTAAGGGCTGATACTGCATGCATATCTAACTTACCTAATTTATATGGTATTCTAGCTCTACCTTCAGCCATATCGGTACCATCTGCTATTTTAACGACACCTGCCTCCATGGTTAGTGCTTGAACTGAAGTCTCAGTAGCATATATTGCGTGCATTATTTCCTGTCTTAATGCCACCAATCTCCTCTTATCATCAGTTAGCACTATTTCAGGTAGTAACCTATCAAGTATATCCTTAGCTAGTAAGGCACCTAGTAACTCATGGTTATCCCTATGTATAGCATTACCTATATCGTGAAGGTATGAGGCCATTAGGACAATCAATTTAGCCTCATCAATACTTCGAGCAGTTCCATTAACTACGGTAGTAGGTCTTAAACCAGCACTCAATAATAGTTCAAATAGTTCTAGGGATGATCCAGCAACTATGCGAGAATGCACTATTCCATGATCATTATATTTAAGCCTACTTACAGCCATAACATTTGACATACTAATAAGTTCTTGAACCTCATCATCACTTTCCAATAGGTTGTATGCTCTAAGAAGTAACTCGGAACCCCTAACATGCCTATATACCAAGTCAGGGCTTACTACAATCATTAATCACACACTATATACTCTCTGCATTCTGAGCTTAAGTTAATACATCATAATCGCATATTGTGACCCTACGGGTTTAATTAATTAGAACCCCATGTGAAATTAATTACGCCTCATAATAATAAAAGCCCTGGAAATTTTTAGTTTATGGATGATGAAGAAGAGCCGAGATGATTTGATGAATTAATTATCCTCGTCTGACTTAGTAAATCTCTAATACACAAATAATCAAAACCTTAATATTACGTTTAAGTACCATTCTTATGGATGACCGGAGTTACCGGCGCTGAGTCATGATGAGCCTAGACCAGAGGGACTCATAATTCAACATGCTTTTCTGCATTAGTTTGTACGTAGATAAATGCTACAATACAGATTAAAGTCCATAAAATGGTGAATAAGGCATGTCCCCTAATAGTCATTAGAATTAAGAATATCGTAAGAATTACCGTAAGTAATCTTTCAATTTTAAAGGCTGACGTAAATATGTTCTCTCGTGATCCCTTAGGCGTTATCCTATAACTCATGGTTTTAGAAATAAGGCCCTTGGAGAAGTAGTAAAGTATTAGTGGGGATAGCGTAAGTGTTAAAGCACCTGATGTACCCATTAATCTAACAAGTTTAAGCTTACTCGCACCTAACAATTTAAAGACGTTACTATGTCTTAATGAATGGTAATATAATAATCCATAAAGACCTATTAATGCAAATATTAGTCCTGATGCCCAAACATTTAGGAAAACTATATCATTATTTAACGTAATGGTTAATATAGGTATTACAAATAAGGATAAACCAAGTATTGCCTGTGGTAGGTATTGGGCTAGAAAGAGAATTGCTTCTAATTTACGAAGCATGGGATAAGGTGCCTTTACTATATGCTTGAACATTCTCCTCAATACATTAGTTGCTCCGAAAGCCCAACGGGATTGCTGAATTTTTAGTGCTCCATAAGTTGATGGTACCAATACCTTAACTTCCGCATCATCAACGTATCCTACCTTTAAACCTGTACTTAAGAATTTACTACCAATATACATGTCATCCTGAATTACCGTAGGATCCCATAAACCTACCCTTAATAATGATTCTCTCTTAAATAGCGTTCCTGAACCTAAAGGAAATGTAAATAACTTGAGTATAGCTCTACCCCTATATATCGTGTCGACTATGAACTTCATTGATGCGGCTATTGATCGAGCCAACTTAGTTGATTTTAGCCAGTACCCACTCCACCTACCAACACAAGCATCAAAACCTGAATCTATGCATTCAATGAGTTTAGATATATAACCCTCTGTAGGTCTAGAGTCAACATCAAGTATTAAGATTAGATCACCTGAGGCTTTAAGCACTCCGTAATTTAAGGCTGCAGCCCTTCCTGGAGGCCCTTCATCCCTATTTACGAATTTCACATTTAAGTGGTACTTTTTAGCTTTTTCATTAACGATACCTGCAATTCTTGCCGCCGCTTCTGGAGGATCATCACTGATTATTAATACCTCATGATCATCTCCGAGCTCAGGTTTTAACATACTCAAGTGCTTTAGTGCACTAACAATTAATTCTATAGGTTCATTCTTTACTGGTATTACTATTGATAATCTGTGATTCTTACTTAACGATGTTACGTTATTTTTATCGGAAATTACTCGTAAATGTCCTTTCTGCCTCTTCCTTGCAATGCCTACAAGATAATATAAGGAGTGTAGTGTAAGTAGTAAGAGCGGTGGTAATATTAGTAAAATAAATGTTAGTAATTTAATTATGTATAGGTTCAAATTATCATCACCTTATGAGTAGGACTACTAAGTCATTAACGTTAGTCCCTGTAGGCCCCGTATATATCGTGCTACTTAGTTTGCTTAGTATTGTGTATGAATCATTTCTTTCTAAATAATCGTTAGGGTCTAAATTCATGGATAAAGCATTTGAGTATGTTTCACCATCAACTATAGCACCTGCTGCATCACTTACACCATCCTTTCCGTCTGAGCCTATCGAAGCTAGCACTACATCCTTTAATCCCTTAGCGTGAATTGAAAATGATAAAGCTAATTCCTGATTCCTACCACCAATACCCTCACCCTTAACTGTTACTGTCGTTTCTCCTCCCAAGAGTATCGCTAATGGTGTTTTGAAATACTTGCCATACTTACGTATGTGCTTAGCAATGCTAGCTAAGAATTTACCAACCTCTCTTGCCTCACCCTCCATCATTGAGGTTAGTATCAACGCTTCATACCCTAATTCTTTAGCCTTTCTCGCCATAGCTTCTAAACTTATAACATTACTAGCTACAACGACATTAATGACGTTCTCAAAAACTTTATCACCAGGTTTCGGTGTCTCCTCAATCTCGCCTTTCATACCTTTAGTAATTATTTCCTTAACACTTTGAGGTATACTTTCCCAGATACCTCTTCTCTTAAGGATTTTATACGCATCATTGAAGGTTGTTGGATCAGGTGCCGTAGGTCCTGACGCTATGGCTTCTAAAGGATCTCCGACTACATCCGATATAATTAATGCTATCACTTTAGCAGGAGAGATTATCCTAGCTAATCTACCTCCTTTAACACTGCTTACATGCTTTCTAACAGCATTTATTTCGTATATGTCAGCTCCAGACTTTAGTAATAACTCATTAAGTTTTGATAAATCATTTAATGTAATGGGTTCTAAGGGCTTCTCAAAAAGTGCTGAACCACCACCTGATATTAGTACTATGACTATGTCTTCTCTACCGACGTTTTCCTTAATGTAATTTAAAAGTTTAATTGAGGAATTAATTGTATCTGTACCAGGTATAGGGTGATTGCCTAGAACAACCTCAATATTTCCATACCTACCTATCCATTCAGGATTATGAGTTATCACTATACCTCCACGAACTTTATCACCAAGTCTCTCAATAACACCTTTAAGCATTTTGTAAGAGGCTTTACCGAAGCCTACAACGTGTATGTTACCTTTAATTTTAAGACATGACCCTTTTACACATAAGAAATCATCGTTTCTTAAACTTAAGGTATTCTTCACTGTTGCTTCTGGATCGGCAGCTCTAAGACCCTCCTCAAGTATTAGTAATGCATGCCTCCACAATACCTTCCTTGATAGGTCATTGAAATTCTTTATAATCATGAACCCCTCCCCTAACCTCTCCTTTTCAGAAATATGGTCAGAGTCAAATATAAAATTAATGCATTGGAGGTACTCCCATATATGTTTAATCCTAGGTATTAACACACCACTTAATTCTCAAACTTATCCAATATAGGGTAGACTTAATACTCTTAATGTAAGTTATAAGTGATGCCACACATTCCCAATATTGATGAGGTGCTTGATTGGTTAAGAAGTAAGAAGGTTAGGTTCATAAATGCTAGGAGGCTTGCTAGAGCATTTAAGATAAGTTCAAAATCTGCTGGTCATGTACTGAGAAAACTTAAGGAATTAGGCTATATAAGCATACACAAGAAGCGAAGAGGTAGATTTACCATATATAGAGTTAATGACGCTATTCTGAAGAAGTATAAGTAAGGTCTAAAGAACTCCAGCATTTAGAGGCTTAGCACGATGTAGACTTACTTATGCTAAGCTCCTTGTACTTAAAATCATGGAGAGAGTTAATGACTTCCTCAGCCTTAGCAAGAACCTTATCTATGAATGTATTTAGTAATCTACGAATTAATGCGTACTTCATTCCACTTATATAGAATTTCTCCATAATATCTTTAGCCCAGAATACTGTATGATATAATGCTGCCTTAAGTGCTTCTACGTGTTCTCTAGTTACTTTAACTCTTGCTATAATGTTCTTCTCACCCTTAAGGCCTCCCATGGGTACAAAGAACATTGGCACTATTATTGATCTATAAGGTTTTAATCTCTCAATAAGTTCTACGGTTTTCATCACATCATCAGGAGTCTCACTAGGAAGGTTTAGTATGAATGTTGCTGCAGGTATTATTCTATAATCATGCATTATAGCAAAAGCCTCCTCAACTATCTCAGGCCATCTTTCGGGAGGATAGGGTGCTGACTTAGCAGGCATTATTATTTTTGCTAATCTTGGTGATCCCGTCTCTATACCTACCTCAACGCCCAAGTGATTTTGTGATGACTTAGAATAAATCATGTCCATAAGCTTACCTATAATTCTTCCATTCCCCTCAGCTACGACTATTGCTGCAAGTGAAGCGTGAGCCCACGCTATATTGTTGAAATACTTAAGAAATACCTCATGGAGTTTCAATAGAGGTTTCTCCTGAGGAATTACACCTTTAGCGCCATAAAGTAATACATCCTCCGAATGTATTATTCCATGTTTTATGCCAGCCTTAACATTTACAATAATCTCTTTTTCAATCTTTTCGAGAGGTATATATCTCAGTGGTCTCAGGGTTACACTACAGAATTTACATCCCCTAGGACAACCCCTCATTACTTCTATCAAACCATTTACACTAGCACCCTTAATGATAGGTATCTCCTCAATTCTAGGTACGTCATTAGGACCTACATATATGTACCTAGGTAGCTCATCGTTATTAAGTATTTTATGTGCTATATCTTTGATAATAAGCTCAGCCTCACCATCCACTACAGTATCAACACCCCACTTCTCCCATAGTTCAGGTTCCCAAAGCCACTGCCAAGCCGCTGGTCCGCCAACTATTATCTTAAAATTGTACTTTCTCTTCAGAGCTGCTATCTTTTCCATAAGCCTCATTAAGGATTTTCTATTCACTGGTTCTTTACCGGTTATTAACCACCATTCAGATGATGGTGGACCATACGCGAAGAAATCATGATGACCTATTAAAATCGCCTTAGCTTGTCTTACATACTTATCTATGTGATCAGGGTCTATTACTGCAGCATTGAATCCTGCATCAATTAATGCTGCCTCTACCTTCCTTAACCCATAAGGAGCAACTACAGGTTTACCCTCATCATCAACTCTAGGTTTAGGACAGCATATATAATACCAGAGACTTTCAGGAAGAAAGTATGCAGGACCTGTTGCAAGGAATCCGAGAAATTCTTTACCGTGATGATCCGTCATCATGGTTCTGTCTGTAGTCAGTATGAAGTCGTAAGGCATTCCAACACCTATAGAAAGGTTTCAAGACTGTTAAAATAAAAGTTTAGTTAGAAAGTATTGTAGGGTCTGAAGTACTAGAGTAAATAATGGGTGATTTAACGCTCATGAGTAGCGCATTTGAGAACCCTTGCGAAGGTGATATCATAATACTTAACGACTCAAGTTTATGGATCGTTAAAGGATGTTTTCATCCGATAGGTTATATCATAGCACTGCCAAGAATTATTAATGGAAGAAAGGTAAAGAAGTTAAAGGATATGTATAAAATTATTACAAGATACTATACACATTTCCTAAGGTACATTCCAGAATTAGGTCTTAAAGCTCCCTTAGTGCCTAGAAAATTTGTAAGAACATTTTACCATGCCTTAAGTACTAAGTGTGTTAAGGGTCTAAATAAACTACATGACATCTGTAGGGAACTATTAGACATTATTGAGGGTAGCTGTAATACCGAGTGTGGCATTACGGGTTCACTTCTTGGCGGATATTACATTGATAGTTCAGATATAGATTTGATATGTTTAGATAGACCCAAGCTATATGATTGTTTATTGAAATTACGAAGCGAAGGTGTGTTGCTGCCTCTCACGGAGGAAGTGTTTAGTAGTGAACTTATTGAAGTAAGTGAAGGATTAGATACAAAAACTCACCTCAAATTAATTACTCATAAGGTCCTTCAAGGTATTTATAAGGGCTATCGCTACACATTACGCATAATTAATTGTTCAAGATTAAACAATTATTTGGGTCCATATGATTATGTACTGAGAGCACCTAAAGCTATACTTAAAGTTGTTACCACGGATTACAGAACCCCCTCAATATTTATTGTTGACATCATTAAGTTACCATTGGGTGAATATATCATACGTAATAGGGGTAAGTCGTTATGTATATCTCATAGGCTAAGGTATACGGAAATACCGGTAGGTGCATTAATGATGGTAAGTAACGCGTTAATTATGATTAAGAGAAATGTTGTCATATTTAATCTCGATTTTTCTGATCATGTTATCGTAATTATTCCATAATCTATAAAAGTTTCAGTACTAGCAGAAGTAGTAGTTTAGAATAGAGTATCGGGTGTCATGAAATGGTAATTGGATAACATGTATGCTCCCCAATTAGGTGAGAATGTGAATTTAAAGAGAAGAAGGATTAAAGCATATGTTGATGTGATAAGTGAATTAGTACTTAGCGAGAACCCTAGTAGGGAATTAGCTATTAAGTTAATTAAGGATAGACTTGAGTCTGAGGGTATTGAACCATTTAGAGGAGCCTCAAAACCTGATGATATATATGAGAAGGAATTAATTAGTCTATACATAATAGCTAGTAAGGGTTTAGGCATAAAGGAAGATTATCCAGACGTCTTTAATAAGGTATTTACCGAGGAAATGAGATATGAGATAGCTGTAAACATTCTTAACTCTAACAAAGATAAAAAACACATTAGAGGTCACATTCTAGAACTATTCAATGGAAGTATCGATGGGTCAGTAATAGCAAAGATACTTAGATTTGCCGTAACTCTCTACTACCTGAATTTTGAGGATCATAAATTCGTTATTAACACCATTAGAAGATTTTATGAAGTATTTCCTGAACATGAAGACACCATTAGAAGATTTACTAAATTCTTTATTGCCATAAAAATAGCTGAGGACATAGCTTTAGGTTCAATAAAGAATAGAATCGATAAGGAAATAGTGAAGCAATTAATATCTCTAGAAACTGGAGTACCTAAATCAACACCTTCTGATGACTATGTCGCTAAGGTAGCTAAAGTAGTTTACGACATACCTCAGAAAGTCTTAGATAGTATACTAATGGGGAAGACCTCACCTAAGACGTAATAAAACATTATTGGTTATTGCTGTTTCATTATGGTTTTTAATAGGCCCTATCTAAACGTCATTAGGGTGTGGTAGATGCTTAAGGCAAGTAGAGATGCAGTATATTACGTAAGTAAGGGTGATAGGGAATTTATAGCTGAAGTACTAAGAACTCCTGATGGCAAAGCCTTTGTAGCTTTGCATATGACATTTAATGGTAAGTATAAGAAGGGTGAAGAAGAGAAGGAGTGGAACTTACTTGAGTTGGAGCAGTTTAGGGAAATTAAGGATGTTAAAGTTGATTACATGTCATTACCTCCGGATGTTAGAAGGGCTATATCTATGGTCCTTAGATAATAACTTATATAGTGTTAATAAGGTATAGATTAGATAAGGCATTTAAAGGCACCCTCAAAGTTTCTGAGGGTGATGTAAATCGTCAGGTGCTTCACCAACACTTAATTATCGATCAATAATACCCTCATTACTTGGTGAACAGGCATTCATATACATTGCTAAAGCTAAGGAATTACAGAGTAAGGGGTTTAACGTAATAAGTTTTGGTGTAGGTCAACCAGATATACCAACATTTGACCACATTATTGAAGCAGCTAAGGAGGCCCTTGACCAGAGATTCACTGGTTATACAGAAACCCCAGGTATAGGTGAGTTAAGAGAAGCTATAGCCGAATACCTTAATGAAAGGTATGGTAGTGATGTTAAACCAAGCGAAGTCATAGTTACTCCAGGTGCTAAAGGTGCTATATTCCTGGCAATATCTTCCTATCTATCGCCCGGTGATGAAATAATAGTTCCTGAGCCATCATATCCAGCATATCCTGAAGTAGCTAAATTTATCGGAGCTAAGGTTAAATTTATACCACTTAAGTGGTTAGGCCCTGATAGAGGCTTTGCTTTAGATATTGATGCTATCAGAAATTCTATAAGTAGTAAAACAAAAATGATAGTAATAAATAACCCTCATAATCCGACGGGTGCACTATTTACTCCTAAGGAAGTTAATGAAATAATGAATATTGCTAAAGAATATAATATTTTAGTATTAGTTGATGAAATATATGATAACTTCATATATGGAGCTGAGTTCAAATCATTCATGACGTTCCCTGAATGGAGAGATTACATACTCTACATTAATGGATTCTCAAAAACATTCTCAATGACTGGTTGGCGACTAGGATATCTAGTAGTTCGTGAGGATGTGGCCTCTAAACTAACTAAATTAGCTGTTAATATATGGTCATGTCCAACATCATTTGCACAGAAAGCCGCGATTAAGGCTTTAAAAGGGTCATGGGAGCCTGTTAAGTCAATGATAGAGTTGTTTAGGAAGAGGAGAGACTTAATTGTTAAGAGACTCAGGGAAATACCGGGATTTGAGGTATGGCCTAGTAAAGGAGCTTTCTACGTATTCCCAAGGATTAAGAAGATACTTGATGAAACGGGAATGAGTGTTGAAGAATTCGTTGAAGACATACTATACAATGAATACGTAGTCACATTACCAGGTACAGCGTTCCCAGACAAGGCAGGTAAGGAATTCATTAGATTAAGTTTCGCCACTAGTTTTGAGGCGATAGAGGAGGGTACTAAGAGAATAAGAAAAGGTGTTGAGAGGATATTAAGTAGGTATAAAAAGTAATCTTCTTCCTGAAGCTACATAAAGAAATGTATTGATTTTTTAATTACTCAACTAAATTACTTATGGATGAAGAACGCCGTCGCTACTGAGCAAATGCAATGATTGAAGAATCCCCGGCTGACGCACCCTCTACAGTTCATGAATAATTAAGTATAAACAACTAACATTAAGATTTCATAGTATACTATGCATTTTAATTATGCTTCCCTGCTTAAGCTATGACAACTCTTCTAATTCTATACTTGAAGTATTGTCTTGGTCCAGCATTCTTTAAGAGTTCCATTATGGCCTTTCTTATGGCATCCGATCTAGTCATACCATTCCTCATAGCGTATTTATCAAGCTCTTCAAGAAGTCTTTCATCCATTTTGAATGTAACTACCCTCATCGATTATCCCATGCATCAATCCTTTCTCTGCTATTTAAAGCGTTCTGAAATCTACTACCCTAGAGAGTGAGTAGTGTGAAAGTATTCAATAAACCAAACCTTAGAGGCTCTTATACTAAGGTATTACCTCATTTACGCCTTACATTAAATTATGTGTACTTTCACCCCACCTCTAAGGTGGGCCTAGAAATTACTGTTTGATTTAAGTTACACTAAATGAAGGAGTCCTTTTCATGAGCTGTAAGGAGATGGGGTATTGCCATACATTCTTGATAGGTTAGATACAGGGAATAGTAGTAACACTTTGTTAAGCATTCTAATAATGTCTCCATGATTAAAGTTGACATTTATGTCTTAAAGCTTTAATAATTTTTCTAATTGGTATGAATCTATCTGGAACATGTTTCATGTATTCAGCATATAGTTTTCCAAAATTTCTTAAGCATATCTTTCTCCTCCTTAATGGCTATATAGTAATGATGTGATGTTAAAGCTAATGCTATGATGAGGGCAGGTATGCTTCTAAAAGCTAGGGCTAAACCGAGGAAAGCTAGCATAAGGCCTAAGTAGCCTGGATGCCTCACCCATGAATACTCCGTGAGTAGCTACATAGTCTATGTCCTTAGTGTCAGAGTATGCTTAGGATGTTCTCTATGACTAAGGTAATGAATGTAAAAACCAAGTGTAAATAGTGTCCATCCAACGATATTCAGTGCTACATCATTATAATAATTAAGACCTAGGAGCTGACCCACCACAATACCTATGATGGGAGGGCAAGCCATGGAATGCTATAATGCAACGCCTTCCTCAAAGTTATTAGGCCCCTATTACACATTACGAGTTAAGTAGATAAATATGCGGTCTGGATCATTCATGGAGTTATGTTAATTAAGTATTAAGGACTCAGGCTTTAACTTCTAAAAGATGAATGCTAATTAACGTTTATATTCAATATATTCAGCAACACGAATACTTAGATCCCTACCTAATAGGATTTCAATAAGCTTTAGCCCTAAATCTATGGAAGTGGAAATTCCTGCGGCTGTAATAATATTACCTTCTACAACAACTCGTTGATGAGCAGGTATAGCTCCCAACTCTCGAAGCATATCCATCCCTAGATGATGAGTTGTAGCTTTCTTTCCCTTCAGTATCCCAGCCTTAGCTAGAATTAGAGAACCTGTACAGACTGACGCAACTATCTTTCCCTGTTCGTAGAACCTCTTGATGGCATTGAGAAGCTGCTGATCGTTCATAGCATTCATAACGAAGTCTCTACCGCCAGGAACCACGAGGACATCACATTCATAGAAATTCTCAGTAGTTCTATGAGGAACTACGACAAGTCCATTCCTACACCTAACAACATCCTTCCTACGAAACGTGACGATCTCAACATCGATGCTGTGCTCAGAGACCTTACGAACGTCAGCAAGAATTTCGTATACTCCTACGAAGTCGGGTTCCTCAACACCATCGTCAATGAGTATGCATACTTTAACCATAGCTAATCACCTTCAAGAGCATGTATGAAAAACACTATTAGAGCTTTCATCCACCTAAAGAGTTTCTCTAGCTCTATATACTCGTTTGGCGCATGTGCTTGTTCAAGATCTCCGGGACCCCACGCAACTGCTGGCATATCTGCCTTTATGAAGTACCTAATGTTTAGGAAACCAGGGCATAGAACAGGTTTAGCGTCTACACCTAGAGCTTCCTTAACGCTTCTTCGTATTAGCTTTACAAGCTTGTGGTTAGGATCTATATGGCTTGGTTTTATACTAAGCAGCTCCTCTAGCTCAACATCAACATTAGGGTTTTGTTTCTTGAACCCATTAACCACAGCTCTGATTTCGTTCTTAACGTCATCGATGTTTTCCTCGGGTAGAACTCTTCGATCAATGGTGAACCATACCTCTCCAGGGACAATATTCACAGCACAACAATTACACATACCACCTATAATGACAGAAGCTCTATTACTTTCCACTGGATACGCCCCAAATTTACTGGCCCTCTGCTCAACAACCTTTCTGTATTCTATGAACTTCGTGGCAAACTGGATCATCTTCTCGAAAGCATTGATGCCTAGATGCGGTAATGTGGCATGTGCTTGCTTACCTCTAACTCTTACCTTGTACCATAGACAGCCCTTGTGAGCATGCCATACATAGATTAGAGATGTTGGTTCAGGCATGATTGTTTAGTCAACTCCTCGAATAATCCCTTTCTCAACTAGGTAACCAGCACCGGCAAGGCCACCAGTCTCCTCATCAGGAGTGATAGAAATTATCACCTCGCCACGCAGATCGAGTTCATGCTCTTCGGCAAGCTCTTCAACAACCTTAACAGCGTAGATAGATGCAGCTATAGCGCTCTTCATATCCGATGCTCCACGACCATACAGCTTCCCATCTTCTATGACTGGACCGAATGGGTCTTTACTCCAACCAGAACCAGAGGAACAACATCGTAATGGGTATGAATATGGATCCTCCTACCACCATTACCAAACCGCTTAACAGCAACAATATTGATCCTATCCTCAGATCCTTCTTCCAGACCATACCTAGGAAACTCATCTCTAGGAACACAACACTCAAATATATCAAAACCTAGATCACGAAGAACCTCGGATAGTACAGACGTAATCCTCTCATAGTTTATACCAGGAGAATTAATCGTAGGAATAGAAATGAGTTCCTTAGCCAGCATCACAACTCTATCCATGAATAGGGCCTTTAATTCTTTCTCTGCTATATTAAACAAATTTATTAATTCTCTATTCATAGTTAATCACCTACTGAGACTTTCTGCTTGAAATATATGCTAAAGTAGAAAAAAATAGTGTTACAGTAAGCGCAAAAAAGCTCTTAAGATGAATACGAAGGATGGTCTAAATAATCTCCATAAAATACCTCCAAGAATAGGCAATGGCGTGATTATACCTCGGGTAATTATATTAATTAAGCTGAACTCTTTTCCACGCGTATGGCCAGGTGAACTTTGTAGTATATAGGTAAACTGAAACACCGTAGATGGCATAACTTATACCTAAAACAATGAAAGCTATGCGTAAACCAATATAATGATGGAAAACTTATTATTAAGATTGCAAATATAGCATTTAATAGAAAATGAAGTGAGATCAGAGGCCAAGGATCTTTAATTCTGTATGAATAAATTGTTAGTCACTTTCTTTGGTAAGTTCTTCTTTCAATGCTTTTGTAGGTACATCAAGTGCGCAGAATGTTGAAATTATATCTTTTTCTTCTAGTTTTTCTACAGCTTTTATAAATAACGTCTATAACAGTACCAGGTGAAGATCATGAGATGGAGTGAGATTCCTGCTTATGCTCGTCGATACATACTGTACCATACCATCATATCGCCGTTGCTGATTACATGGTATATGCTACCTATGTATATGTTCATGACTGGTTACAGTGTTCTAGAAGTTAGCGTCATCTTTACCCTAGTACATGTACTATCTATCCCGGCTACGTATGCTGTGGGAAGACTATTTGATAGGATTGCTATTAGGCATGGCCTTATACTCATAGATGCTCTTGATGGAGTAGCATCTATACTCTACGGACTTGCCT
>CAZQFL010000005.1:0-79285 GCA_964592745.1 uncultured Desulfurococcaceae archaeon
CACTATTCAATGTTATGAGGCCTTCCAGTTTCTTCAAGTGAAAATCTAACTTACCACTGCTCTTTATCCCAAGCCCTCTCTTCAACTCTGAAAAGCCCATAGGTCTTTCAGCAAGCAATCTCAAAATCTTAATCCTAAGAGGGTGAGCTATCGCTTCAAAGGTCTCATGAGATCCCATACTCCATCTCACCAAGAGCATTAAATCTGTAAACTAAATATAACTCTAAAGTCGTAGACTAGGAGGTTAAGAAGGCTAGACCAATCTCGGCTCTTCAAATAAACCTATAGAAACAGATTACCTAACCATCAGCGTAGCAATGTTAGTTCATTACAGTTAGCTACGGTATAATTATACGCCTAAATCCTTAGCTCTACACGTACATTACCTGTAGCTTTATGGTAATGGACCGTTATACTGTTTAGGAGGAAGAGAGGATTGTTAAGAGAGTCGTTAAGGATCAGGATAAGGAGTACAGTAATATCTAACAAGGGTGATTAGAGTATCTCAAGAAGCTTATGGGGTGTTTCAAAATTAAGGTGTTATATAGTGACTTAAAGAGAGTTATTAAAAGAAGTGGTGTCCTTTGGTTAGGACATACAATTAATGGTTAGCTGGATCATAATTATTTAAATTCTAACATCTTATATGTTTATGGGGATTATTAGAATGGTGATCTTTAAGAAGAAGCTTACGGAAATGGAAGCTCCTTCAGTACTTGCTGAAATTGTTAAAGTTATTATAACTAACTCAGCTATAGATCCTTTATCAATTATCAAAAAGTATATACCTGTCCCACTACCATCACTACCCTCATTACCTGGTAGGGAGCAGTTCGCTGATATAATAGCTAGGGCGATAGTAACGGGAATACCTAGAGAGAAGGCACTAGAGATAATAAAGGAGATCAAAAACCAGCTGAAAGACTATAAAATTTAAAAACAATAAACCCGCACTGCTTCCTCGTTAATATATAGTTTTTATCTTCCTTATGGAGTGTTGAGGGAGGGGCAAGCTCTCCTCTTCTTATGCGTTCATCCATTATTACCTAAACATGTAGGCTCTATCTAGTAATAAGCAAAATTACAAGCTCTATTAAACTAAGTATATCTTCTAAATTTAAGAATGCCTTGCCTAACATCAACACTTAGAGCTACTCTCTTGAACCAGTTGAGATCGATTCTGATTTCACATAAGAATTTCCAAACCTTTAAGAAATAATCAGTACTTAAGCTTTTATGTTCTAGCGGATTTAACAATAGAACTGCTAGACCCAATATTAGGAGATCTACGGCTCAAGGAGAACTCGTGATGGAGAAACTCAGAGAAAATAGTAGGGGAAATGAAAATAATGAATGACTAGTAATAGAGAGGATTAAATCCATTAGAAGACTTGGCGTATTAAAAACCTCATGGTGCAGGCTATGTGAAAATAAAGATAAAGAAATTAGAAGCAGAAGCTAAGCAATAGTACACCACATATAATTAATACAGTGACGTTTCATACGTATACTCTAAGCGCCGACGTCTTAACATACAGCAAAGAGAACAACTTAATAAATGAGCATCAACTTAATAGCTTAGAGTTATAAAAACTTATCTAGGACAGGAGAGGAAAGCAGCCCAAATATAAGGTACTTAAGCTGCAGATCCGCCGGGATTTGAACTCGGGACCACTGGCTTTGGAGGCAGCACTTAATGCTCTGCCTCACAAGTTAATGATGAGCTAAGGACAGATCCAATAAGAATTCATACTCATTACTTAGTATACGGGAGAGTCCGTCTATGAATTGAGATTTCTTAAAGCTATGTCTATTATAGCGCAGAGTTCTTGTAATTGAACCTTCCAGGATAACCGGCCAAGGCAATATGTTACTGAGAAAGAACGTATAGATAAATCCTTAGTTTCTATAGAGTTTCCCGGATAAAGTAGTGATAATGGTTATTAAGGCAGTTATAGTAAATATTCCGATAAGGTGATTATATTGAGTGAGTTGCTTAAGAGAATAGTTGTTGACCCTAAAGTTATGGCTGGGAAGCCTGTAATTAAGGGTACGAGAATCACTGTTGACATGATTCTTGAACTCCTAGCAGCTGGTATGAAGCCTGAAGAGATAGCGGAGGACTACAATTTAAGTCTAGAAGATATTAGGGCAGCATTACTCTATGCAGCCAGAGTTCTCGGCAGAGAGGAGGTAATAGTTGAAACAAGAGCTTAAATTTCTACTTGACGAGAACATCGGATTGAAAGTTTTCAATGAGCTTAAAAGACTAGGATACCATACAATCGATACTAGTGGAAAGAAGAGGAGTCCCGGATGAGGAAGTTGTTAAGAAAGCTATTACTCGCAATAAAATAATAGTAACCATGGACAAGGATTTTGGATATCTTGCACAAGCATATAATCCACCAGGTGTTGTCATACTAAGGTTAAGAGATCCAAAGATATCAAACAGAATTAGGGCGATTCTAAGAGCATTACAATTAAAAGACAAACTATACGGCTACATAACAGTAGTAACTGATACAAAAATACGAAGACGACCGATTTCACTAAGATAATAAACAGGATTCCTGTAATATGCAATAGTAAAGATTATTAAACTTAACAAGACGTGGCGGGCCCGCCGGGATTTGAACCCGGGACCTCCGGCTCCGGAGGCCGGCACCCTATCCAGGCTAGGCCACGGGCCCTACTACTAATGTTTTATATCTGGATTTATGCTACTTTGTCGCTTCAGCTATTAAGTATATACTTGTAAGAGTTACTATGACTATCGTCATTAATGCTATACCTATATCTGCTATTTTTCTATTTCTTATTCGACGTGTAATTAGTAGTGTTAGACCTCCATATGAGTGTGTCATTGTTAGTATTACGCAAGTTATTCTCAGTAAGCTATCAGTATGTATTCTTAATGAAGTCACATAGTTAAGACCCGTAATCGAGCCTATGAATTTAGGATTAAGCATACCATATGCTGTGATTATGTATATTGACATTAGTATGAAAAGTGGTATGGAGGTTAATTCAACTAGTAGTAAGGATACCTTTAAAAACGTCTTATTAACCATTACCTACTCCTCATAGATTCATACCACTTACCTAACTCCTCAAAGGAGAACCTATAAGGATGAACAGGCACACCTACAGGTATTATATAGAGTGGGTGCTCATTAGGTTCAGCATTAATTATCTTTGCAACCCAGTCGTCATGGAATGCACCAACAACTACGGTACCTAAGCCTAATGCTGTAGCCATTAAGTATACATTCTGACCTACGTGACCAACCTCCATATAGACATACCTATAGCCCCTCTCACCATAGATTCTAGTAGTTCTTTCATAGACAGCACATATGACTAAGTCTATAGGTGCATCTCTAACCCACTCCTGCTCTAGTGAGGCTTTATAGAGCTCACCCTTAACATCACCCTCCTTAACTAGGATTAAGGAGTGTCTTAAGACGTTATACTTATATACACCAGCTTTCAGGAACTCACCATCAGTCCTAACACCTTTCTCACCTATAACTACGTAAACCTCAAGAGGGTATGTAGCACCAGCACTTGGTGCTGCTCTAAACCTCCACTTAGTTTCAGTAATTCCTTGAGCAGCCCATAGGATCATTGATAACTGCTCAATAGTTAGTGGTTCATCCTTATACTCCCTTAAACTCCTCCTAAGGAGTATAGCTTCCTCAACAGTCATTGTAGTTACTTTACGCGGTAAGGGTAAGAATACCTCACCACCACGTGTGACATTAGCTACAATAGTAGGTCTCCCCCCAGTACCCTCTTGAGGACTAACTATTATGTATATTGTGTAGGCAATTATTGATAGGGCAATCAATAATGTAATGATTATTATTACTAACTTACTTATACTCATATTCCCTAATTAATTAAGGTATCATAGGTAAAAACATCATATACCTATTCTCTTCATGTATCTCTCTAAGTAGTTATCGTATGCACCAATTCTCCTCAACCAAGCACCATAATTAACTAATGCCTTAATTGCCTTAGCAGCCCTCTCAGGTGATAGATACATTGGTATACCTAATGATTCAGCTTCCCTAGCATACTTAGTAGTGTAGGTACCACCAGTAGCTACACCAACTATTGGTATTAACCTTCCAGTTTCCTTAAACACCTCCTTAACAACCTTAATGAACTTCTTATTTAACTCAGTAGTAACTCCAGGAACTATGTAATAGGGTAACCACATGATTGCATCAACCTCACCTGACCTTAACAGTATCTCAGCTGAGTTAATGAGGTGTTCATCAGTTGCTGAACCAGTAACGTCTACGGGATTGTAAGGTGATGCTATCGGTAGTAAAACCTTCCTTAACTTACTTATGGTTTCATCACTTAACCTTGGTACTTTAAGACCTAAATCAACTAATGCATCGGTAGCCATGACGCCAGAACCTCCACCTACAGTCAATACTGCTACTCTATTACCAGGTGCTGGTGGTTGAAGACCTAAAGCTAATGCTAAGTCAAATAATTCCTCCATACTATAAGCCCTAATAACTCCTGCTTGCTTAAACACGGCATTGTAGACAGCGTCCTGACCTGCTAAGGCACCTGTATGTGATGCAGCAGCTCTCGCCCCGGCCTCAGTTCTACCAGCCTTAAGCACTACTACAGGCTTGTACGGAGTTGTTTCCCTTAAAGCTTTAAAGAATGACCTACCATCAGTAACGCTCTCAATATATACAGCAATTACGTAGGTATCGGGGTCGTCCCTAAGGTATAGCAATAGCTCCTCATCCCTTACATCAGCTTTATTACCGTAGCTAACGAACTTACTAATACCTATACCCCTCATTGCTGCCCAGTCAAGAACAGCTGAACCGAACGCTCCTGACTGTGATATGAAAGCTATGAATCCGTGCTTCGGGAATCCCTGCCTATCGGGTGGTAGGAATAGTGTGTTCATACCTGACTTAGGTACGTAGACACCAACACAGTTAGGTCCTATTAACCTCATACCGTACTTCTTGACTACATTGACTAATTCCTCCTCAAGCTTAGCACCCTCAGGACCAACCTCCTTAAACCCACCCGAAATTACTATTAACCCTTTAACACCTTTTTCACCACACTCCTTAGCTACCTCAGGTACCTTAGGTGCTGGTACGGCAATAACGGCTACGTCAATCTCATCAGGTATCGACTTAATGTTAGGGTATGCTCTGAGACCTAGTATCTCCTTAGCTTTAGGGTTTACGGGATATATCTTACCTTTGTAAAAGGTCTTAAGTGTTCTAACAATTTCATATCCAACCTTGCCAGGAGTCCTTGATGCCCCAATAACAGCTACTGATTTTGGATTAAAGAAATAATCGAGTTCTACACTCATGACCCTACCCAATAGCGTATTCGATAGCGCCTAAAATACCTTTCCATTATATACTCCACCAATACTTAATACTTTTAATTTTTAGGTATAGAAATTATCTAGGTGGAAATACGTGAATAAGGACCAAATTATAGGTGTAGGATTACTCATCGCAGCAATAATAGTCACAATTGTTTATGTATGGTTAGTCTTCTTCACACCCTACGACATATTCGTACTTAAGATTACTGGAGCTGTAGCTATTGCAGCTATATTTGGTATCATTGGTTGGATAGGTTATACGTTAGCAACAACACCACCGCCGAAACCTATAGAGGAAATAGAGAAGGAATTAGAGGAGGAACTAAAGAAGTTAGAGAAGGAAGTAGGTGGAAAGGAAGGTAAGAAAACAACAAGCGCTAAAAGCAGTGAAGGAGAACGTAAGTAATTCTTTCAGTGCATTTTAATCCTATTATACTTAAGTACCGTAAGGCATTGCAGGACTTGATACTAATTTATATATTTTATACATCATAATTATGATTAATAATAAAGCTATTATGAATAAAGCGATACCCATAATTATAGGTAGGGATGAAGTTACCCCCTTACCACTAAAGCATATCGGTACGAATAATATAATCACGCATCCAGTTACTTGGGTTTCTTCCTGAGCTCCTATGATTATAGGCTTAATCATTGATGCAACAATAAGTAATATGCCAGCAATTATCAGCATTAACCCAAGTACTGTTAATAACCTCATCTAAACCACCTAAATAACCTTCCAAAGGTATAAGTATGTAATTATTAGGATTAACATTATGATAGCCCCTAGTATACCCATAATTAATGCAGTTTTCCTATCACTACCAAAGATTATTGGTAATGGTCCTATAACAATGACTCCACCACCTCTAATCTCTCTCTTGACCTCACCCTCAGGTGTTAAGACTTTAGTACTTCTTAATATTATATCAAGCATGATTAAGAATGACCCTATCACTATAAGTATGACCCCCAACATCATTAATTGACTTATTACCTCCATTACCTCCCTAACTACTAACACTTCTATAGGTAATAAGTATTTAATGTAGGCTTAATCCTTCGCTGTAGGTATGAGTATTCTCTGATTAGCTTTCTCAACATCTATTAACTTAGTATTGTATACTGTCTCAAGCAAATCCCTCCTCAATACCTCACTAGGCTTACCTACAGTCACAACTCTTCCCTCATTTAATAACAACACCTTATCACTATACATAGATACTAGGTGGAGTTCATGGGATGTTGTTATTATTGTTAATCCTTCTCTTGATAGACTTCTCAGTAATTTCATTATTAAGGCTTGATTACGTACATCAAGGAATGCTAGAGGCTCATCAAGTAAGAGTACCTTAGGTCTTCTAACTAGTGCTGAAGCTATTAAAACTAACTTACCTTCACCACTACTTAAGCTACCTACATATCTATTGAGTAGGTGGGTAATACCTAGAAGTTCCGAAACTCTATACACTTCCTCATAATCTTTAGTGGTGGGTAGAAATGTATTTGATATACCGTAACGTGCTGCTATTAAAGCATCAATGACTTTACACCATGGATCTATAGTTATGGATGCTGGTGCATAACCTATTAAGGATGAAGCACTCTTAGATACTAAATCATATCCGCATACCTTAATAGTGCCTGAGTTAGTACGAATTATCCCTGCTAACGCCTTAAGAAGTGTAGTCTTGCCAGCACCGTTAGGACCTACTATGGTGAATATCTCACCGGGTTCGGCTTTAAAGCTCACATCGTTAAGTATGACCTTTCCGTTAAGAACAACCTTAACATTCCTAACATCAACGACACACTTCATGATTAAGCACCACTCCACCCTAATCTCTTCATTAGTAAGTAGATAAGTATTGGAGTGCCCATGAATGAGGTTATAGCTGTTAATGGTACCTCCATAATGGGGCTTGAAATTCTTATAATGATATCGGCAGTAATACACATGATCGAGCCTGTAAGTATAGATATAGGTAATAGCCTCCTAAAGTCCGTACCTACAGTTAACCTGGCAATCCAAGGTGCTGCTAAACCTATAAATCCCACAGGTCCTGCCAAAGCAACTACCGCTGCAGTACTTATTGCTGAGCAAACAATAACTTCAGCTCTAATTCTCGAGACATTAACACCTAGAGCTCTAGCAACTTCATCACCTAAAACCAAGGTAGTTAACTCACGAGATCTTAAAAATAGCCACAAGCAGCACGCTATAACTGGTATAGAGCTATAGATTAATTGGTAATCAAGTACATATGCAACACTACCGAAGAGCCAATAAAAAGCGCCTTTAACCTTACTTAATAATTTTATGATTAAGAAAATATTTACCGAACTGATGGAGTAGGTCACAGCAATACCTGCAATTATTATTGATAGCGGGTTAAAGCCTAGAACCGTAGTTAGTGATAATACTATTAAGAATGTAGCTAATGCTCCAATGACAGCTGATATAAACACGTAAAGTGGATGCGTTAACCCTGCGAGGTACGTCATTAAAACACCTAAAGCAGCACCTGAAGCGAGGCCTATTATGTAAGGTTCAGCTAACGGGTTTCTTAAAATGTACTGTAGACTTAAACCTGAATATGAAAGTCCGAAACCAACAATCATGGCTGCTAACGTACGTATTAACCTCCTAATAATCACCGCTCTCTCAGGTTTGCTTAAGCTTGAGCCTAGTATGACCTTAAATAGAGTGCTAATATTTATAGTAACTAACGCGCCCACTCCCAAGGAAATTAATATAAGTAGGGGTAAGAGAGTAATTATTAATGCTAAAAATAACTTCTTATTCACTAGAGAACACCTATGATGATGATATCTTGAACGTATCTGGATTTATATCCTTAGGTACCTCTCCAGGCTTAAGTCCTAATACTTCGGGGTTTATTATTGCTATTAATATCTTTAACGCTTGAACAACCCTAGGACCTGGCCTAATTAGTGCATCTAGATAGCGTCCTCCAATGCAATATACTTCACCTTGACTTAACGCAGGTATATACTTATAGGCATCACCAACAAACTCCTTAAGTATTTTTAATGCATCGCTTGAATTAATACCTACATGTGTCACTATTATTATGTCTGGTGATGCTTCAATTAATGCCTCAGGATTTATACTAACCCAACCACTAACATTCATGAATGCATTAATTCCGCCAGCTAATGTTATTAAGTCATTTAACCATGTGTTATTCCCTGCAACCCATACAGGGTTAAGCCATACAACAAGAGCTACTCTAGGTTTTCCGTGTGTACTTAAATACTCCATAACTTTAGATCTTAAGTTAGAGATTTCACTCCTTAACTCCTGAGCCAATTTTGCTGCTTCATCCATGTGACCTGTAGCTTTACCAACAATTACTATTGAGGTGATAACATCATTAAGTGTCTTATCAGGTAGTAGTATTAGCGGTATACCCTCCCTACTAAATATCTCCTTTAATGTATGATGACTTACAACACTATCAACGCCTATAATTAAGTCAGGATTTAATGATAAAATCCTCTCAATATTTGGATACCACCCACTACCTATGTTAACTATTCTCCCCTCTTCCACAGCCTTAATAACCTCGGGAGGATAATTAGAAAACTCATCAACACCTATTACTTGCTCGTCAGCACCTATAGCAAAGAGTATTTCAGTAACACTGGGTAGTAGAGAAACTATTCTATGAGGTTTTGAAGGTATTACTACGACCTCGCCTGACGTATC
Organism: uncultured Desulfurococcaceae archaeon; assembly: GCA_964592745.1. GTDB lineage: Archaea > Thermoproteota > Thermoprotei_A > Sulfolobales > NBVN01 > CAZAMI01. Next base: position 9,135 of record CAZQFL010000005.1, read on the forward strand.
AATAACTTCAGCAGGAAACTCCATGAGTGATGATAGCTTCGATACATCCTCCCTAATTTCATCAATAGCACTCCTAATCTTATCAATATCTGAAATTGTTGCAGCATTACTTAACATACTCTCCAGTCTATCCACCTTAGCCATTAACTCTCTCAAATCCTCTAAAGTAGCACGCTCTCTTAATGACTCATTAAGTTCTTTAAGCTTAACTTTAAGTTCCTGTATCTCTTGGTAAATATCATGGATCTTTAAGGTTTCAGTCCTTAACGATGTAACATTTTTTGCTAATAAACTTAAAGTAGTATTGAGTTTTGTCAATAAACTACTTATGCCGTCTAAGGCACTACTAATCGAGCTTTTAATACCGCTTACTTCCTTATTGAGACTGCTCCTTAATTCATTATACCTAGTGTTAAGTGATATGACGTAGTATGAAAGAAATGAAGAGATGATTATCAATATAGAGACTAGAATCGCTATAACACTTAATGTACTAATACGTGCTCGCATATCTGGATACCCTATCCAGGTACCGGTTTAGGCTTAAAAAGTTTACTTTAGGTTCTTGAGCATAAGTTAGTATAAGTCTCCTTATTATATACTTATATTTGGGTATTACAATGAAGGAACTAAATATTAGGTTAACTCCTATAGGTGTAATTCGTACCTCCTTCACTGATGAGGAAGTTAAAAAATCATGGCCAAAGGGGGTTAGTGGTATTATTGAAATATTTCCTGAGTTTGAAGATGGTCTTAAGGGTATTGATGGTTTTTCTCATGTATTGATTGTTTCATGGCTTCATAAGGTTAATGATGAGCAAAGAAAGGTATTAATGGTCAAACACAGGAGATTTACACGTTATGGTATACCGCTTAGTGCGTTACCATTAATTGGGGTATTCTGTACTGATTCGCCGCATAGACCTAATCCTATAGGATTAAGTATTGTTAGGATAATTAAGAGAGAGGGGAGATTTATTCATGTTGATGGTTTAGACTTATTCGATGGAACACCAGTATTAGATCTAAGAGCCATAACTCCAGAATTTCTGGTTAAAGGTATTACAGTGCCTAAATGGTATATGGAACTTAAGGAGTTAATTAAGAAGTATGTAGGAGATAACATATACATCTAAGCAGTCTTAATTTTATGTTTATATATCCTATCTTGATCAATTATGTGAATTACTTCAATTCCGCACTTAATTAATTCATTAGATATGAACCTCCTATGGCATTTAAACCATAACCTCTCCCTACATAGTATAGCGACATAACCTTCATTACATTCCTTAATAATCTTGATTAGCTCCTCAAATCCTCTCCTAAACCCCTTAGTCTTCATGTAACTCTCATAACCACCACTCCTAAAACCACCGAGTAAATCTCCAAGCCAAACATACTTAATGCCTAAACTACTCAGTACTTTCTCCAAAGGCTCTCTACTAAAGTATGGATATCTTTTAGAGGTTGGAAATCTTCTAACGTCAACTACTACAGATATTTTATACTTAAGTAATATGTTAATGAATTCATTAAGAGGTCTATTACTATGACCCAGCGTATAGACCTTAGTATTACCGCTCATTACTTCCTCACATAGATTACTTGATTATGATTTTAAATACTTAATTACTATTACTCAACCACTATAGCGAGCTGGAATAGCTACTTATAATCCCCTCTACTTCTTCTAACTTTATTATTGCATTCTCAATCTTCTCTACAATTCCATCTATATCTTCAGAAGTGAATTCCTCACTTATTGAGATGCTCCTAAGTATGCTAATAATATCTCTCAGTTTATCATGGATTAATAACGTATACGGCTGTAACTTCCTTTCACAAATTGTTTCTAACTTTAATACTAACTTTAATGCTTTAGATACGTATCCAAGACCAGCTCTAATGTACATATCTGCTATAGCCCTAGATGGTATTGGCATACCAACAATGGCTGTCTGAATTAAGACCTTATCAACTTTCTCTCTCCTAACTTTTTCAATCATATTCTTAGCAATTAATAGATTCATTGCACCTGACTTAAGATTCTCCTTAGCCTTCCTAACAATGTCGTAGGGCTTAGACTTAATAAATATCAAGATACTACCTAAGAAATATTCGTCATCAAGTCTTATATTAATTCCTGATAAAGACTTATGTTCTTAAGTATAAGTTATGAATTAAGTTGATTATGAATCATATAATTGTTAATGTATTTATGTAAATAAATTTTAATTAGTTAAGTGTGCCAATTAATACTAGCTAGGGTTTACTCAGGATAAACTTTACATATCCTTGTTTAAGGTGACAATCTTGCATAAGATTAGAGAGGCAGTCATACTTGCTGCCGGCTTAGGTACTAGGTTGAGAGGTGTTAGTGAGGGATTACCTAAGTTTTTGGTTAAGGTGTTAAATGAACCATTAATTACGTACCCTATAAGGTCACTTTACCTTTCGGGTATTAGGAGATTCACCATAGTTATTCCTAAGGGATGGAGTAATGAGCTTAACAATGTAGTAAATACTCTGGGACTCGACATAGACCTATGCATTGTTGAGAATCCCCAAATTGAGCGAGAAAATGGATACAGTTTACTCAAGAGTAGTGAATGTGTAAGAAGCGAGTATTTCATATTGAGTATGAGTGATCACCTATACACACCTGACATACTTTCAATCTTACTTAGAACTTACGAAAGTATAAGTAATGCTGACATAATTGTAGGCGCTGATAGTAATCCTAAGTACATCGATGTTAATGAGGCAACTAAAATAAACGCATCAAATACCGGAAAGGTTATAAGGATTGGTAAAGATCTGAATGACTTCAATTACGTAGACATAGGCATTTTCATTATGTCAGATAAAGTTTATAGAATAGCTAAGAATTTGGAATCGAGATTTAATGTTATCAAGTTAGCTGATGTAGTTAATGAGGCGGTAATTAAGGGCCTTAACGTGTTTATTGCTGATGTGAGAGGTGCAACATGGACTGAAGTAGATACCCCTAGAGATCTTAATGAACTAATTTATGGTTCTAGACGGGATGTTCTCGATAGTTTGATTAGAGTATTTGGTGAGTTACATGGAGAAGCTTGTTAAGTCTACTGATGGGCTTGTGTCAAGGTACATAAATCGTAGAATATCCATTAGGATAACTAAAGCGATAGTCAAGTATAGGATACCATTAACACCCAATCAAGTTTCTATAATAAGTTTCGTATTAGGTCTTATCTCGGCTTTACTCTACATTTTAGGCATGCCTATACCCGCAGCAATAATGGTTCAGGTATCATCAATAATAGACGGCGTTGATGGTGAGTTAGCTAGACTTTTAGGTCTTACGAGTAGGGTCGGTGCTTTCTTCGATGCAATGCTTGATAGATTCGTTGATATTGCCATAATCGCTTCATTAACATATTACATCCACGTATCTAGTAGTATTAATACTGAACTACTCATTATAATATCTATGCTTGCCTTATCAGGTGATTTACTGGTTAGTTATATACATGCACGTGGTGAAGCATCATTAGGAGTACATCCTTCAAGAATAGGTGTAATTCCTAATTTCTCTTCAAGAGATGTAAGACTATTCATAATATTCGTAGGCAGCCTCATAGGCTTGTACATCGAAACACTTACGGTAGTTGCCATCTTATCATATGCTTATGTTTTATCTAAGTTCGTAGATTCATTACTTAATTATAAAGAGGTGAGACATCATGCAGAATGACCTAAGCGTCATAATAATTGGCAGTTTCACCATCGATAGGATAGATGAAAGATTAAGTATTGGAGGGCCAGCATACTATAGCTCATTAGCCCTCACTTACATCGGTCACACAAGTATAACTATTATAAGCCCTGCACGTGATATTCATGAGAACTTCGTTAGGAATATAGGGATAAACCTAATTAGTGTTGGTGCTGATACACCGATCTTTCAATTAAAATACGTCGAAGGCGGTAGGAGGGAGGTAATCCTTAAGCATAGAGGATCTAAGATAACCATATCACATAATGAGCTAAAATTAATTAGGGACTCATTAATCATTATAAGCCCAGTCTATAGGGAAGTAGATCTAGATACCTTAAAAGTAGTGAAGAGATTGTCTAGATTTGTGGCACTAGATGTTCAAGGATTCGTAAGGTACGTACGTAGTGATGGTAAAGTAGGTATAGTTTGGAGTAATGAGATGTATGATATAATTAGACTTGCCGATATCATTCATGCAGATCTATCTGAAGTACCCATATATAACAACATGGTTGAGGCAAGTAAGGAGCTAGGTAAAATATCTAACGGTATCATCATGGTCTCTAACGGTGAGAGAGGTCTTGTAGCATCGATTGATGGCGAGCTTTACTATGTACCAGCACTCCCAGGTATCGAGGGAAATGCAACGGGTACCGGTGATATCTTGTTAGCAATATCATCATATGAGATCTTAATGGGTGAAGATCCCTTAAGAGCCATAGCTAAGGGAGCCGTAGCAGCTGGCTTAAGAGTTAGTCGTGACAGATCACCATGGTTTAGTAAGTACGAAGTCGATATATTAGCTGATAAGCTAGTTAGTAAGTCCAAAAAGTTACATGTTTAGCATTAGAATATCTCCTCTTCAGGTGCTATTAAACTCTTTATCTTAGCTCTATACCTATATATTAACACTAATATTAGTGCTATTATTGCTACACCTATGAATATAGTCATGTATCTATTAATAATTGTTATTAATGTTGGCTTTAATATTAAGGAGATCTCCTCATCAGATATTATGACTCTCTCGATAGTTAATCTTTCATAACCTGGTTGATCAACTATTATTGTATATACTCCGTAAGGTAACTTAAGGTCGGCTTCACCATTAACTATACTACTCATACCTTCAAACTTCATACCTATACCTATAGCTTTAACTACTCCACCATGAACAGGCTGAGCTAAATCATTAACTAAGGTGAGTTTTACTAGGAATGTCTTCCTAGGAATCTCAATAGTTATATTCGTAGGTTCCCTAACAGTAATCTTTTTAATGAATTCAGCATATACGTTCTTACCTCTTAAGGTTATCGTGTTAAGACCTTTACGTAAGGGTACTACAAGAGTAACAGGTTTAGAAGCATTAGGAGGTACATCACCTACTCTTAAATTATTGATATATAATGTCAATTTCTCTATAGGTCCGCCACCACTATAGTAATCCTTAATAATTAGTGTTGAATTAACATACAATCTCTTCAATGTTACATTAATAATTGTAGGCCTAACTACCTCTACCTTAATGAGTGTTATGTTATATAGTGTTATATTAAGTTTTTTAATGTATGGTTTAGGCTTTAGTACCAACTCATGTGTACCCTTACTTAGGTTTATGTGCTGTACTATCGTACCTTTAGGTATAGTTATTAAGTATTTACCGTCAGCAAAGACATCTATAGGTGATTCCGGTGGTCCACCAGTATCTGCATCCTTAAGTACTAAGGCTACGTCAATCTTATTTACTTCTAATGGTATTATCTCCTTCATATCATTAACTAGGTATAACTTATACAATTTCCTAAAGTACAATGACTCCTCATGAGGAATGCTCTTAGGTATTATCTCTAGGAATAATAATCCCTTGTATCTCAACTTAAGAGTTACTGAAGGTTTAGTTATGCTTAAATTGCTAAGTACATTGCCTTCGGTATCTCTTAAAACGATATTGAATCCCTCTCTTGGAGGCCCCTTTACTTCAGTATCTATGAAGATTAATGTCAGTGTGAATGTATTTCTTCTCAAAACTATTCTTATGTCCCTATCTTTAGGTACGTCTATGCTCTCAGTTACAGACTCATAGAGAGGTTTACCTTCAACTCTATCACTAGGTTCTACATAAACTTTGTAATGTCCTGGTAATAATTTAAGTGTAAACGTACTATTGTGAGGCAATACATAGTAGTATTTCGATCCATTTAAACCCTCAATAATGAATCTTAGTTCCTCCTTAGGTATGCTTCCATACTCTCCATCAATGATCGTGAATGATATGTCAACAGGTTTATACATACATTTTAACGTCAAGTTAAACATACCAGGTAGTATTTCCGCCTTAGTTATTGATTTATTCAGGTAGTCTTGTCTTGGATAAACTTCAATGTAGTAAGTACCTGGTAATATGTGATTGAGCCTTACAAAGCCTAGGGAGTTAGTTGTTACATTGAAGAGCTCTCTACCATCAATACTCTTTACTATTATGGTTGCATTACTTACATACATACCCTTAGGATCCATTAAGCTTATAGTTAATGGTTGAGTAATTCTCTCATTAAGATCAATCTCTAAGATACCTTTACTTAGAGTATCACCTAACCCCAAAATTAAGTATAGCTTACTAACTGTAGCGATAACTACCTGATTGAGATCTCGTGATGTCGATATTGACCTTACTGATGACTCAAGTCTTAATGTGAGTGAGGTATTAACTCTAGATATAGGCATTAATGTGAATTCAGGTGTTATATATAGTACCTGAACGTTACCTAAGGCATCACCAGCAATAATGGCTTTAGAACCGCCTACAGAGTCTGCTATGCTTAATGAAGTTATTGATGAAGGTAATCTATAAGCGTAAAACGCTTTATATTCATTCCCAATAAGTTTAAATACATATACAGTACCACCTGAGGTGCCTACAGCTAATACATCACCACTTAGTGTATAGGTTACCTTAGTAATGGTGGAGAATAATCTATATGTAGTCTCATGAGTTAGGTTGAAATTTTTATCAAGGTATAGAATTCTTAAGACTTCATAAGAGGGATATGTAATGAATCTACCACTAGTTACGATCACGTACCTAAATTTCCTCATGAGTTTTGAGACATCAAGAAATGAATGAATCCTTATATATTCAACATCGGATAAGTTGAGTACTCCAACTCTTTCTAAGCTGTTCCCCGAAACTCTATCAAATTCTAAGATAAGATTACGTGTCTCCATAGGACATAAAGATACAGTACCTGATGGGACCACTAAGACTTTACTTAGCAGGAATACCTTATCACTTATACTTTCTAATTCTACATTCTTAAATTCGTATTCATAGCATGTACCCTTAACCTTAACGAATATTACGATATCCTTAATTGGTAGACTTATAGGTATGAGTGCGTAACCTTCAGCATCTGTAGTACTGCTGAATATTTCTTTAGTCTCTTTATTAAGTACGTAGACCTTAGCATTGCTTATAGGCGTGTTATTAACTGAGCTAACGACCTTAACTTTAAGTAAGTATGAAGGGATCGTATAGTAAGCATTAAGTAATATACCACCTGATAAGGCGTCATCACCATCAAGTACCTTAACTAATGAGGTATCAACTAATCTCCTTCCTTCAATACTCTTGAGAGGTGCGTTACCTATGAAGTCGCCAATCTCAGTCCAACCGCTAACACCTACTTTAAATACCTTAACGAACAACCTACCATTAACATCGTATGTAGCGATGACTGCACCATCATTATTTACGAATACATTAATTATTCTTGCTTCATCACCTTGTATGTACTTAAGTGTCGGCTTAAGACTTCCTGCAGGAAATACTAGTAATTCACCTTCATTAGTACCTATAACATAATACCTAGGTTTCTTAACACTATCAATGTCGAATGTTACTGGGGAGCCTAGTAAGGGGTATTTATGTGGTGAAGGTTTAAGCGACAATGAATTAATTACTCCTATAATAAAACCCTTATTACCCTCACCGGCTACGTATATTAACCCATTACTAACGTCTAAATAAGCTATATCTACACTTTTTAATGTAATATTTAATGGTATGACCAACGGTTCTCCGAAATCATTAAGTAGTTCATTACTATTCTGTGAGTGTGCGATGAGACTTTGAATCATCAATATGACCATAATAAGCATGAGTAATGACGTTAGAAGAGCCTGTCGCAGTATCTTAATACGACTACTACCCACTAACTATGCCCCCGATCTACTTGTATTAAGTGATTTTATAAAATCTGAGTTGAGGGTCGGCAGGAGTCAGATACTCAGATTTTATTAGCTCTTAATACTACTTTTAGAGAGTGAGGGTTTGCGTAGTTGATCAAATTTTTTAAGCGACCATCAAGAAAGCGAGAGAAAGAGGTTAAGGAGCAAGCATTAGAGCTTGTTAGAGAGTTCTTTAAAGAAGAGTTAAAGATTCGTGTACCTGAACGTAGACAGGTACCTAAGCTAGCAGGCTTCAAGGAGGTTGAGACATACCCTCTCTATGATCCATGGGCTTGGGCAAGAATATTTCAGAATCCAGACACTAACGAGACCGTATACTGGGTTGATGAAATACCTCTTACTGAGTCCGAGAAAAAGGTCTACAAAAGAATTATGGAGATACTATACTGGGAGTTAAAACCTCCAACATCTGGTGAGGAAGGTCTTGAGTACTTTAAGGAGGAGGCTAAAAGGATAGCTATGGAGTATAGAATAAGATTTGGTAAGACCCCAGGTGTTTCTTGGTCTAAGATACTATACTATGTTGAGAGGGACGTAGTAGGCTATGGACCTATAGATCCATTGATGAGGGATAAATACATTGAGGATATATCATGTAATGGTGTTGGTAAACCCGTATATGTGTGGCATAGGAGGTATGAGTACATACCGACAAACATAGTGTTTAATTCTGAGAAAGAACTTGACTCATTAGTTGTTAGGTTAGCTCATAAGGCTGGTAAGCACATATCAGTGGCATTCCCCGTAGTTGATGCGATACTTCCTGGGGGTCATAGATTAGCAGCAACATTTAGGAAGGAGGTATCGACTAGTGGTTCAACATTTACTATTAGGAAGTTTAGGGAGGACCCAATAACGATTATTGACATGATTGAATGGCGTAACCTATCACCAGAGCTAGCTGCCTACCTCTGGCTGCTAATAGAGCATAAGAAGACCGGGCTAATACTAGGTATAACAGGTTCAGGTAAAACATCAACACTAAACGCCTTAGCAACACTCTTCAGACCTACAGTTAAGGTAGTAACTATAGAGGATACACCAGAACTTAGACTACCCTTAGAGAATTGGGTGCAATTGGTTGCTAGACCTAGTTACGGTGTAGGACCCCAAAAAATTGGTGAGATAACACTTTATGACTTAGTCAAGGTCAGCTTAAGGTACAGACCTGACGTAATAATAGTTGGTGAGGTACGAGGTGAGGAAGCATACGTACTATTCCAAGCAATTGCGAGTGTATCCTACGACACACCAGTTCTAATTAAGAATTCTAAGGGTGAAGTTAGGTTAATGAAGATAGGTGAATTTATTGATAAGTTCTATAGGGAAGGTGAGGAGTGGGTACCTAAACCCGTTAAGGGATACTACGTATTAAGTCATAACGGTTACCATACATCCTGGAAACCTATCAAGTACGTACTGAGACATAGAGCTAATGAAATATATGAGATAACGCTTGAAGGTGGAGGGAAAATAGAAGCTACAGGTAGTCATAGTGTATTCGTACTAGATCAGGAAACATTAGAGATAATTGAGAAGCCTGTATCAATGCTTAAGCCTGGTGAGCTACTAGTAACCTTCACTAAGAGTAACCCCGCAAATGTAGATACTAAATATCAATTAATTGATGTGATTGAGGCTATAGGGGATCCCACAAAGGACTACGTAGATAATGTACCAGAAGAGATTAAGAAACTTAGTGGAGGTAGAAACCCGATACCTCTATCTAGATACCTCACTCTTGAGAAGAATAGTGAGGTAAGGAGTAAAATAAGAATAAAGAGGTGGAGGAGGGGTCATAGCTTACCAGGTTTAATAGAGTTAGATGAAGAGTTAGCGTTCGTATTTGGGGCTTACATAGCTGATGGCTGTGTCAAGGAGCATAGAGGTAAGAGGTTATGCTTTACATTCGGTAAGAATGAGGATGACATCGCTAAGAAGGTATTAGAGGTAATGAGGAGAAGGTTTAACATTAAGTTAGTTATCAGCTATAGGGATACATACACCATATATGAGTATCCTCACACATTGTTAGCTGAATTGTTTGGGAAACTCCTCGGTGCTAACCTACATGAAAAACGAATACCTCCGCAATTATGGAACTCACCAAGAAGTGTTATTAAAGCATTCTTTGAGGGATTAAAAGCAGACTCTAGAAGAACGTTAAAGAGGAGGTACACCTGCTATACCACAGCTAATGAGAGACTAGCCTACGAGATACTATGGTTAGCTAGAATAGCGGGTTACTACTCCGAGCTAACTATAGAGAAAGGGTCAGGTAAGAATGAAAGTAAGAATTACTACAATGTTTTAGTATACCTAGACACTGATTATAAGAAGCCAAATGCTCACGAAAGAGTGCCTGTAAAGTTGATAATGAAGCTGATGGAGTTGACTAAGCTTAAGTCGTTACCATTAGAGTTAACGTACATTACTAGGAGAAAATACATATCCAAGAAAACAGCCTTAAAAGTATTGCAATGGATTAAGAGGAAGGGTAGTTTCACTCCTCAATCCATGGAATACCTGAAGAAGTTCGAACAACTAATGAGTGGGGAGCTGGCATTCATTGAGATTAAGGATATAAGGAAGAGGGCTTATCAAGGATATGTATACGATATTTCAGTACCTGATACTGAATCATTCTTCGGAGGAAACATACCAGTACTACTACATAATACAGGTCATGGAGGCTTGACTACATTACATGCCGAATACATTGATGCAGCCGTGAAGAGACTTACTAGTCCACCTATGAATATACCTAAGAGCTATATCTCACTACTTGATTTCGCCTTAGTCATTAGGAGAGTGACGATGTTTAGACCTGACGGCACTTACTACATAGCTAGGAAGATATCCGAGGTGTGGGAGGTTAAGGACTATAACAATTACGTAACGATAAGTAAGTGGGATCCGGGCAAGGATACGTTCCACTTGTACCTCGATAGGAGTGAGGTGTTGAAGGATATTGCTGAGTTTAGGGGTAAGGACTTTGACTGGGCTACTGATGAGGTCTATAGGAGAGCTATAGTTCTTGAATGGATGAGGGCTAAGGGTATTAGGTACTATAAAGATATAGCTTCAGTTGTTCATAAGTACTACGCAAAACCTGATGAGGTCTACAAGAAGGCATTAACCGAGTTAGAGAAGCTTAGGGGTGCAGGTATTGGCTAAGCCTAAGTTAGGCTTAGCTAGGACTGCCTCCTTAATTTTAGATAGGTTAGCATTAGTAATGTTTGGACGTATAGCTAACTCCTTTAATAGCGTCTTTGAGATGGATCAACATTTAAGAAGAGCAGGAATTGAGACATATCCTCAGTTATATACAGCTCGTGCCTTCATGCACTCACTCATAACTTTAATAGTCTCGGTAGTCTTCGTTACAGCAATCATAGGCTATGTAGAGAACTTGATCCTCAAGATGGTCCTAGTATTAACACCTATCATAGCCTCACTAATAGTTTTTCTCGCATATATCCTCTACCCAGCCTCTAGAGCCTCAAGTAGGTTGATTGGTGTTGAATCTGAACTACCATTCTTTGCTGCATACTTAAGTACTATGGCTAGAGGTGGTGTAGCTCCTGAGAGTGTTATTGAGAGGATAGCTAACCTTAAGATATTCAAGTACATCAGGGAGGAAGCTAAGAAGATCCTTAGAGATGTTAGGATGTTTGGTAAGGATATATTAACAGCTATTGAGGATAACGCATATCACCACCCATCAAGGAGGTATAGAAACTTCCTACTAGGCTACGTCACGACTGTAAGAACAGGTGGTGATGTACTTCATTACTTAGAGTTGAGAACTCAAGACCTATTCAGGGAGGAGGCTGAAAACCTAAAGCTAATAGCTGAGAAGGTTGGCCTATTTATTGAGGCATACATCGCCATAGCAGTTATAGCTTCAATATCACTCTACGTATTCTTCGTCGTTAGTGGTATCCTACCATTTGGTGGAGTCCTGACTGGTTTAGGTGGCATGATAATATATAGCCTGATAGGTCTACCATTAATAACTATAATGATTTTATTCTTCATAGATGCATCACAACCTAAGACCCCCATAAGTAATAGGGAGCCTTACGCATGGTTAGTAGTTACAGCACCTATAGGTGCTCTAGCAGGCCTTACGTTCTTCACCTTCGCTGGTGGTACACCCCTACTACTAGGTAATACTGAGATAAGGTTCTATCACATAGTTGTTGTCATGGTATCCCTAATAATAACGTTAGCAATAGCTAGTGCTGGCCCTGTCAACTCTTACCTAAACTATAAGAGGTTAGAAGGCAGACTTCACCACCATGTAGCTAACTTCCTTAGGGATCTTGCTGAGGTTAGGAAGACAGGTTTAAGTCCTGAGAAGAGCATCATAACAATCTCTGAGAGGGATTACGGAACATTTACTCCAATAATAAAGAGGGTAGCTACAGCACTATCTCTCGGTGTAGACTTAGAGAGGGCTGTAAGGACTGCCATCAGGGGTTATAAGGACTGGTTATCCATAGCTACGATGAGACTTCTAGTCGATGCTATAGAGTTCGGTGGTGGAGCTCCTGATGTTCTAGACTCAATAGCTAGGTATTTTAGAGCATTAGCTGAATTCAGGGATGAGTTGAGGAGAAGGCTAAGACCATACTCAATAATGCTATACTTCGGAGCATTACTACTAGCAGTAGCATCACTACTAACCATAATCATACTCGGAGGCTCACTAGTACAGTCAGGAATTACTGGTGCAGGGATAGGTGCTCTAAAAGTAAAAATAACACCTCAAGACATGGCAGTACTAACATTAATAACAACTATAGGTGTAATGCTTAGCTCATGGCTGATGGGCCTGGTAATAGGTAAGGTACAAGACCTGTCAGCAGCATCAGGATTCATACACTCAATAATACTACTAGTACTAACAGCAGCCTCATCATTCATAATACTACTAACAGGCATAGGCAAGGTGATACCGCCATGAAAGCACTAAGCACCGCCATAGCCACAGTAGTATTAATTAGCGTAACCTTAATACTCGCCATTACCGCTGTAACGTATATACTATCAACGATAACACCCATACAGGAGAAAAGCCTAGAAACCTTAATGATTAAAGGGGATAGCTATATTACAAAGAGTGAGGGTGGTTACATATTACATCTTCACCTATATAGCAATATAAAACCGAAACTGATACTTTATGCACTGGAAATAGCTTCTAAATACATAGAACTTACGAATGACAATGTAAAAATAATTTCTTGTGAAAGCGGTAAAGCAGAAATAACAAACGATGGACTAATACTCATACCTGGAACAGATGTACGGATAGAGGTATTGATAAGTAATAACTTAAACATAGGGAGTTACGTAAACATTAAGATGTATAGTAAAGCAGGGTATGTTTATCAAGGAACACTTACCTTTAAGTAATGAGTTCATTTCAAGACATGTTCAAGGAAAAGCTATACGTAGTATTGAGTATACCTAGCTTAAGCAAGGCTACCTGAGTAATATTGGCAATTATTATCGCCACTAATAGCTTCCTAGAGGCATACTTAACTATAGCGATTGGTGCGAATACAGCATAGAAAAGATAATACCAAGCGATGTTACCATGAAGAATAGGCAAGAGCGCAGATCCAAGAATAGCTAAGGAAATTACCGCCCAGGTATTGTCTCTACTCTTAATAGAGTCATAAATCAGCTTTAATGAATAGTAAAACATTAGTGGCCAAGCAAATGAACCAAGCCAACAATTAAACTCTATAAGGAGCTCACCCATTTTAAGGACGGATGCCGTGTAGTTAATATAGGTTGAGTTAGCTATTATTAATGTAAGGTATTCATGGTATTGATGAGACCAAAAAGAAACCTTACCTATAAGAGTCAAGAAACCGTTGATCACTAGCGGTAACGTTATCGAGTGTCTCCAAATCATATACTTAATCATCTCAATATTGTGTTTGATAAATAACTGAGGACCACCATCTATAAAATCCATAGCAAATGTTGCAATGTATGAACTAAATGCTATACATAGGAGTAGGTATAATCCACAACTTTTAATCCAGTACCTCCTAAAGAGGCATGCGGTTATCAGAGCAGGTAATACTACGTAAGCAGAACTCCATTTAGAGGCTAAGGCTAGGCCCATTAAAAGCCCCAATATGAGAAATTCTTTATTACTTTTACTGCAACCTTTTGTTAAATCAAATTTTAAGACGGCATATATGAATGCCGAAGTGAAGATTAATGCCACCTGGTCAAGAAGATTAAAATGAAGCATATTAATTATTAATGTATCTGTAATTACAACGATAGTATATAGGTAAGCATAAATCTTATCTAAGTATTGACTAATAATTTTTGACATTAAAAATACAGAAAGTAGTATAGTAATTAATGGTAAATATGAACCCAACTTTATAATGTAAAAGAATCCTATAAGGTATTTAGCTAAAGGTGGGTGCTCGAAATTGATAAAGATAGGGGGGACACCCCTTAAGTATGCCTCACCTGCTTTGATATATAAGACTTCATCACAAAATCTAATGAAATATATGTCTAAATAATGAATTATAACTGTAATTAACAAGAATGAAGCGAGTTGTACGGTGAATACTTTACCTCTCATTTCCTTCCCTGAAATAAATGTGCTATTATCCAGCTATAATAGTGTGCTAACAATAAAGTCAAAAAGAATTTATTTTAAATCATAATGTAACATAGCCGAACTAATAGGTACTTATGTTTTATTGAAATATTAAAATTATTTGGCCTGTACTTGCGCGGTGTAAACATTACCCGCTGTTGTATAAATTTTAACTGTGTATATGGCTGAAGTTGTATAACTACCACTTAGCTTTATATATAAGTATACATCCGCGCCTGCGGATACGCTTATACTGGTACCAGTTGATGTCAAGTCTGCTGTGGATATCGTGCTTATCAATGCAGTAGTTGTAAGATACGAGAATGATGTTATACCCTCACTACCTACTTCTATCCTATATATTGATGCAGTAGCTCCACCTTCATTCCTTACATGTAATACTAAATATCCCGTTGTATTTATGTAGCTATCAGGTAGTATTTTTAACATTTCTGTTCCTCCTGTTACTGCTCCCCATATCCCCATAATCCATCCTACTACTGCTATTGCTATTGCTAGTGCAACTGCTACTATTATGACTGTAGCTATTACAGGTGATATACCCTTTCTTAGGTTCATGATTATCCCGTCACATAGTCTCATGAGTACTTATAAAACTTTCTACGTTAGCGCTGAGTTACGTATGGTGAGCTATAGTAATATGGAGTAGTACCTACGTGACGGGTAGCCTAAGAATAATCGCTACTTAACCTTAACTAGTACCGTCCTAGGTATGCCGTCAATAATTATTACCTCGACTTTAACTCCCTCAATCTCCATTAGCTCCTTAAACTTCATTAACTCCTTCCTTATAGTCTCAATAGTCATTACCTTCCTATTTAAATCCTCAACAGCCTCCTCTAAGGCATCAACCTCCTCCTTAAATGGGTGAAGTAACCCTAACTTAATACTACTAAGTGATGCTAAACTCTCAACCTCAGTACCTACAACCTTACTTAACATCTTCCTTAGTACTTCATAACCCTCATACCTAGCTCTTAACTCCTCAAGCTCTCTAAGACTTCTACCTAGCTCTCTCCTATATATAGCTAACATGTTCTCCATATCATCAATGAACTCCTTAACACTACTGTAAACCTTAATAGTTGTCCTCATTCAAGCACCGACCTAATTTACTCTAACAATGAAAACTAATAAACCTTAAATAAAGACGTCACTCAAGAAATTATCATTATTGAAGTGATGTTAAGCTAAAAATGTGTAACTATCCTTTAGGTTAGTGGAAAGTATTACTTTACTTAAGTTAAATCTTGATTAGTGACTAGTTGAGGTTCTTAACCTAGACTTAATAAGGTTTAAGATACCCTTAGTTTTGGGCTAGGTACTAAGTCATGAAGGGCATATCAGCAGTCGTAGCTGGTACGATAATGGTGCTATTAATCACTGTAGGTGTTATACCACTCATTATGCTCTACATAAGTACCGCCCAGGAAGTTTATAGTACTTACAAATTAGGTGCATCATTAAGTGAATCTAAGGAACTTGAAGAGGTTAGAGCTAACTTAAGTAATGATATATTAACCGTGGCTAATACAGGTGCTGTACCCGTAGATCTAACTTACATAATACTCAAGGATGAGAATGGTGAATGCAACGTAGTAATGCGTGCTTACGACATAGTAATCAGTAACCCGGATGCAGTAATTTCAGCCTCAGACATGTCGATAGATAGGGATCAGGAAGTAATTAGATTAAATGTTAATGGCTACTTGAAAATAAATATAAGTAAATTAGGACTAAGTAATATAAGTGACGTATGTAGTATCACAACAAGTAGGGGTAATGTTATAGAAGTGAGGAAGGTTGTCGCAGTCTTAGCTGAAAAAGCAACAGCAGTTATCATAACACCAATAACGCTTGAAGCCTCAACATTAGCTAATAGGACAGATGTTACGGTTAGTGAAGCAGAGATAGAGCCAGCAATTCCTGACAGTAACTCATCAAATGCCGGAATAGGTATGGCTAGAACATCATCCGATGGAGAGAGCGTAACAGCATTAGTAAGATACGCATACATAATTGGTAGTAATCCGATCAAGCCTAGTATTGAAATTATAGGCAGTAACGATCCCCAAGGCAAGAATACAAAGATACCCTTCAATAATGCGTTCATAGGATATAATCCTGACTGGTCAAGAAATAAGGAGGGTCCACCAAGGTATAACATCATGGTTACTGGCTGTGTACCTGTAGAGTTTCTCATATTTAAGAGTGGTGCGTCATTCACATTTTATAGTGATGTATTTCGAGAGGATAAGGGCTCCTATTACTTATTTAAAATTAATAAATGCTTTAGAATGAAAATAATAAACTATGAACCCAAATCCGGGAAATTAGTACTTGAATATGACGTTGACGGTGATGGGACGTTAGATACCTTAGTTAATGAGAATGCGCTGGGTTATTGGTGGCTATATTCAGGAACTAGATTAGAGCAAGGATACATAGAGTTGAATGGCACAGCGAGCGAGGTTATAATATATGCTAATGCTGATGATATAGGGTATCCAAACATTATTGAAAGTAGCTATGAGCCATACATTTTCTCGGCTGATGTAGATGGTAACACATACCCAGAACTTGTTTACGTGACCGAAGATCAGGATAGTGCTTTAGGAAATGTAACCCAAACAATATGTAAATATAACGATGTAGTTAAGGAGAGCTACCTCTTCACATGTCTATACAGTAATTGGACTGATGATTGGTCTACGAAGGAGTTCCTAATAAATCTAACAGGATATCAAGTCGACGGCAACGACGTAGCATTCATAAGGATAGCCTTAAGGGTTTACTTCCACGATAATTACTATGACAACCCCGAACTTCTTCCAGGTGTTCTCCCCTTCCCCCTAACCGATGAAGTGAAAATTGATAGACCCCTATTTGGGGTGTACCTAGTTGACTCATTAAGCGGTAAAATAGTTAGCTCACGTGAATGGCTCTATAGTGAACTTGATGGTTATGAAAACACAATACCACCTAATAAGAATTTCGTCGTACTATCAGCAATGCTACCTGTACCTGAAGGTGGGACCTACTATATAGCTATAGGTTTCTTAGATCCTTACTCTAATGCTGTTATTGATGAATGGACTCCCTGGCCCTGTAGCGGTGAGGGTTATGATGATGGTGACTTCATAATGGCATTAGAGGTTGCTGGCATAACCTTCTATGCTAGACCTTGAGGTGTTAAGTAGTGAGGGCTCAGGCTTCAGTATTAACTACACTCATACTAACTGCTACGGCAGTAGCTATCAGTCTCGCTTTATGGAGTCTATTCATTACCATATCGGCAAGTCAGAGTGAGGCTGCATTAACGACTCTAACAATATCTAGGGAGAGTAGTAGGATAGCGATTGCTAAGTTATCAGTTGTTAGTATGAGTATCAATGGTACTGATTATTATAGAATATTGTACCAGATTTCTACACTTGATGCACAGCCAGCCTCAATATACATCGCAGTACTCAATAAATTCACAGATAGACCAATGCCAATAAACTACACCCTCTACCTACTCACAACACCATACTCAAATATAAGCAATACAACAACATTACTAAGAGTAGGGAGTGAAGCAGTTTCTACTGTCTCAAGTACCTATGTATACATTAAGCCACCTCAAATTAGTGAGTACGCTATGCTATCATTATACTATAAAGGTAATGTAAACTTAACTAGAATATACATAACTGGTAAACCTGCAGCATTCGTTATCGAAGTAAAAATTAGTGAGTTAAGTAATCCGTGGATTGCAATATTCATACAAATTAATAACAAGTTTTATCAAATATTTACACAACCTATACCTTAATTTTACCATAATTAACTTAGACTTGAAATGCTCCTTAGTTTCTCCTTCAGTTGAAACTTCATGATAGCTTATTTAGCCTTATCCTTAAACTACTCAGGTTTAGTGAATGACGGAGTATAGTAAGCTGATAGGAAAGCTAGCTCGTGAACTTGGCGTGAGGTATGATAGCTCGTCGATTTTGGTTTTTAGAGGAGCCGTGTTTGAGGTTGATATAGTTAATCGTGATGTGATACCCAGGAAGTTCCTAGGCTTTATAGGTACTAGCTCATCGCTTCTCTTAGTTAGGGTAGATGAAGGTCTAAATATATGTAATGTTTCTGTAGTTAAGGAGCCTATTGTGTTTAGGAATAGGTTGAGGGAGAGAGGCTTATTTAGGTTAGTTAACTGTTCTAGAGAGGCTGAGACTTACTAATTCATGAGTCCAGACTTCATGAGTATGCCTCTAGCTGCGAGAATACCTGTTGCTGCCGCAACGTTTATGCCTCTCGAGAGTCCCGCACCATCACCCGCCACGAATACGTTCTCTAAGGTAGTTTCTAAGTATTCATTAACTATGACCTTAACACTATAAAACTTAATCTCCGGTGCGTAAAGTAGCGTTTGTGCTGAAGCGATACCAGGCATTAATGTGTCTAGCCTATTTATTGCTTCGACTATGTTTGCAACAACTCTATAGGGTAATGCCATACCTATATCACCAGGAGTAACATTCTTTAATGTAGGTTCTATGGAGCTCCTACCAATCCTTTCCCAGGTACTCCTTCTACCAGCTATTAAGTCACCAAGCCTTTGTATTATGGGTTTACCACCACCTAATCTCGTTGCTAAGTGGGCTATGCTCCTACCATAAGCTATTGTATCCTCCATGGGGTTTGTTAACTTAATAGTCACTAGTAATGCGAAGTTAGTATTCTTAGACTTTATACCCACGTATGACATACCATTAACACCGACTATTTCACCATCATATGTTTCCTGGACTACGAATCCGTTAGGATTTGTGCAGAAAGTTCGTACTTTATCATCATATACTTTAGTATACATTATTATTTTAGGATCCCTAACGATCTTAGTTATCGGCTCAGCAATATATGATGGTATCTCAACTCTAACACCTATGTCTAAAGGTCCTGGCTCAGTATCTATACCTCTCCTCCTAGTTAGTTCGGCAAACCATGAGGCACCACTACGTCCAGGCGCTATGAGTACATACTTAGCTTCTAATGTACCTCTTGAAGTCTTAACTAAGATTGAATTACCCCTCTTCTCAATATCAAGAGCTTGAGTTCCTAGTATGAATCTAACACCCTTCTGCTCTAGATACCTAGACATGTTCTCTATAACTCTTACCGTATTGTCTGATCCTATATGTCTCTGCGGGGTTGGTATGAACTTAGCACCAGCTCTCGCCGCCAATCTCTCAAGTTCTGTTATTAGTTTATCATCTACTCTGAATAACCTCTCCTTAGGAGCACCAAACTTAACGAATACTTCATCGACGTACCTTATTAACTCTTCAGCCTTCCTCCAACTACCTATTAACTTATCTAAATCACCCCCCACATCTGGTCTTAAGTTAATGGTGCCGCTACTAAAGATTCCTGCACCACCAACACCATGCATTATGTGACATGGAGTACATTTAAAACAGCCATTAGTCCTGAAGTTAAACCTAAAGTCTACATCAAGACTCTTGATTAGTAGAGGACACCTACGTAAAGAGGCTCTATAGCCTCGATCAATTATGGCTATTCTCAATGGCTTCTTACTTAAAGTGATTAGTTCGTGAGCTGCGAAGAGACCTGCAGGGCCTGCCCCAATTATTATTACGTCATACTTCATGATAAATCACCTAAGAAAGCCTAATTCAGGCCTTCTATCAATGATGTGCTTTAGGTCAGGACCCGTACCAATCAGGGTTATCGGTACTTTAATACGTTCCTCTACATCTTCAATCCACTTGCGTACATCCTTAGGTAGCTTACCCCACTCTCTAATACGCCTTATTTGAGGGAATAATACATCAAGCTTCGTAATTGCAGCTTGAGTAGCTGAGTTAAGCATGACGGCTCTCCTAGCTAGCTCAAAGTTAAATGGTGCAACTCTCCTCCTCCTACCAGTAACTGTTGCTACCTCAATCCAACCCCTACGTTCAGCCTCCTCAGGAGGTAACTCGCCATCTAGAGGTCCTCCACCAACCCTAGTTACGTAGGCCTTAAATACGACAAGTACTTCATCAACATCCTTAGGTCCTACACCAACCTCCGACGCAAATGCTGATGCTGTGGTATCACGACTAGTCACGTAGGGATATGTTCCATGGTAGAGACTTAAGTACGTTCCTTGAGTACCTTCAATTAATACATTGGCACCCTTCCTCAATGCTTCATGAACCTCTAAGGGTACATCAGTGATCATCTCCTTTAATTCTGGAAACTCATGAGCTAACTTTAACCTTCTTAGCACTCTATCAGCCATAGCAGCACCTACACCCTGTAGTGTTGAGCCTATTCTCCCCGTTAGAAGAGCATCTCTCCTTTCAGTCTCTACGTGATGCTTCTCAATAATACCTGTATTTCTATCGAGGTAAAGTCTACCATGAGTCTTCGTTTCATCTAACTCCTTGTAAAGTACGTCAAGCCTAACCAGAGCACCAGGAGCTACTAAGAGTTTAGTCCTCGGGTTCACAAATCCTGATGGTACTATACGCAATTTCCATGTCTTACCATTAAAGACTACAGTATGACCAGCATTTACAGCACCACATCTGACAGCTATTCCTACATCATCCTTCAAGCTTAGATATGATACTACCTTACCCTTACCCTCATCACCAAAGAACCCACCAACAACTATGGTTAGCATCATTAACACCTCCTTAGAGAGTTCTTAGCATAATTTAAGGCTCTCTCAATAAGATATTCATAACTACCTAGGTACTTACTGTAATCAAAACATTCGTTGATGTCATCCCTACTCAATAATCTAGCTACGTCACTCTCATTAATTACGTCCCTTAAACTTACGCCTCTACTCAATGCTTCCCTACTAAGTTCTGAAAGTATTGAATGTGCTTTATGCCTAGGTATTCCAGCTTTAATAACTAATTTAATCATTAAGCATTCAGCCATTATAGCCCCCTTACTAAGGTTTAGATTTCTCAACATGGCCTCCTTATTAACTCTTAGGGACTTAAGCATTCTCTCGGTATCAATTAGTATTTGATCTATCACTAAGAATGTATGCGGTATTAAGAACCTCTCACTACTACTATTAGTTAGGTCTCTTTCATGCATTAACGGTATATTTTCTAGAGCTACTGTAATGAGTGATCTAGATACCTTAGCTAGTCCGGAAATCCTTTCAGCTATTGTGGGGTTTGATTTATGAGGCATTGTGCTACTACCTATCTTACCGCTCGCTATGATTAATTCATTAATCTCATTCCTAGATAGCTCCCTAACTTCAAGTGCTAAACGGTCTAACTGACTTGCTAATATTGCTAGTACCGAAACAAGTTCAGCAAAACCATCTCTAGGAGCTACTTGAGTAGTTATTGCGTGAGCCCTTAAGTTTAGTGTCTTTAACACTATCTCCTCTATCTTAGGTCCTTTATCACCCCATGCGGCCATAGTACCTACAGCACCAGATATCTTACCTCTGATTAACCTGCCCTCGAGGTCACATATCCTCTCGTAACTTCGTGATAATTCATAGACATAGTTAGCAAGTTTGAAGCCTAATGTTATAGGTAATGCGTGCTGACCATGCGTCCTACCTACCATTAACGTATCCTTATGCTCCATACTTAACTTAATTAATATATTCAATACATTCTTAAGCTTCTCCTTAACTATCTTTAATGCATCTCTTATAATTAACGACCATGCAGTATCTACAACATCGTAACTAGTAGCTCCTAAATGGACGTACTTACCGCACTCACCACAGGCTTCAGCAAGTGCTATGGCTAGTGACGCTATGTCGTGACCATACTTTGACTCAAGCTTGTCAATGTCCTTAACACCAACTCTTAATGCACACTTACTCAAGACTTCATAGCAACCCTTAGGGGCTATGCCCACCTCCTCTAACGCCTTCATGAGCGCTATCTCTACATCTATGAATCTTCTCAACATATTGTTACGTCTAAATAACTCTCTCATCTCTTCTGAACCATATCTGTAATCGAATGGACAAGTAGGGTAGAATTCCCTACTACTCAAGGCCATCCCTCCTCATGTAAAACCTTAATGACTTGATTAAGTAATCAGTACTTATTAATTCACTTTCCTTATCTATGCCGAGCTTCTTAGCTAATTCTAGTGCATTCCTTATCACATTCTCCTTACTAATACCGTTACCTTGCTTTGATAGACTATAAAGTGCTTCAGCTATAGTCCACGGATATAATATCCAAGCCCACTCCTCAACCTTCTCAACGTAGAAGTTGGGTATGTGTGAACTTGTTACTTTATAATGTAGTACTGCAGTCTTTACTTCAGCTGCTCCTAAACCATTCAGCAATCTAACTACTTTAGTCATTGTAGCTCCTGTATCAACAACTTCATCAACCACTAAGACCTTCTTATTCTTAACCTTGAGTACCTCATGTATGTCAATTAATGGTTCTTCATAGAGCTTACCACCAGTACCCCAGAATTTAGCTCTTATAGTATAGAATTCCTCTATTCCAAGTACGTCGCTAACAATCCTAGCTGGTATGAGTCCTCCGCGCGATATCGTAACTATGGCATCAAACGACTCACCTGAATCCATGACTATCTCAGCTAATTTATAACACATCCTTATTGCTTTAACCCATGGTATGTATATTATGTTCATTACTTCACCTCAACATGGTTCTATAGTGCTTGGCGGTTTAGAAGTTATTGCATAGGTAACCATGGTCACATTACTAAGTTCTGATGTTATCTTCCTAGCAATCCTGTCGAGTATGTCATAAGGTATTCTAGCCCAGTCAGCCGTCATGGCGTCATCACTCACAACTATTCTTAAAGTAACTATGTAGCCTACATCCCTTGAATCACCCTTAACCCCAACCCACTTATCATCACCAACAACGGCGAATGCTTGCCATACCTTCTCGTAAAGTCCTTCCTTCTTTAACTCATCTTCGAGTATCTTTGAGGCCTTCCTAACGATTTCTAACTTCTCAGGTGTTAACTTACCGATAACTCTAACAGCTAGGCCAGGTCCAGGGAATGGGTGTCTCTTAACTATTTCATCAGGTACTCCTAATTCCTTACCTAACCTCCTTACCTCATCTTTATATAGGTACTTGAGGGGCTCTATTATCTTAATATTAAACCACTTAGGTATTCCAGCAACATTATGGTGCGTCTTAATCCTGTCAGCACCGACCTCAAATCCGCTCTCAATTACATCGGGGTATGTTGTTCCTTGAGCAAGATACTTAATACTCGGATCAGATTTAATTATCTCATAAAAAATTTTAGCAAATTCCTCACCTATTATCCTCCTCCTAAGCTCGCAGTCTTCAACACCCCATAACCTACTTAGGAATTTCTCCTTAGCATCTATAAGTATGGGGTTGATGCCTATCGATCTTAAGTTTCTGAGTATCTCGTCAATCTCACCTTCGCGAAAGAGCCCGTGATCTACAAGTACCGCTACTAATCTATCACCTATAGCCTTCTTTACGAGTATAGCAGTTACTGTTGAGTCAATACCTCCGCTAACAGCTACTAATACCTTAGCATTAGGCTCAACAGTCTCTCTTATCTCCTTAATTACTTCATTAATGTAATTCCCAGGACTCCAGCTCTTCTCGACCTTCGCTATGTTAAGGAAGTTATCTAGGAGCTTCATACCTTTGGCTGTATGCTTAACTTCAGGATGGAACTGAACACCATAGATGGGCTTATCCTTAACCTTGAATGCAGCTATGTAACCTAGTTCAGATACCGCTAATACTTCAACATTACCAGGTAGCTTAGCAACGTAATCTCTATGACTCATCCATACAAACTCCCTTTCACTCCATCCATTAAATATTGCATCTTTCTTGATAATCCTGATTTCACACCTGCCAAACTCACCCTTACCCCTCCTTACCTCACCACCTAATATTCTAGCTAGTAATTGATGTCCAAAACAAATACCTAATATAGGAAACTTACCGATTAAGTCTCTATAATCATCTAAGTTAACATCCAATTCATTAACGCCGGCAGGTCCGCCGGAAAGCACTATTGCCTTAATGGAATTACTGTCTGACCTACTTAAATAATCCTTTAATCTAATATAAGGAACAACTTCAGTATAGGCATTAAGGTTCCTTAACCTACGTGATATTAAGTGAGCATACTGCCCGCCAAAGTTTACAACTACTACCTTCTCTTTAGTCAGATTACCCAAATACCTCTAACCCCAAGTTTAGTCTGTAACGTAAACATATAAAAATATTTTCCGATATGATTTAGGTGTAACTATAGGGAGGTTAACGCAGTTAATGTAATATTCTCTTAATACCATGTTCGGGATGCTAGGGGCCAATGTAAGCATCTATGTAAAGTCTTCAATAGGTTATGCTACTGGTATCACCTATTACGTTAAATCTTAAGAAGTCTTTTTGTATGGACATAGTACTGAGTATGGACAATATCCACATTCCCATGAGTATCTTGGGTAATTAGTATCAAGTATCCTAGCAATCACCTCTTGTTCAGTCACTTTATCAGTTACCTCATATTGAGTTACCCTCTCAGGTGTTATGTAGAGCAATATGGTCTCCTCCAGATCGAATAACCAGTTATAGATTCTTGCCTGGTCCTTATGGTGTTGTTGCGGTATTCCTGTATCAGATCTAGCTGTTTTAACCTCAACACCTATTCTCTCATTCTCACTTAACTGAATAATGGCGTCAGCCCTACCCTTAATTACGACGCTCCTACCACTAGGTAATGTGACTTCTCTTGAACCTTCAACTTCAATACTGACCTTATTACCTAGCTTCTCCTTAAGGAAGGCCTCGATACCCCAATGTGCCACGTTCCCTAAGATAAATATGGGAGTAAATACCTCCTTAGCCGATAGCTCAGGGTATAACATTTCATAAATTCTCTTTAAAGGACACCTAACTAAATCACTAACCCAGTAAACATTTTCCTCTCTCTTATGCTTCTCTCTTTCCTCCTTATTTGCCTCATAAATCATCTTAACTATATCCAGCATTGTAACACCCCTAAGCTCCGTGCTCCTATTATTAAAGCATTTAAATTCAGTTACGTAGCTCATACAGCATATTACTTAAAAAGTGTTTAAGGTACTATCCATAACCCTAATTTTGTTTGGAGTACAGTTGATTTTTGGTGGATTAATGCTTAAATACATGCTAATCCTGCTGATACTGATCACGATAATACTATACATATATTCTATGGAATCCCCAATTCATGAATTGATTATGACGCATGCAACAAGCTACTACGTAGCTAAGGTGTATTACGTAATAGTTAATGAAATAGCTAAGGAGGTCATTAATGAAAGAATAGTTAGTAAAATTATTGCAGAGCCGTTCATAGATCTAAGCTGCGGATCAACATCTATCCCAACTATAGTAGTTAAATCAGTAAATTCACCACCTCCATATTACATAAGGCTATTAGCCTATGATGAATATACAGGTAGTAAATGGTTACTAAGTAAAAGTAAGGAGTACCTCGTGACAGTTAATTATCAAGTACTTAAAAAGATAAGCTTAAGCAGTAGGAATAGTGAATGTTACATAATTAGAGAGGAAATACTTAACTCTAACGCTAAGTTAGGAACCTCCTCAGAAATTATTGTAGCATGCTATGGTACCGATGAAGCCTACATTAGGATTAAATTAGGTAATACTACTTTCTTTACACTCAATAATGAGACTATAGTACCATTACCTGCAGACTTTCTAACATCCACAGTATCCTCGATGGGATTCAACGCATCTCACATAATTCCATTAATATTAACTTACATAATTCCTATACCCAGCTTAAACTCATCCAATGTAACATTAACTCTCTACATTGATGAAACCCTTAGATACATAAAGATTAGAAGTAAATTAAATTATGCTATAGACTCTCTACTTATAGTTAATGATGGTTACGGGGAAATTAAGAGAGAGAAAACCATTATTTTAAATAAGTACACGATAGATTATGAGAAAGTATGTTCAAAGGATTTCAAACCATTATTAATAATGAAAGATGATGTATGTTTTAAGTCATTAATCAAGTTCGTAAAGGATACCTTATGCGAGAAAGGAATGGCTAATCCCTCATTAGGTTTCATAGCTAGAACATTCATCGACAGGATTGAAGGATTAACTAGCTATGGACCAGTTGATCTAAGTGGTTACGTTAATGATACTTGTAGAGACTTAGCATCAATATTCCTACTAAAAGCTCATAAGGGTGTCTGTATTCACTACGCATCAGCACTTTCCGTAATACTTAAGGTCTTAGGTTTTAATGCAAGACTTGCTACAGGGTTGGTTAGAGTTGCTTATGCAAACGTAAATAATAGTGGCCTATACGTTGGTTTCTATATACCTCATGCTTGGAGTGAGGTACTAGTACCTGAAGGATACATGGCATTTGATCCCACACCATCACAAGGGGGTGAAGGCAGCATACCCTCATATGGTACAGCAATTAATATGTACAGAGCTTATAGGTATAGAGAAAGAGCCGAAGAACCTTATCCCGGAATTAAGGTTTTAATGAAGAGAGCTTTAGGTGAGCCACCTACATATACTACTCACATACCTAAAGACTTAACCGGCATCTATAATGAAGTTATAGGTCTAATTACCGCAAACATAACCTACGTAATTACTATCTTATTGATCTTAGTATTAATATTGAATAGCGACGTAGTATTGCAAGGTTTAGCTAAATTATTAAAGTTATTAGGCATTAGGAGGGGTGACATTAAGTCATTAGCTAAGGAGGTATTGAGCGAAGTATATGATGATCTAGGGCTAACTATGCCTAAACATTTAACTCTACGTGAATTGGTTAAGAGCATCAAGGATAAGTTGGATCAAGAATTACTCATGCTCCTGGAACACTTCACTAAGGTATATGAGGAGTTAAGGTACGGTGGTAGGGGTAATGTAGAGGAGGTCATGAAGTATGCTAAGCTTATATTGAGGAGGTTAAGAGGTCATGCTATTACTTAATGAGAGCGTAGCTGTTATCAAAGTAACCTTAACAGTGATTTACTTATTAACACTAGGTGCATTATTACTTACTAAGTCAAGATTATCTAACTTATCATGTCTTAATAAAGAGATAGTTGAGAGTATTGAGAGGAAAGTTAAACGTTTGGGTATGAGCCTAAAGTATAGTAAATTTAGGTTAAGGTTGAGCTGTTACTCGGGCATATTACTTGGATACTCATTACTGACAATAACTTACACCTTACTCATTACCAATCCAGACCCTTTAATAGCTATCATATTCTTAGTCATATCATCCCTCATACTATTAAACACTAAGTATTTACATAAGATTAAAATATCATGTATCAGGGAGATAGAGTACTTAGGTTCCGACATAATACGTGTTAAAGTTAAGGCTAAGTCTAATTCAACCGTTAGGATTAAAGTATGTGACTCCCTCACTGAAGGTGTAGCCATAGTTAAGGGGTCGAATTGCTCAGAGTATACCACAGTTGAAGGAGGAGGTACGTTAGAATACGAGTACTTAGCATTAAATGGTTGGTCTAAGGTAGAGGAATCCAACGTAGTTATTAGCTTGACCATGCCCTTAGCGTTGCATGAGAGGGTAATTACGTTAAAACCTAAGAACATAATTAAAAAGTTAAGTGAAAGAGAAGTAGGGGAGATTAAAGAGTTAAGAAGTTACTTAAATATCGTTGAAACCTTAATAGAGCCATCAGTAAGTTATGTTAGGCCATATGCTCAAGGCGATGATATTAAGCTCATAGTTAGTAAGAGCCTATTAAAACCCGGTGGTTTAAGCGTAAAGGTCCTTGATAAACATAGAGAAGTTAGAAGTAGTGAAAGACTAGTGAAGGTGTACGTAGTTCTTGATAAATACTTCTGTAAGTATGCTGCAGGCTATGCGCAATTAAAGGATATACTTAAGCTATTACTTAGGAGAGGGATAAGTAAAGTAATAGTTAGTAATAAGCTAATTGATACCGATAATGTCATGGACAACATATCAAAATTATGTGGTAATGAAAATTATGAGAGTAGTTTAAAAGCACTCTATAACGTAATTAATGACGTTGATGTGATAATAGTTTCCCCTGAAAGCATTAAGAATGCAGTTAACCTCATTAGTAAGAACAGGTCAAGGCCATTGATAGTAAGTATTAAGGCTATACGTGATAACTCAATAGTAATGCATGATCTAATAAGTACCTTTAAAGTTAAAATTAATGGATTTCAGGAATGGCTTGCTTTCCTAAAGGATAATGTCGATGAGGTACTCTCTGATAGAGTTGGTTCAACTCAGGTGATCATTCTTGAGAACATTCATTACTAAACTAAGGCTAGGTATTCTAAGACTACTCTTAATACTTACACTAATTATCTTGATAATTTTATTTAACCCGTACGATCTGCTTCTTCATATCTTACTGCTTATCTCCCTCATAGTGGGGGTTATGATTAAGCTACTTTATTCACTATCTATAACATTAGCGCTTTCATTAATCTCATGTTTAGTATTTCATGAAAATATCTACATATCCCTAGCGATACTAAGTATACCATACCTTAGTAAGCCAGACCAAAGAATTGTTTCTAATTACTTAAGAGTACTACTTTATGCAGTGCATATAGCATCGATACTTTGCTATGTAGGAATCAGTACTTGGTATCTCATAATAACGATGGCACTTTACGTAGTACTTTCAATAACGTATTTGATTCAAGTTATGAGCTTTAATGATGTAATTTTAAGAAATACCCTGATGAGGAATCTAGCTAAAGCATTAGTTATGAGCTTTATCATATTAATTATCGCTTGGTTAATTCCTCAAATACAAGCTACAGTAATTTTTGGCTCCATAGCTATACTGTTACTCTTAACTCTTGATCGTGTAACGTGAAATAAGAGAAAACTTAAGCTTCATGATATCGATATGATACTCTAAATATCTTACTAAAATCCTTTAATGAGATGCTAAATTTACTTAAGCTACGAGAGTACATATTGTATAGCTCATTAATTACGTCTTCAGGTAGCTCATACTTACGTAATGTCCTCTTGAACTTATACTTTTCAATAATTGACCTAAAGCATGTACTAACCTTGATGTTTAAGTATAAAATTAATGCTGATAATATTATCTTGGCAACATAGACTAATATCATAAGTATTCTTACTAGTTTATTTAACTTCATTCTTTACTCTATTAAGACACGCTCTTAGGGTGTATTTAGGTCTTTTACCATTACCTACCTTAATTACCACGTTCCTCTCCAAAAGCTTGACCAATCTATTTCTTATTATCCTCCTAGAGGCAGTGCCCCTCAATACTTTAACGTTTTTAGTTATTTCAGAAATACCTCTTGCTTTACAGTCAGCTAATGACTCTATTATTGATCTGTCAATAGCATCAAATATACCTAAGTACTTGATACTCTCAATAACTCTCCTCGCTGCTTCAATAGCTCTTGAAATAGGTATTGAAAAAGCTATTGTTAATTTAAATGCACTACTAACTACCTCATCATTAAGACCTAAAAGTTTCAAATACTCTTCAACCCTATTTAGCCTCTTCATGACGTTCTCCAATAATTTCTCGATTCTCTCAAGCTTATCCTCGATACTTTCAGTCATTCCTCCTCTTTCTCCTCTGTCATTTTTCTTAATGTATTAATTACCTCATCTATCTTATCCGATATTTCAGGCTTTGACTTTTTAATCTCCTCAAGGGTTTTCATGACCCTATTTAAGTCTTCGGTGCTACCTGCTAAATGTGTACGTTTTGGCTTCATAAATCCTTTAAAGAACTCAGATATCGCCTTAGGGCTTATTGCAGACTCTAATTTATGCTTGAAATATGTCTTAACTATTTCATTAACCATTTCTTTAGGCATTCCTGAATCCATTAACTTCTTATAGAGTGCTGCTACCTCTTCGCCAAGCTTAGAACCATCTAAGCTACTCATTAGTGTATCTACTAACTCTTTTAGTGGGCCCTTAATGCTTGCTATGAAGTCGCTTATGGCTTTGAATATCGCTTTAACCTCCTCCACATCGGAGAGCTCTCGCTTTTCCTCCTCTCTCTTCCCTTCCTCAGACATGTTTACACCTAATTACTTCTTGCTTGACCACCTTAATTAGTGATACTACTTCGCTGTGCCCAGTTAGTGGTCACTACCTACCATAGTATGCGTAAGTGAAGCCATAAGACATTGCTAATTCCTTTACACCATTAAGAGTCTTTAAAGGTGATGAGCCAGGATCAACATTAACGCTATTTCTCAAAGCAACTACTATAAAGATGTACCTATGCTTACTACCATGTGGCGGGCATGGACCTCCATAGCCTATCCTACCAAAGTCATTTAGTGATTGAAGTCCTATTCCTTGAACTGCCTCTTTCTTGGGAATATTTGCCTTGAGTGATGTAACGTTACTTAGTATATTGTAGATTATCCAGTGAATAAATATGCCCTTAGGTGCATCAGGATCTATCATTATTATAGCATAATATCTTGCTCCTTCAACCTTACTCCACTGTAGTGGTAGTGATATGTCTTCACCATCACAAGTATATATCCTAGGTATGGTAGCTCCGTACGTAAATGCTGGGGACGTGACTTCTATTTTTCTTGGTATGTTACCCATTAATGATTTAATAATGGCGTCAATATTACTCAAAGGTTGTGTTTTTCTCACTTCGTGAGCTGTATGGTAAAGAAGCAACCCTATAGTAGCAACTACAGCTATGAGGATTACGGCTATGACAATTAGTGTAATTTTAACCAATTACGTACACCCATTGAATCTATCTTTAAGATGAGTAAAATTTCTGAATGGTTTATGGTTGATGTATTCGTGCACACTTATTTACATAGTGATTACTTATTGATGAGGGAGAGTATTGGTTCGAGCACTAGGTATAGATCCAGGTACTAAGAGTTTTGACTTAGTAGTTATTGATGGGCCTAAAGTCGTTTATGAACTTAGCATAGAAACCGTAGAAGTAGCTAGGAACCCCAAAGTACTCATCGATGCTATAGAGAGTTTAGGTGATGTAGATATAATAGTAGGCCCCTCAGGCTATGGTACACCAGTAGTATGTAATGAGGATATCATAGATCCTGAACGATTTGCAATTGAGATACTACTCCTATCAAGTAAGGAAGATATTAGTGAAGGTGTGAAAAGAGGTGAACTCGGTATGGAAGTCTATGATGCATTAGCTAAGGTGGTCAAATATTTATGGAGATCTAAGCATAGAGTTTGCTACATACCCTCAGTTATTTTATTACCAACTGTTCCTTTACATAGGAAGATAAATAGGATTGATATGGGTACAGCGGATAAGTTGGCGGTAACTGCTCTAGCTATTTATGATGAGAGTAGGAGGTTAGGTATTAAGTATGATGAGACTAAGTTCATTCTTGTAGAGTTAGGTTTTGGGTATAACGCAGTAATAGCTGTTGATGGAGGTAAGGTAGTTGATGGTTATGGAGGTACGTTAACACGTATGGGATTTATGACGATAGGAGCTATAGATGCTGAAGTAGTTGTTGCAGGAAGGTTCTGGAGGCGTAGTGATGTATTCTATGGTGGGGTCTCAACACTATGTAATGAGCATAATCTTGAGAAGGCCCTTGAACGTGCTAGTATTGATGAGTTATGTAGCGCGGGCTTCACCTCAATGATGGAATCTATAGAGCATCATGTTAGAGGGATGCTTGCATCGGTTAAGGATCCTCATGAAATAATACTGTCAGGAAGGCTATCACGTATACCTAAAATATATGATGACTTAAGGAAGAGATTAAGTGATGTAGCACCAATTGTACGAATAAGAGGACTTGATGGTGCTAGGCTATCTAAGGAAGCTGCACAAGGGTATGCGATATTAGGTGAAGGTATTGCTGGTGGTTACTTTAAGGATTTAGTTAAGATTATGGAAGTAATGATGGCGAAAGGTACAACATTAAGTTGGGTTTATCATCCAAGAGTTAGAGAGGTACGAAGGAGGCTTGAACAAACGTGTATGAAAGTTATTAAACGTAAAGAAGTATGTAAACTAAATAATTAAATTTGAACTTAAGATACACTAAACAGACTTTTAAGCTCTAAGTTTGATTTTTCAGATCTGAGGATCAGATATGAGCATAAAGACAGTACTCAATGCTTCGTATCCTAGAACGGAGTTTGTGGCAAAACTATATAGTAAGTTCCTGTCAGGTAAAATAGCTAGTGATGAGTTTGAGAAAGGTATTGAGGAAGCTATTACTGATCTATTTAAATTTCTCAAGAAGGTAGGTATCAACATCTTCACTGATGGTATGTTTAGATGGGACGACATTTTTAACCCATTAATAAGGTATGTTGAAGGAGTTAAGATTAACGGATTAATGAGATTTTACGATAATAATTTCTTCTTTAGAGCACCGATTATTGAGTCTAAATTAAGATTAAGCAATGAGCATCCATTTAGAGAGTGGTTTAAGAAGTCCTTAGACTTAGCTAAGAAGGTTTTCGGTAATTCAGAAATATTGTTAAAGCAGCCATTACCAGGCCCGCTAACACTAGCATTGAATAGTGTCAACAATCATTATGGTGACCTAAGTACATTAATTAGTGATTGGCGTAGTGAGGTATTAGAACCTTTAATTAAGGACTTAAGTACTGTAGGATTAAGTGCTGTTGAAATTCATGAACCATCGCTTGTCTGGAAGGGTACAAGTGATGAATTAAGAAAGCTCGGTATTAAGGAATTAGCATACCTCATTGATTACGCTTCAAAGATCGGTATTGACGTATGGTTATTAACGTATTTTGGCTCACTAAGAAAGTTAAAGGAATTAGTTACCGAGGTCTCAAGAGCTATCCTAGGCCTTGACTTCTATAGTAGTGAGAGAGGTAGGGTTCAGTTAGTAATAAGGGATTATGGATTAAAGAGGGTAATGCTTGGTGTTCTTAATGCTAGAAATACATTAATGGAAAGACCCGAGAATGTCAGGAGAGCCATATTTAAAGCTTTAGACTATGGTGCAAAGGAGATATATGTTGGTAATAACGCGCCATTAGACTTCATACCTGAAGTGATAGCTTCAAAGAAATTAAGAAGACTAAGTAAGATAATAATGAAGCTTAGGGGTGGAAATAATGAATTGGAGCAGAATAGAGCTTCCTATACTTCCTACTACGGTCATAGGTTCGTACCCTAGACCTAAATGGTTAAGGGAATTCATTAAAGGATATAAGGAGGGTAAATATAGAGAGGATCAGTTAAGGGAGGCCTTTGATGACGCTGTAATAGCTGTTGTACGTGATCAAGAAGATGCAGGTATAGACATCCCTAGTGATGGAGAGCAGAGAAGAGATGAGATGGTTGAGTATTTTGCTGAAAGAATTGAGGGATTCATATTCTATGGTCCTGTCAGAGTCTGGGGTAACAACTACTTCAGAAAACCAGCTGTTGTCTCAAAGCTTAAATATAAGGGACCCATGGTTGTTAATGAATACCTATTCTTAAGGAGGATAAGCAAGGCTAAGATTGTTAAGGTCACGATAACAGGGCCGTACACCATAGCTGATTGGTCATTTAATGAATACTATAGGAGTAAGGATGAATTAGCTTCTGAGTTAGCTAAGATCATAAATATAGAGATAAAAAAGCTTGAGGAGGTGGGTGCGCTTTATGTTCAGATAGATGAACCAGCACTAACATCCCATCCTGATGAGATGGACTGGGCAATTGATGTTATTAATGAGGCAGTTAAGGGTGTTAATATTAAGGTAGGTCTTCATGTATGCTATAGTAACTATAAAGTACTAAAACCTTACTTTGATGAGTTAAAAGTTAGTCAGTTAGCTCTTGAATTTGCTAATAGGGGATTTAGGGATATAAACATACTTAAGAATCTTAATAAAGAACTAGGCTTTGGTGTTATAGATGTCCATAATAGGAAAATTGAAGATCCACGTGACGTTGCTAAAGCTATAAGTAAGGTGTTGAGGTATGTAGAGCCTGAATGCATTTACATAAATCCTGACTGCGGTCTTAAGTTATTACCAAGAAGTATAGCGAGAAGGAAGTTAGAAGTTATGGTTCAAGGAGCTAAGTATGTAAGAAAAAGACTTTCAAGGAAGGGATTAACAAACACGGTATTAAGAAGAAGTACTGAATGTCCTTGAGCTAAACTTCTCTACAGGTAACCTTGTCCTCATACCTATCAAGGTTATTATTACCCCAGCGATGTTTAATGCAATAATTAATAGCCATATATTCGTAGGTCCTAACGAACTAATTAATAATGTAGCTATAGGTCCCACTAATGCTGCTGAATTGGATATAACTCCTAAGGCGTAGCCAGCTTTATGCGCTATGTGTTTCGGATAAGCTATTGTTTGTACAGACCAAAATGTAGGTCCAGTACCTTGGACAGCAGCTAAGATTGTTAATAGAGCTAGGAATGTCGTTGGATTATGGATTAAGAGTATTGCTAATGCACCAATCATTGAAAGTACATACAGTATTGCCTGTGTTAATGCTACAGACCTGAATAATGATCTAGCGTTTAATCTCGAATGCTTTAATAACGCTAAAGCTACCCCAGGTATGTAAGACCATACAATATATGATGATTCTAATATTGTGGAGGATAGTATTCCACTAACTTCGTACATACTTTCGGAAATGAAGTGTATTAGTGGAGCTAATGTGAACACTATCCATAAGCCAGGAAAGAATGTAAACCCCCAGATTACTGTAAATTTCTCTCTCCAAACACTAAACTCCATGACTTCCTCTTTAGCAAGTCTTTTGGGCGGTAAGTATTTATCAGGGATTAGGGCTACATAGGTCAATGTTAATATTAATGTTACAAGACCGAATACTATGAATGTGAGTCTCCACCCAATATGTAGAGTTAATTCAGGACCTAATGTAGATCCTAAGAACCCTCCTATGAATATACCTGACACTATGATACCTATAGCTAAAGTTCTATGTCTAGGAAAGACCGTGCCTGCTTGATAGGAGAATACAGGTATTGCAGCCATAGCTAAACCTTGAACTATCCTTAATGCTGTAATTGCTATGAAGTTTCCTATGAACGGTATTAGGAATTGAGGTATTGAAACAGCCAAGCCCGCAACTAGAACACCTAATTTGGGTTCATATTCAAAGTATTTAGAGTGACCTATCAGGAAAGCGAAGAATATGCCTATAGTGAAAGCTGATGCAGCCCATTTAAGACTTTCAATACTTAAACCGTAAGTTAATGATATATGACTACTGAGGGATGAAAATAAAGTAAGTGCTGTGAAGTTGAACGACATTATGATTAAGTCAGTTATTAAAACATAGAACCTTCCATAATCGCTATCCTTAGGTATGGTTCCACACCCGGGAGTAGTTATTAGTACATTAAAGTTTAAAGCATGACGTATAATTACAGTATTAACGTTTTAAAGAATTTAAGAATCAGCTATCCTAGCCTACATCACAAATCAGAAGTTCCAGCGTTCATCACTAAACTACATTCCGTTAGCACCCTAATAAGACTAAAAGTAATGGTGTACTAGCCATCAGAGCGCGAAAACTTTCATCACTGATCGGCCGAGGACCCACTCATCATTATAATTAGGGTAGTTTATCCATGCTGAAACTACTCTGAGAAGCTTTAAAGTTAAAGCAGAACGAAAAAGATAATCAGAGACTGCCATCGTCTTCACCAATCAGGTGGGAGTCGTATTCATCATCATACTCTACAGGAGTTCATAGTTAATAAGTTTAGACTGAGATAAGCATTATTTACGTTGCAAGTACTCTTTTTAACTGTGGTATGTATGAGATGGTATGTCATACTAGCTATAGTGCTAGGCGTCATTGGAGTTACCGCGTTCATACTTGCATACTTATTCTTCGTTCAGGGATTGCAATTAATGCCTTATGTAGCGATCATTAAGCTTAGAGGTACTATATCGTATAGTAAGTCAGGACTTATAGCACCCACGATAACGCCTGATGATGTTAAGTACTTAGTTAATGAAGTTTTAAATGACCCTCTAGCTAAAGCTGTAGTTGTAGTGATTAATAGTCCTGGAGGCTCAGCCTCAGCTTCTGAAGAAATTTATAGTATGATAAGTAAGTTGTCTAGACGTAAGATTGTAGTTGTATACTGCGAGGATGTAATGGCTAGTGGTGGTTATTATATAGCATTACCTGCTAAGAAAATTATCGCCTCACCGCACTGTATGACCGGCTCTATAGGTGCTATAGCTATATTCTTTAATATACATGACTTACTTGAGAAGCTCGGTATAAATGTTACAATAGTTAAGTCAGGAGAGTATAAGGACATGGGCTCCTCATTTAGGAGTTTAAGAAGTGATGAGCTAAGAATTATTAGTGAAATTGTTAATAAGTCAGCACAAATATTTAAGGAGAGAGTCCTAAGTTGCAGACCCAATGTCGATTACTCAGTATTCAATGCTAGAATATTTATTGCTGAAGATGCTTTAAAGTATGGATTAATAGATGATATAGGTACATTCGATGATGCAGTAAGAATTGCGAGAGAGCTTAGTGAACTGCCTCCAACAGCTCCTATAAAGGAGATAACAAAACCTAAGTCCATTCTTGAGCTGCTTCTTGGGCTCTCCAGCTATGGACGGTTTGCGGAGCAAATACTAAAACCAGGTATCTACTACTTATGGGTAGGGGGCTTAAACATAGATTTAAGGCATGTAACGATAACTAAATAATTTGCTAGCATGTCAAGTGAAGAAATGCCATTACTTTTTTACCTTTATCTATTAATTCATTATATAGCTTAACAGCATCCCTAGTCCTAAGAATGTGAACATTCTTCCCCCTCCTCTTAAATGCTTCCACAACATCATTATCAACACTCATCATTCCATCATAACCGGTACCTATGACTACCTCATCAACATCTTCAAGTAGGTAGTCTCTAACATCAGGTATCTGGAGTCTATGACCTTCAAGTCTCCACCAATCACTAATTACCTTCTTAGGCGTTATAATTACGTCACTTCTATACTCTTTACCATCAATTACTATAACGCCAAAATCGTAGTAATCTATCCTAGGCTTACGCACGGTATTCACCAAGATAGTTAGTGATATGGATAGTTAAAAGCTGATAAAATACCAATACCTAAGGTATATTTACTGAATACTTATTTACCTTAGCCTCCTAAGTTTAACGGGATTGAGGTTGAGCTCTGTTAAGGACTTTATGAAAAGAGATGAACTCCTAACTGTAAAACCTGAT
Source organism: uncultured Desulfurococcaceae archaeon (assembly GCA_964592745.1). Lineage (GTDB taxonomy): Archaea > Thermoproteota > Thermoprotei_A > Sulfolobales > NBVN01 > CAZAMI01. The sequence continues at coordinate 47,137 of CAZQFL010000005.1, forward strand.
GAGTTAACTATAAATGCTATTAAGAAGATGAAGGAGAGAAATGTCGGTAGCGTATTAGTGGTTAGTGAGGAGGGTAAACTCGTAGGTATATTTACCGAGAGAGATGTATTGAGACTCGTAGCTGAGGGTAAGCCTTTAGATAAACCAATAAGTGAGTACATGTCAAAGAGATTGATAACTGCTTCATTAACTGATTCATTAAGTAAGGTTGCATCAATAATGGTTGAGAAATGGATTAGGCACCTACCTGTAGTTGATGAGAGAGGTAAATTAGTAGGTATAATAAGTATAAGGGATGTATTAAGATACATAGTCTCTTCATCAGAATTTCCATAAGATGTAGAGCATACAAGACTGTAGAGAAAAACTCTTTAGGAAAGATACTTAGATCTAATAAATCCTATGAGAAGTATAACTGTCGAAGTTATTAGGACCCAGGCTGATATGGGTAGTCCTATCCACGTAGTTATGAAGGCCTTCTTAGGACCATAAATTACTGCTGCACTCAAGGCCATAACGGATCCGGCGAGCAGCGATATTAGTGCCTCTATCCTCATCTTTCCAACCTTTCCAAGGATCCAACCCATAATTGTTAGGGGGGCTAATGGTAGGAGGATGACTGAGGATAACACTGATAGCTCAACTATGAATCCAGGTCTAAAGTAAGCTACTAGTGAAGCTATGATTATTAATGATGTTATAATACAGAGTGAGATTAGCAGAGATGTTTTATGGTTAACCACTTTAACTCTCCTCTCATAGAAATCTCTAACGAAAGAACTAGCTACACTTAAGATTATGGAGTTTGCTGTTGATACTGCTGCAGCTACTATGCTAACATATATGAATGATGCTAGTAATGGATGAGCAAGCAGCAATAATGTTGGAGTTACTAAGTCACGATTTGAAATCATAGGTATAAACCCTGACTCACTTAAAGCTCTAGCTAGAAGACCTACAAGCACCACTATTATTGTGTACATGAATCCGTAGATAGCGAAGTACTGTATTAATCTCTTAAGGGACTTCTCACTCTTGGGCATGTAAAGCCTCTGAACCACTTGAGGATTAGTTATTGCGAAGAAGAGCCACGGTAATGTGAACGCTATGAACGTAGGTAAAGCCCAGAATTTACTTATTCCCAACATACCAGCCTTACCTAAGATCTCAGAAACAGTGTTTATGTCTAGATTTGCTGCTGGGAGTAAGTATAGTGTGAGCCACGTAATGTATGTTAATGCAGCTAATATCATCCACAAGCCCTGATAAGCATCAGTTGAGGCAACACTCCATATTCCAGCGATAGCTATCCACATGAATGTTAGTATGGCAGCAACTATCACACCGACCATGTACCCTACACCAATCCCTTCAAAAATGCTTCCAATACCTATCATTTGAGCTGATATGTATGGTACTAAGGCTATGAGGTATAGTACAGCTATGACCATACCAAGGAGTTTGCTATCGTATAGGTCTGAGATCATCTCTGAAGGACTTATCCATCCTCTCCTCCTAGCCATTAACCATACACGTGGTGCGAAGATAGCTAATAGAATTATCGTTGATAGTAGGTATGCAAGCTCGAAACCTAGGGAGCCAACACCTGTTGCGTACGCGTAGCCGACGAGACCCACCATCATGAACGCACTATAAGTTGTTGCAGCATAGGTCATAGATGCTAAGAATCCACCTAACCTATAACCAGCCACGAAGTATTCTGCTGAGGTTTTCACGCCAAATCTTCTAGAAACTAAAGCTACAATCGTACCGACAACTATGTATATCACTAAGAGTGTAATGAATGTCGTAATCATTTAAACCACCATTTCTCAATAATTATTGAAGTTATGACTATCCAGACAAGTACTAGTAAGGCCCAATACATGAATAATGAGAAATCCCTTACATGATGTAGCACCGTGTAGGGGATCAAGTAATGCACTAAAACCATTGCTAAGGACGATATTACGAAGTATTTTAGATGCTTCATGAAACCCTTCCCTACAGTACTTCCTTCAAGCTTAGAATTCATAAACCCCCCGAACAGTTGTTCGATCGAAGATAATAAAGTTTATTGACGAGATTATAAAGGATTTAATGTAGAGGGTAAAGGATGTTGTCAAGAGTTAAGGAACTTGTTTTAGAGCTATTGAGGAGATACCCTGAGGGTATTCCTCAATCTATGATTCATAAGTTAATAAATGCATCTAAGAGTAGGGTTTGTGAAGTACTCCAAGAACTTGAGAATGCGGGTGTTATCATAAGAGTTAAGATAGGTAAGCAATACTTGATTAAGTTAAGAACAGCTAAGGAGGTAGCATTACGTAGAGTTACTAAGAGGAGACTTAACTTAGGGATTGTGTGGTCAAGTGAGTATCCCTTCATAGCACCCTTTGCTAAGATATTAAGGAGTAGGTACGGTATTGATTTAGAAGTTAGTGTCTTCCCTAATGCTTTATTAGCTACATGGGCGCTAGTTAATGGTGATGTTGACTTAGTACTTAGTCCCTTAATAACGCAACTTTATGCTTACTCACTAACTAAGTCTTTGAGGATAATTGGTGCTGGCGCATACGGAGGCTCAGTAGTACTGGAGAATCCTAACGCTAAGTACGACATAGTAGCATCTAGTGAGTTATCAGCTATGGATGCTTGTAGGTCAGTAGCTATACGTGAGCTAATTAATGTCAGGAATACATACTACTTCAGTAAACCTGAGGATGAAGTCATGAAGTTGTTACGTGAAGGTAGAGTAAGATACTTCGTTGTGTGGCACCCACTAATAGATAAGTTGAGCATGTTTGGATTAAGACGCATAATATCATGTGATGAGTTAGGTATAGATTACTGCTGTACATTAGCTGCTTCAGTTAGGATTGAGAGGAGATTAAGAAGTCTATTAGCTAGGGTTTATGAGGAGGCTTTAAAGGAATATAGTAGGGATCCGAGTAAGTGGTTTGAATGGTATTCCTTAAAGGTGGGTATACCTGTTGATACCATTAAGAGGGGCCAGATATTATATAAGCTTAGACCCTATCTTGACGTAAACACTATATCGAGAATGCTGGGAAGAATAGGTATATCGGTACCAAGCTATGAAATAATAAAGGAGGCCATAGAGACGTATCAATAACTAATCTAACGGTAGGTTGATAGTATCACCAGCCCTTAAATCTAAGTACTTATCTGGATAACTATCACGGATGTACTCCCTCACGCTAACACTAGTACAATGTAAGGGAGCGATGTACCTTGTAATGGCAGTTATTTCACTAGCTTCACTATAACTTAGCTCATGAAATCCTCCAATAATTAAGTAGACATCATTTCTATTAGCTACCTCCATAGCTCTATTAGTTAATTTAAGTAAACCTGGATGAGAGCAGCCAACAACAATTATTAGGCCCACATTCTCTATATAGAATGTAAATGCATGCTCCTTTACACCCCATACATGTATGTTAAGAGGTCCTGTAGACCAAGCTTTCTCTTCTAGAGCTTTACCCTCACTAATTACGATAGGATTTAAGCCCCACAACTTGAGATATGTTACATCACCAGGGGGTGTAAATACTCTTAAGTTAGGTTTTATCCTACCTACATACTTAAAGCCGCCATAATGATCCCCATGATGATGGCTAAGAAAGGCAAAGTCTATCTTACCGAGATCTATGCCTAATCTAGACATATTAATGGCTAGTGTTTTAGGGTTTGTATCTGCATCGAAGATCATGGACCAGGAATTCGTTTCTATGAAGAGACTTAAACCCCATTCACTTAAAAAGCCTTCTCTGGAGTAGTTATCTACAATAACAGTAATTGAAGCTTTACGAACCACTACTGATACCCGATACATTTAAAGCTCTTTCTACTCTATTAACTAAATCATCAACCTTTACAAATTCAGCAATTGCTCTTATCTTTTCACACTGATCCCATGACATGATATGGAGGTCCTTAACCTGACGGTAACCTAGAGTTCTTTCCTCACCTAAGTAATTTCTCAACTCATTCTTCAGTTTGTATAATTTTAGTGCCGTATTAGGTTTAAACCTCCATAACGCATTAGACACAAATTCTTCAAAAGGTATCTTAGAATATACGTAACTCTTCCTATGTTCCTTGAGAAGTACCTCATCTATGAGGCCAGGATCTTCTAGAATCTCAATCACATTGAATTCGTAGAGCGTCTTGTAAGGGCATAGCGTACATGATACTCTAGGTAATCCATCCATGTATGCTGGATGAATTAAGCCCCATTTCTTAACTATGAACATAACATCAGTAATGGGCATGAATTCTACGGGGGTAAATCTTTTCTTACTAGCTATGAAGCCGTCCTTTAACCTCTTGATTAATCTTAATGCCCTTTTTGGTGACTCAAATAACCTATCAGCTATGGCCTCAATAACCTTAGGATTTCCTCTAACTACCTTCCTTATAGGTCTAACCTTAAAGTATGTGCACCATCTATTACCCCTTCTCGGTAGACCTAGCCACCTTAGCATCTTCCTTATGTACCTCCTCTTTGGTTCGGCTATCTCGATATCAATACTTAATCTTTTGCTAACATACTCAACAAACTTTAGGTTTCTAATTGACTCAATATAAGGCATGTAGACATACATAACCTTAAGTTTAATGTTGAGATACTCCATGAGTTTAGTTATTAATATGAGAGCTGCTGTAGAATCCTTACCACCACTATAACCTAAAATTACAGTCCTACCCTCTAGGTACTCCCTACTACGTCTAGCTATGAATCTAACAATATCGTCTATATCATTAAATGTCTTAACATTAAGGTAAGGTACGTTTTCAAGCCATGAACTAATGTATAAAGATAGATCATTAATCCTTAAAACATTGTTAGAAATGAATGAATCTACACTCAACGCTATGTCTGAGTCTATCCATAAAAAGATGTTGCATCGCTCATTACTACATAGCTTAATTAAATCACCACTACAGCTCACAACCAATACTTTACCATTACTCATCAGTACTGGATATAGCTCTGTCATCTAACTCACACCTATCGGTAGCGACCGTTATCATCATCGCTTAATGCTCGGAGCCCCCCTATCCTCATCCATGAATTATTCGAGTGTCTAAGTCAATTTAGTCTTATCTATCTTATCAATGAACTTCAACTCCTCCTCTAAACTCTTAATAAAGTCCAGAACTATCCTCAATCTCCTCATAGCTTCCTTACGTGCTATCTCGGTATACATTAAGTTAGGTAATTTTACTATCTTCTCTTTGAGGTGATTCAAAGAGTCTCTTAATGACCTATTAAACCTTGCTGAGTGCATGAATACTCTAGCGATACCTATGGCACCTAGTGCATCTAATTTATCAGCATCACTAAGGATTTTTGCTTCAATACTCTTAGGCACTATGTTTAAGGAGTATGAGTGTGACTTAATTATGTCTTTAACTAAGCTTATTCTGTCTTCAGGATAACCTAGACATTTCAGTATTTTCTCAGCAATCTCTGCTGATATTACCGCATGGTTCACTTCATTAGCTTTTGGAGCGAACCTTCCAATGTCGTGAAGAAGTACAGATATCAATAATAACTCCTTATCAACTTGATTCCCATAATGACTAGCTATCCATAAAGCTAATTTCTCAACTCTCTCAATATGTGGATAACCGTGAGCTTCATCATCCCCCATGATAATCTTAACTAAACTCTTTACAGTAGTAATGAGTTTTGTCTCGGTGTCTGAGTAGTTCAAGGCTATATCAGCCCCCAAATATTCTGGTAATACATTAGGATATAATCTGGAAAGCTTAGTTCTTCATGTTATACTTTTTAGCTCTACAGAGCGTACTATCTTGCTGAGAGAGTCGCTAGTAGCGTTAATGACGATGCGGAAAATGAGGTAGAGAGCCTTGATATGGAGAAACAATGGAGGTCTACGATGTCCTAGATGCGGGGGGGTGATGGATTCAATGATTGAGAGGGAGTACGAAGGTAATGGAGGTAGAAGGATAAGACACATAGTGAGGTGTAAGTACTGCGGATACAGAGCAATATTACAGGAAGTAGTAGTAAGGCATACCCCCCAAGGATTAATTAGAGTAAGCAAAGTAACCTAATTTTTAATCTTGTTATAGGTATGTAATACTAAATTAAATCCTCTAATACCTCGACTATACTTATTAAATGAGGTAACGGTATTAATATAGCCAGCCCAACAAATTTCTGCGAGGCTATATTCGCTAATACATTCTCACCACCGTTACTGCTTAGATACTCCTTGAAAAATAGCCTGATGGCCTCCCTGTACTTCGTTATGTTCGCTATATAGAAGTATGCTGATATGAGTAATGTAGCTAGTAAGTCCCAACTCATACTATCAATATTAGCATCACTCACAGCTTGCTCAGCATCTATTACGTAAATATCACCATTGTTATTAACCAAGAAGTTTGTAGGCTTAACATCACCTAACGCGTACCTCTTACTATGTATTTCTGCGAAAACTTTAGCTAACATCCTTAAGTCATCATCAGACCTATAATTGATTAACCTCCCCTCAACATACTCACGTATTAATTCAAGCTTATTTTCATCATAACTCAATATATTAGGTACTTTAAATCCATTCCACTTACTTCTAAAGAAATTCACTTCACGTCTTAGCCTCTCCCTAGGCTCTAAAGTAAATGGGTAGATAGGTTTTAGAAAGAGTGCAGGAGGTAACCACTTCATGATACCTACTTCACGAGCATATCTCTTCCTAATGTAGTTTCTTCCGTTAATGGTTACTATCTCTGCCTGCGAGATTAGTTTATCAATTATGTAGGGGTCATTCATAGCGTTTCTTAGCATTTTTGATACGGACTTTATTAGTTTAATCAATAGTTATACCCTCGACTTCATGTATAATCCTCTTAGCAACTGAAAATATCTTCTTGACCCACTCATTCTTACCATTTAGTAAGTATTCATGCAGCTTACCCTCATCTACAGCCTTAGCCAGCGTAGGTTCTATTGGGAGTTCCTCTATAATGTTAACGTCGATATCTCCCAATGATCCGAAAACTTTTATAGTAGACCCACAATTAGGGCATTTTATGTAACTCATATTTAATATTGCACCAAGTACTTTGACCCCAACAACGTAAGCAAAGTTTTTAGCCTTATTAACTACGTGAGCAACCATTTTACCAGGTGTTAATACGAGTATGATACCCCTTAGTTTAGGTTTCAAATACCTAGCTATTGTTAATGGCTCATCACCGGTTCCAGGAGGTAAATCAACTATTAAGTAATTTACCTTACCCCAATCAGTCATAGTTATTAAATCAAGAATAGCTCTAGTCTTAAGAGGACCTCTCCAAATTAAGGGTGCACTCTTATTGTCAAGTGCTAACTCTATAGATACCACCTTCAGACCAGAAACAATGATAGGGATTATCCTTCCTTGACTATCGGCATACAACCTTTTATCTTCAATACCAAGCATCCAGGGAATACTAGGTCCATGTACATCTGCATCAAATAATGCAACATCCCTACCTAACTTTACCAAGCTCAAAGCTATTGAGGCTGAAATAACTGATTTACCAACACCCCCCTTACCAGACATTACTGCTACTACATGGTCAATACTCTTAAGGGCTTCATCAACCTTCACCCTTATCTCCTTAAGCCTCTCAACTATATTCTCCCTATTAGCTGAACTCATAAGTTACACCACCCATATTAGGTACGTGGGATATAATAAGCTATAGAATAAGCTAGAGTTTGTGATCGTCTCAACCACTGTTCGAACCTTTAGATATATATTTATTATAGTGTAAATTAGTTAGGCCCCAATAATGATACATAGTAGATCTAAGATACTAATGCCCGTAGCGTTACTCATCATATTAATGGCTATATCATTAAATTTAAATGCATGCTCAACCTATCAATACTGTCTATCCGGAAGTATTTCCTACACTGAAGTGATTAATTATGATGGCAACAATATAGTAGTAAACTTAACCATAATTCAGGAGCTTATAAGTGAGAATGAGATGAACATAACAGTTAAATTAGATCTAGTGAGTTACACTAAAGGTCTAAAAATAAACTATACACCACCTCTTCTTGATTACATCATAGGGTATAGTGATGGTCATGTAAAGAGATGGTCTAAAGGTAAGTTCTTCATTCAAGCAATCTTAAGTGAGGAATTACCATTAAGTAAATCGTACTCCATGATTACTGATTACGGATGTATACAATTCATCATTATTAAAATAAGACCACTTAATTACGTAAGAGCTATAAGTATAGCTGAAATTTCATACCTATTAAGATTAAGGCAGGAGGTTAAAGCTGTAGTAACACCTAAAACTTACACCGTAACACCAACCCTAACACCAATAACTACAAAGGCTATAGGGACTAAGCTTAAAGAGCCGGCATCACGTATTGAGGCTTCGACTAGCAAAGAGGTGAGAAGTGTAACTACACCAGTTGGAACAACCATTAAGGAGTATAAACATTTCACGAAATCGCTGGAAACAAGTATAGCTATACAGACTAGGGAGGATCTTCTTAAAATAGATGTTAAAGCGTTGAGTATAGCGGTAGTTATAGCTTCATTACTAGCCGTACTAGTGTATATTTACATATTTAGAGTGAAGATATAGACACGGGGCTTTAGGTGATAATTACTTGAGTGAACGCTATAAAGTACTTAGTGGTACAGCATTGAGAATATACTTATTATTACTAGGGAGTAATAAGCCGCTAGGTGTAAGGGAGCTTCAACGTTATTTAAAACTTAAATCACCATCAACTGTGAAGTATCATTTAGATAGATTAAGAATGAATGGACTAGTTAAGCAATTACCTGATGGTAAGTACATAGCTATAAAGTCCGATAACCCCCTAATAAACCTCTACGTATTTATTAGAGCAACACCTATACCTAAACTCATACCCATAGCTATATTCTTCGCTACTTTCAATATAGTTTACACATTACTAAGTAATGAATTTAATATAGTACTTCTACTCTCATCCATAATCTTTAGTATATACGTGATATATGAAGGTCTTAAATTAAGACAGATACTAAAGCACTTACTTATAAGATCGTAACTAAAACTTTAGTTATTTAACGAGGGATTTCATCATTAGTAATGATGAAATACTGTTATAGTTTCTCAATATAGAATATGTGAATAAGTTATGATTATGTATGATATACTCATGTAAGTTACCGTATGTGTTCTCGAGTATGAATAGATACTTAATTAGTATGGGATCACCAAGGAACACATATACTAATGCATTCTTAACATGGGAACATGCTTGATATTTAATTAAGTATTTAATCATGTACTCAGCTCTTGATTTATAAAATGCCTCTGCAGGATCAAGTATAGGATACGTCCTAACTAGATACTTAACAAATAGTTCTAATAGTTCATCGTTAAAATTAGTACTTAAGTAATTTACTTTATAATATGTTACTCTAGTAGGTACGATCACAGCTAAGGCTCCCTTCCTTAATAATACTACCCCTATAGCGTTATTATCCAAGAGGTCAATAGCGCCAGCTAGACATGAGTCTATGTAAATTATTGGAGCGCTACGAATTTGAGGTATCCTATTATACCATAAAAATACTTTATAAACTATTTCACCTTCCTCAGCTCTACCATCACCATCATCTCTAATCCAGACCTTCCTAGTTAATTTGAGACCGTTACCATGTGAAATGATTAATATTAAGTCGTATTTACCCCTGCTTAAGGCTTCATTAATAAGTTTGTGGTTAAGTGGAAAGTCGAAATTATAAATACTCTTAACTAAGCCCTCACTTTCAAACATACGGGTAACATCCGCATCTATTTTACGTAAGTATTTCCTCTCTATGCCTACTAGAGCTGATGCACCGTCAATGACATATTTATTACCTTCCTCACCAGGTAAGGTAATTAATGAAGCAACTAGGAGTACATTAATATCGTGATGCATTTCCCATAGGAAGTTAATTACAGTATCCATATAGTACTTTTTAATGTCTTCGACATTACTAAACGGTAACCTACCAACTATTAAGTCAGGAGTTAAATCATGAAGACTTTCTCCCACTACACATGAATACTTAATAATTACAGACTCAAGTAGTTTACCGTCGTTATCATAATCCCAAGATCCGTCAAGCAATGAATAATACATGTCCGTAGACTTTAATACTCCCTCAATTACGCTTAAGGAATCGTTCATGTAGAAGTAGGCGAGACTTATATCATCACCTATTAAGAGGAGATACCTATAATTAAGCACGTACCTAACATACCGTGCAAAGTCTCTTAATGACTCGTACTCATTACCTCTAGGAAACATGATTAATACATCACTAAGCTTGAAAATCTTATACTTTATGTTAAGTGCGTTATAGATATACTTAAGATATTTGATGCCCCCAATAAGTCTGTCACTTATTACTACGGCTATTGCTTCCTCAGTGTTAGTTACGTTTAATAATTTCTGAATATTGTATTGGCTAACTTCATTTTCTTGAGTCGTTATTTCTCGAATAGCATCAACATGGAGTAATGACATTAAGTACATTAAAACAATCACAACTATAAAGTATTTTAATGAATGGTTAATCATTAACTAAAGACCTCCGCTAGACACATAGATATTATTATGATTAATTTAAAAACCTACTAGTGGAGGAGCTACATTATTGTCGATACTGGGTAGTGAGATCCATGAATCTTAAAGGTCACATAGGATTAACGCTACTCGTTCTTTCATCACTTATGTACGTATTTGATTTTAGAAGCTATAATTATTTGCTAATGGTATTGTTAGCCACGGCACTATCCTCATTGCCAGATATCGATATAAGACTTGAATTACCCCATAGAAAATACACTCATAATGTTTTTGTCGCCTTAATCGTATCTATAGGTTTTGGATATTTAACATATATGTTCTTACATGACTTCTCACTAGGTTTTACACCTATGTTTGCTGCATTCATTCTCCACATAATAGGTGATCTAATGACCTATAAGCCATTTAAGCCATTAGCACCATTTCAGAGGAGAGCTTCATCATTTAGGTTGTTTAGATCGTCTAATAAATACGTAAATAATGGATTGCTTATTTTAGGAATCTTAGTATTCTCTATTTATGCTATCTATGTATTTCTGGATTTAAGAATAACTGATATAGTGACTCATATTCAACGTATTATTAGTATTATTAAGTAATGTGAATTAGAGTTAAAGTCTTGTTAGCTACTAAACTATGGTGGTGCGCCTTGCCTATTGAGAGGATTAAGACAGGTATTCCAGGTATGGATGAAATATTGCATGGAGGTATACCAAAGAGGAATGTAGTACTGTTATCTGGTGGTCCAGGTACTGGTAAGTCCATATTCGGTCAGCAATTCCTATGGAATGGTTTAAGATCAGATGAGCCAGGAGTTTTTGTGGCTCTTGAGGAACACCCAGTACAAGTTAGGATTAACATGTCTCAATTCGGATGGGATGTCAGACCCTATGAAGAGAGGGGCTTATTTGCCATGGTTGATGCATTCACTGGGGGTATTGGTGAAGCAGCTAAGAGGGAAAGATATGTAGTTAGAGATCCTGACGACGTAGACATGCTTGTTGACGTGTTGAGACAAGCAATTAAAGATATAGGTGCAGTAAGAGTTGTCGTTGACTCAGTTTCAACACTGTATCTAACTAAACCAGCAGTAGCTAGAAGTACAGTAATGAAGCTAAAGAGAGTACTCAGCGGGCTAGGTACTACAGCAATACTAGTATCACAGGTATCGGTAACTGAGAGAGGATTTGGAGGTCCCGGTGTTGAACACGCAGTTGACGGAATAATAAGGCTCGACTTAGATGAAGTTAACGGTGAGTTAGTTAGATCCCTAATAATATGGAAAATGAGAGGGACATCACATTCCATGAGAAGACATCCATTTGAAATAACTGATAGAGGTATTAGAATATTTCATGATAAGGTCTTAAGGTTTACTAGAGCAGGATACATTGAAGAGAGGGCTTAAATAGGAAATTAAGTTAATGTTTCCTCGAAATACTACATGCAGGTAAGTACTTCATTCACTTTTCTTTAATTATATCTAATTAACATTGATTATTTTAAACTTCTTATCAATGGTTATTTCAGAATAATTAGTTTATGGAATTTTAAGAAACATCTCTATAGGATGAACTTTCTTTGTAAGTACGTAAGTAGATAAATACTGAAATGTGGAGTTATGTATGGATGATGAGGTTCGCCGTAGATGATTGATGATTAAGGACTCGAGCTCTGATCATGCAGTATTTGAGATTAAGTTAGATATTGGATCAAATACCCTTTACCATGTTATTTATTTTGGTGATATCTTGGAATACGTTAAATTGAGTAAAACAGATGTTAAGGTTTCAAGCAAGGATTGGATTAGGTGTTTGGCAGTTTAGGAGGATTGGGGCGTTACTGACTATAGTACTGCTATAGTTTTTAAGGCGTTAGATTTAGGCATAAATTTCTTTGATACCCCTGTCGAACTTGTCGAGTCATTTAGGAATTGCTTAGCCAGAGAGGATATAGTTGTGATTCAGATTAGGTATAACTTACTTAAGAGATGGGCTGAGAAGGAGTTAATACCTTATGCTGAGAAGTACGGTATATAAGTTATGGCTTGGAGTCCACTAGCTAAGGGAGCTCTAACAGGTAAGTACACACCAGGTAATTTACCGCAATTTCAAGATGTTATAGCTTCAGACCCGTTATTTCATCCAAGTAACTTTACTAGGATCTGGAAGATAGTTGAGGTACTTAAGGACCTTAGTAAGAAGTAGGGGAAACACCCGCTCAAATAGCTCTGAACTAGTTAATAATGTCTAGTCCTCAAGTAACACCTATACCAGGTGCTAAGAAACCAGAGCAAGTAATCGATAACGTTGGTTCAGTAGGTTAGAGGCTAAGCTTTAATGATTGGAAACTCCTCGAGGAAGTTAGTAGGAGTATCATAATTGACTATTCGATATGGTATGAAAGCTGCCAGACCAGAATTTAATCTTACTTTCCATATCTAATTCAACTTTAATGATTATTACTAAGGCAGTTATTATTAGCCATTTCCGTAACAGAGTACTTAAAGTGTCATTGTAAATTACTATGTAACCATAATGTGCTTATACCTTATCATAATTTTTCCTTACCATTAGATATATAAAGATGCATACATATGATAACGCATTATTCATGTAATTATTTAGACACATAATGAGTATTATGAGTATAAACTCATAGGGACTTAACTTAAGATATACTCTAGTTAATTTTATTCTTCAATACTTTAACTCAAAATGCAAGCATCTGCTAAGAATAAAAGATTTTTAATCAATATATTGCTTAGGTGGTTTTCACGGTTAACAATAAATTCAGCCCTAAAGAATTACATAAATATGTTTCCTCCAAGGTTAAGGAGAGGGTCGGATATTCTGAGCTAGTTAAGTACTTAAGCGAAGTAGCTAAGTATCGCAAGTATAAAGACATAATAAACTTAGCTACAGGTTCACCAAGTTACGATTTATTTCCTATAGATGATCTCATTAACGCATTCAACAAGAGTATTGAGGAGTATAAGTTCTATGTTTTCGAGTATCCACCAGCTCTTGGTATTAACAGGTTAAGGAATGAGATAAAGAACTTCCTTAAATCGATAGGCGTTAATATAGATCCTAACTATGACGTAATCATAGGCTCAGGTTCCTTCCAATTATTAGACTTAATAGGTAGGACCCTACTAAATGATGAGGACTGTGTACTGGTTGAAGAACCAACATTTACTGATGCTGTAGCTACATTAAGATTCTACGTTAAATATTTGGACGTTATACCATTAGATGAAACTAAGAATTTCAAATCTTTAAAACTAAGTCGTATATCAGAGCTACCAGTTAAGCCTAAGCTATTCTATACAATTCCTACATCTCAAAACCCTACTGGCACGACCTATGATGATAATATTAGGAGGGAAATTATTGATGTTATGAGTTCTCATGATGCAATTATAGTTGAGGATGACATATATAGAGTGATATTTGAGGTAAACTTTGAACCATTAGTAAACATGTGCGTTAGGCGTAATTTGCCATGTATTTATCTATCCTCACTTAGTAAGATACTAGCACCTGGTCTTAGGATAGCATATGCTTTAGTACCTAAGGAGCTTATAGATTATTTCGCATCCACTAATTCGCTAACACTTACATTAAGTAACGTAACGATGTATATAGTATATGAGTTGCTGAAAAACAACATAGTACTTAAGCGTAGGAAATTACTGAATAAAGTGTATACCTCTAGACTTAAGGCATTGAAAGATTCATTAAATGATTATCTACGTGAGTATGCATCATGGAATGAGGATGCGTTAGGGTTTTACGTGATGATCAAGATTAAGGGTATAAATTCAAGGAAACTCTTTGATTTAGCTTTGAAGAATGGTGTAGGTTTCATACCTGGTTATGTATTCTTCATTAAAGGGAAAGGGAGTGATACGTTAAGACTCAGTATTGCCCATGAATCTGAGGAAAGAATTATTGAGGGGGTCAAGAGGTTAGCAAAGAGTTTAAAGGAGTTACTCCCAAGCATGTAAGGTATTTAAACTCGCTAAATTAGAGAATCCATTATTTTTATAAGACTTAATGATTTTAAATATGATGGTGTAATCAGTGGGTGAAGCTGAGTTCTTGCCTAAACTTGGTGAAAGGGTTCCTGATTTTGAAGCTCAAACAACTAAGGGTGTTATAAGGTTTTATGATATACTAAGGCAAGGTTTTTGGGTATTACTTTTCAGTCACCCAGCACCATTTACTCCAGTATGTACCTCGGAGTTCATAGCATTTGCGCAAAATTATAATGAGTTTAAGAAGAGAGGCATATTCCTGCTAGGACTCACAGTAGGTACTCTTGAAAGTCAATTAGCATGGATTAGATCGATAAAGAAGAGTTTCGGAATTGATATACCATTTCCTGTCATAGCAGATTATAATATGAGAATATCAACTATGTTTAATATGTATCATCCTAAAGAGCGTGAACTAGGTACCATAAGAGCTACATTTATAATCGACAATAAAGGAATAATAAGGTACATATCGTATTACCCCAATGAGATAGGTAGGAGCATAGATGAATTATTGAGAGTTATTGATGCCCTTAAATACTCCCTACAATATAAGGTACTAATACCAGCTAATTGGAAACCAGGTGATAAGGCCTTAGCAAAACTACCTGAAAATATAAATGAA
The DNA here is from genome assembly GCA_964592745.1 of uncultured Desulfurococcaceae archaeon. GTDB lineage: Archaea > Thermoproteota > Thermoprotei_A > Sulfolobales > NBVN01 > CAZAMI01. The sequence goes on from CAZQFL010000005.1 coordinate 62,455, forward strand.
ATCGAAGCTAGAATGAAAAATCCCGATTATGAATGTTTAGACTGGTACTACTGCTACATCATAAGGAGGGGAGAAGGTGAAAAATGATTAAATTCCTTGATTTTAACTTAAAATACTGGATGCTGTTGCGAACCGGCGTCTGATTAATGATGAAAGGCCCGCATTACTAAGTGAGTAATGAATTATACTGAATTTCTCTATGATTAATAATATATAAGCTTAGAAGTAACTTTCCCAGTGTGAAGGTAGCTGTCATAGATTGCCTAGGTAGAGGTAGTAAGGGTAAGAGATTAGCTACCCTAGACGCTATTGGTGTCGGTCCTAGACTTGTTGTAGGTATAATCGAATCATTAGGTGACAGAGCTGACTTATTAATGTGTGAAGACATCTTAGAAGGTAAAACATCGGTAAGGGACTATGATGCAGTATTCATTTCGGGTATGAGCACTGATAAGGAGTCAATAATTAATGTAGCACGTAAGTGTAGTGGTAGACCCATAATTGTTGGTGGTCCCGTATTTGTTGAGTATGAGTATCTTATCAGGAATGGAGTTGATTACGTCATTTGGGGAGAAGGAGAACTGAGTATTCCACAGCTTATGAAGTTCTTAAGAGGAGATATCGATGTATCTGAAGTCCCTAACTTGATTTATAGGGGTAGGAGAGGCATTATAAGGAATCCAGGACCTCCCTACGCTAATTCACCACCTTTATGGTACTTCAAACCTTCGGTTAAGGCTGTAATGAATTATCCGTTATGGCGTGTGGCTAGAGTATACGTTGAAGTTGTTCGTGGCTGTAGTAATTTCTATAGACCAACAATACCTCTAGCTAATGGTAAAAAATGTATACAATGTAATCTATGTCGTAATGGATCCCTTGAAGCTAGGTTTAAATGCCCTCTAGGTATTCCGCCAGGATGCGGTTACTGCTCTGTACCCTCCCTTTTCGGACCTGCAAGATCAAGACCTTTAGACCAAATCATTAACGAAGTTAAGGAACTCGTAAGGTTAGGTGTAAGGAGAATAGTTCTTAGCGCCCCGGATTTCCTTGACTATGGTAGGGATTGGTTAGTTAAGCCTAAACCACTAACTGATCCAAGAAATCCTCCACCTAATGTTGAAGCATTAGAGTCACTCCTTAGTAAACTTACATCAATAGATGAAATATCTAGGGGTGAAGCTTATATAATGATTGAAAACATAAAACCCAACTTAGTTAATGAGGAAGTCGCTAATATCTTGGGTAAGTACCTAAGAGGCACACCCGTGAATATAGGTCTTGAGACAGGTGATGAAGAATTTCACGTAGCTCTAGGAAGACCTTCTACCATATCTGAGGTTGTGAGTGCTGTAAGACTTCTTACTAAGGCTGGGTTAAGACCTTACATATATCTAATTCACGGTTTACCGTGCGAGAATAAGAGGGTAATTAAGAACACCATCAATGTTATAAAGGAATTGGCTGAACTAGGTGTTGAGAAATTTACTTTATATAGGTTTACACCGCTAAAATACACCGCATTTGAGGGGTATGCACACCCGCCTCCCGCTATTAAGTCTAAAACTTCAAAGAAATTATACTTTACTGTGAGAAAGTTGAATGAGGAACTTAAGAAGAGCTTCCTAGGTAGAACTATCAAAGCTCTTGTTGCTGGTATCGAAGATGATAACTTAATACTTTATCCATTACCGCACGGTCCTGTAGTGAAAGTTAAGTATAGTAAAAAAGTGAGATTCAGGATAGGTGATTTAGTTAAAGTCAAGATAACTAGCATATTAAGTGATCGAGAGGTAGGAGGGCTTATCATTGAGTGAGAGTGAAAAATAATTTCTACTTAGCTATTCCTAAATATAATTTAGCGAACTGTGGATGCTCCATTAAGTCATCAGGTTTTCCTTCAAACCTTATTGTGCCGCTAACCAGTAGATAAGCCCAGTCGCCTATCTCTAAAGCTCTCTTAGCATGCTGCTCAACAAGTATTATCGTTAAACCCATCCTATCCCTTAATTCAACAACCTTCTCTAATACCTTCTTAACTAGTATGGGTGCTAAATCTGTGGTCATTTCATCGAGAAGTAATATCTTAGGTCTCCTCATGAGTGCCATCGCTATAGCTAACATACGTCTCTCACCGCCGCTTAATGTGCCTGCCTTCCTCTTAAGGAACTCCCTAAGCTTTGGAAATAGATCCAAGACTTCATCCATCCTATCCTTAACTTCCCTCTTATCAAGGAGGTACCCAGCAATCTTTAAGTTCTCCTCGACAGTCAAGTCAGCAAATACATTACCTAGCTGCGGTAAGTACGCAATACCTAGCTTAGCTACTTTATGAGCTGGTAGCTTAGTTATCTCCTTACCCTCAAATACTACCTTACCGCTGTGAATTGTTGCTATTCCACAGATGCTGTTCAGTAATGTTGTCTTACCAGCACCATTAGGACCCACAACAACAGTTATTTCCTTCTCCTTAGCCCTAAAGTTTATATCGAAAAGTACTCTTAACTTACCATAGCCTGAGTACAAATTTACAGTTTGAAGCATTACCATATTATCCACCTACTTACCTATGTATATCTCAATTACTTTAGGATCATTCTCTACTACTTTAGGTGGTCCCTCAGAAATAACTTTACCTCTATCCATAACGTATACATAATCAGCGAATGGTAATGCGATATCAATTCTATGCTCAACTACTAAGAATGTTACATTCCATTCATCCTTTAAACCTCTAATGTACTTAAATATCTCAGTTGCGTAGGCCGGGTCGGTACCACCTATCGGTTCATCAAGAGCTATGAGTTTAGCACCTGTAGCTAATGCCCTAGCTACCTCAAGCATCTTTAACTGACCGCCACCTAACCTATATGCTTGCCAATCCCAATACTTATCTAACCCAACCCTCTTCAAAATTTCAAAAGCTCTCTTAATCTTCTCTTCCTCCTCCTTAACCCATAGCTTCTTTATAGGTGCGAATACAGGATTTTCACCACGACTACCCAAAGCTACTAATACGTTCTCCAAGACCGTTAATGATAGGAAGGGTTGAGGTATCTGAAATGTCCTAACAAATCCTGCTCTATACACTCTATGAGGAGGCCATCCGGTTATGTCCTTACCATCAAAGAATACTTTACCACCATCAGGTTTTAGAACCCCCGTACATACATTGATGAAAGTTGACTTACCAGCACCATTAGGACCTATTAGTAGAGTTAATGAATTCCTTCTAACTTTTATATTAACATTATTCACAGCAACTAGACCGCCAAATCTCTTCGTGAGATTCCTAGTTTCTAATATATATTCATTACTTAGAGCCATACCCTCACCTCAGCTTAGGTGACATTTAATAAAGTGAGTTAAATGAATTGGTTTTAATTAAATAAAAAATCTTACCCTCCAGTCCACCAAGAAGCCCATTCAACCTTTCCTGTAGCAGCTCTGTAAGTTCCTGCTACATCCCATACGTACTTGCCTTCAACCTTCCTAACTATGAGTAGGTTATAATCACCTGTTGCTCTATCACCGTTCTCATCTAATGAGAAGTGGCCTGAAGCACCTAGGTAGCGCTCTAGTATGCTTGGTATGACGTTCTTAACGGCTTCAGGGTCGTACTTATCGACAGCCTCAAGAGCTAAAGTGATGACCCAGAGCGCATCGTATGCGAAATACGCGTAAGCCTCGGGTTCTCTACCTAATTTTTCAAGTACCCATTTCCTTACTTTCTCGGTGAATGGTGATTTGCCTGGGGCTGCTATGGTGTTTAGGAACTTAACCTTAATAGCGAACTCGGCTAATTCAGGATCCTTAGTTAATATAGCGATGCCTGCTGTACCATCAGATCCCTGCCACTTAACCTCACTAAGTATTGGGTGAGCCTTAGCTGCTGCAAATATAGCTGCTATCTCCTCGAAGCTAATTGCCAGTACACCTACTTTATCTTTGCCATATTTATCAGCTAAATCCTTTACGATACTTGCTAGTTTAGCCATTTCGGCAGAGAATTCCTTAGCTGCTGGGTCATATCTTATTCCTGGGACAACTCCGCACTTTTCACCGCTAGCCTTACATATCTCCTCGAAAGCCTTAACGGTGAATTCCTTTAAACCATCACCCCATGTATCACCTCTCCATATCGGAACAACCCACCTTATGCCTCTCTCCCACATAACCTTAGCGATTGCAGGTCCTTGAGCAACATCGGTCGGACAGAACCTGAGTATGAAGTCGCCTGGTATGGCTAGTGCTGGTGAAGTTGATGACTGAGATATGACTAATAACTTATTAGCATCAGCATAACTCTTAATCTCACTTACTTCAGCACTTGACATAGGACCTATAAATATCTTAACACCCCTACCGTGAAGTGCTTGAATCTTATCTAATGCTGTCTTAGGATCGGTTGCCGTATCCTCAATAACTAACTTTATTCTCCAAGGCTCACCCCTAGCAGCCAGCCACTCATTAATTTCCTTAGTAGCCATTTCTAGAACTACCTTATCGTTCTCACCATAAGATGAGAGAACACCTGTTAAAGGTAATAAAGCACCTATTAGTACATCACCTTTAAGACCCGGTGCTGCACCAGGTGCAGCCGCAGTAACTGTTGTCGTAACTGTTCGAGTTAAGGTCTTCGTAACGGTTACTGCTGCACCTGGTGCAGCGGTTGTTGTAACAGTTGCTGTCGAGGTAACAGTTGTAGTTACAACCTTTCCTGGTGCAGTCAACGTGCCTATACCGTAACCCACAGCAATACCTATTATTAGAAGTATTATCATGAGTGCATAAGCTGTTTTAGGAGCCAAGGATGCAGACATTTTACCACCAAAGAAAATATAGGTCAAACTTTTTAAATCTTATAATATATGATGATATTTTATACACTTTAACACACTATAAATTTTTTAAAACTTTTTGATATAATTTTACGTAGTTCTCTATACATGATAGGAAGCAAACATATACTGTTTTTAGATAACAATCCTGATATTGTGGTTAAGCTTAATTAAAAGTTTTATTCCTTACAGAATAATCTTCTGGGTTAACCAGGTGAGAGAATGCTGGAGCTTTTATTAAAGGCACTTGCTTATTCAAGCGGTATAGCTATAGGTGCTGCTGGCATAACAATAATATATATGGCTACAAGGACGTTTAACTTCGCTCATGCATCAATGGTTGCTTGGGGTTTCTATGTGGTCTTTGCTCTCTATTCAATATTTGGTGGTAGTCCTTACAATTATATAGCTTTAGCTGCATTATTTTCTGGAATGTTAGGCGTTATAGTATACTTAGGTGTTAATAGAAGGCTACTCAAAGCTGGAGCTTCTATGGTTACTTTAATGATGTCTACGTTAGGGGTTGACTTAATATTCTTTGCGTTTCTTAATGTATTTGCCGACTATTTATCAACAGGGTTAAAAATACCTACGGCACGATATTTCGTCTTGGAACTTAAAGATATAACCATAGCTAAGATTGGTGAGACAACAATTAAAGCAATAGGAGTAATAGCCCCATTAGTGATGATACTTGTAACAATATTACTACACTTATTTCTAACAAAGACAAAATTTGGAATAGCTATGAGGGCTGCTATAGAAAATCCCAACTTAGCGAGCATCTTAGGCATAAATCCAGACCTAATATATCTAACAGCATGGTTCTTAGGAGGTATGCTAGCAGGACTTGCAGGGGGTCTTCTCTCCTTAGTCGTTAGCGGATACCCAGCTATAGGAATGACATTAATAGTAACATTCTTCTGTGGCGCAATTGTTGGAGGTCTATACAGTATATTTGGAAGCTTACTTGGAGGATTATTGATAGGTTTGAGCGAATACCTAGGTATTTACTCACTATCGCTTTCTCTTGGTGGCTGGGTACTTGCTTATAGGCCGATGATACCATTATTGATAATGGCTGCAACACTCCTGATTTATCCAAGAGGTCTTGGAGGAATCAACTGGGAGAGGGTTAGGGCTGCATTAATTACTCGCATAAAGAGCTCCTCAGGAGGTGGTAAATGATGTTCGAAATACCGCCTCTTGTACTTAATATCCTCATAAATTTCGCCGTTGGACTCATAGTGACACTAAGCCTGAATCTTGAGGTAGGTTATGCTGGAATACCACAGTTCGGTAGAGTATTAGCAGTACTTATGGGTGCTATTGTAGCAGGAGCTATACCAGGTAGGGTTCTAGCTGCAATGATGGGGCAACCTTGGGGTGCTGAATACGCTTATCACTTATACAATTACAAATTAGTATATCAAATCAATACAGTATTAGCAGCTAATCCATTATTATCAATAGCGATGCTTATATTTACTCTTGTAGTGGCTGCGGGACTCGGAGCCTTCATTGGATACATAACAGCTTATCCAGCAATAAGGCTGAGAGAAGCCTATCTAGGTATAACATTATTAGCATTCGGGGATGCTTTACAGATTATTGCCTGGAATTACGAACCACTTGTAGGAGCTACTGAGGGTGTTATGGTTCCTGACCCATTTAGATGGATAGGTACGGGAACAGTTAGATTCGTTAGTGCTACATTCATTATATTAGGTATTGCTATACTAATATTCTTGTATGTTGAGAGATTAGGCAAATCGCCATTCGGTAGAGTGCTTAAAGCCATGAGAGACTCTGAGTTGGCGGCTCAGGTCTATGGTAAGGATATACCAAGACTAAGGGCTCAGGCATTAATTACAGGCTCCGCATTAGCTGCCATTGGTGGTGCCTTATGGGCATTCTATGTGGGTAGTATGAAGGCAATAACTTACAATAGATTGGTATGGACCTTCTGGCCATGGGCTTACATGATGTTGGGTGGCACAGGTAATAACGTTGGTGTATTAGTTGGTGTATTAGTATTCTCAACAATTAGAACGCTAATCTATTCATACAAGGGCGTACTATCAGCTATAATACCCATAAGTCCTACATGGCTTGAGTACCTACTAGTAGGCTTAGCAATAGTACTCATAATGCTATTCAGACCACAAGGATTAATTCCAGAGAAGCCCGCATTAACCTTACCAAGGAGGAGGATAGAGGAAATAGCAGGATCTAAGAGTTGAGCCTAAAGAGATACTTTAAATGTTTTTTACTTAATGATGTATACTTTAAGTAATCGTATGTCTCCTTCATAATCTCACTACTTAGTACTCCATTATTACCTAAACTATAGGGTCTCCTTAATGTTGTAGTTGACATAGTTATATATTCCATAGTAATAGTCGTATTAGATGACTAGGTAGGGTACATGTTCGACGTATTTAAGGTGATGACATGTACGTAGTATTAAGCATTATTTCCGCATACTTACTTATACTGCCATTAATTTATGGATCAATATCCATATTCAGCATAATAAAACGCTTAAGTAATAAAGTATGGGTTGATATTATTAATGATAGTACTAACAATTTACCTACTATTGCCATCTTATTACCATTTTATCATGAAACTTTCCACGATATATTACTCACCATAAAAAGTATCATTAGGCAGGATTATCCTAAAGATAAAATTGAAGTATTTATTGTCTTAGAGCATGACGACAAGATAACATTTAAGTATGTTAATGCAGTAAAGCAATTCCTTATAAGACATAGGATAAGGCCTCATATAATTATTAATGATGGCCCAAGGAGTAGTAAGGCCTATGCACTAAATAAGGCCTTAAAATTAATTCCTAAAAATTGTGAGGTAGTTGTAGTATACGATGCAGGTGATGTAGTACTAGATAAACAACATTTACGCAAAGTTGCTAGACTAATTAAGGAGGGTATTGACGTAATCGGCGTTAAAGTATATAGAGTTGGTAAGAACATTATTGGTAAGTTATCCCTTCTAGATACTTTACTATGGTATAATGTGGCGCTCCCAGGACTTTTTAAAGCCATTGGCTATCCCTTACTTAGTGGTGAAGGATTAGCTATCTCGTCAAACTTTCTAATGAGGATAGGCGGGTTTCCTGATAAGCTAACTGAAGATTCATACCTGACGATATATTTAGCGCTCCTAGGAGGTAAAGTTAAGCTTTTAAATGTAACTATATATGAGGGTGCACCGCAATCTCTCAAGTCATTAATCAAACAGAGAATTAGGTGGTATAGAGGGTACTTTGAATGCTTAATAGATGTATTACTAAAGTATTTGAGGAAGCTTCGATTAATTGATGTTTTAAAGCTTATACTAATCTATAGTGAGCCATTAGCTTTAGTCTCAACAACTATTTCACTCACATTGATAATTATATCGTTATTTACGTCAATACATCCCTTCATATTTGTACTAGCACTTCTCTCATTCTTTCTTGTAGTAATAGCGCCACTATACCTCATACTTGATCTTAAGATAAGAAGCAAGGTAGTTTTATTAGCGCCTTTTTATTGGTTCTTTCAAGGACTTATAGTACTATTAGCACTTACTCCCATACATATGCCATGGTTTAGGACAGTAAGAGCTCAATTAACCAGGGAACACAATAATACTCTCAAAGATTTATCGCGACAGCATGAAAGTACTTAAAACATCAATTAATAGTAATTGTGGTGATGATCCCAGGCGGTACTGAGTTATGACTATGAGGAGGTCAGCCTTGGCTGAATTAACTTGATTAAAATATATAGCGGAAGTTTTAATAAGAGTTCACTGAAGTAAATAGTTCTATCCACTATGTAAAAGTGATTTAAGCCTTCTCTAATTGGTTAAAGGAAAGTATTTAACTCTAGCTAAAGTTTCAGTCAAGAAGCTATCCTTAAATAAATAATTGAATAAGTTTACTAAGTTAAACATTAAAAACTGTCTATGCAGTGCATTATATTTTAAAAGCCCTGTATAATATCTTATTTGGGTGTCATTTTGCAGAGACTTGTTCTATACTTAATCGTTGGCCTCATAATAGGCTTAATAATTGGTGGCGTTGTAGGATGGGCTGCTAAACCTGTACCAAAGATACCTAAACCTGAGGAGATATGTGCGTATCCTAAAGGTAAGTTTACAGAACCTCCACCACCTGGTAAGGAGGTAGTTATTGTTCATGGATTTGATGCCGCTTATCCACCTTTCACCTACGTATTACCTAACGGTACAGCAGTAGGCTTCGATATCGATGTAATCAAGTGGATCGCTAAGAAGTATGGATGGAAAGTCATATTTAAGCCCTGGGATTGGGCAACAATAGTTACTGCTCTAGTTAATGGAGACTTAGACATTATTGCGTCAGGCATGACCATAAACGCTGAGAGAATGAAGAAGATATGCTTCTCGATACCATACTACTCATACATTCATGAATTAGTTGTTAGGGCTGACGAGACAAGAAGTGTAGATGAGATACTTAACTCAGGTGAGTATATAGCTGTACAGTTAGGATCAACAGCTGATGAGTGGGCTGAGAGACTACTTAAGCAGGGATATAACTTCAAGAAGTTAGGATTAAACTCCTATGTTGAGGCACTAGAGGCACTACTAGACGGTAGAGCTGTCGCAGTAATTACTGACTCAGCATTCCTAGAGCCCTACCTAAAGAAGCATCCAGATGTAGCTAAGAAAGTTAAGGTATTAACAACATTAGGTGCTCCGGAGACTTACGGCATTGCATTCAGGTGTGAGGATAAGTGGTTAAGAGATAAGATTAATGAAGCATTAAGTGAGTTAATGCATAGCCCACTCTGGGATAAACTACTAGAGAAGTGGGGCTTAAAGTAAGCTCAACTTTAGTTTTTGTCATAAATCTAATCATTATTAAATAAAAATAATTTACATATTTTCGTTAAAATAAATTTAAATATTGACCAGACTAGAATTGCTGTGTAAGGGATGTCAGGAGTGATGGAACATGCCAATAATATCGCCAGAGTTCATAAATTACGTACCGTACATACTTGAAGGTGCTTTGTGGACATTCTCACTTACTTTTGGCGGTCTAGGATTGGGATTCCTTATAGGGGTACCCATAGCTATAGGGCAAGTATATGGTGGTAGGATAATCAAGACATTACTTGATATATATGTATGGTTCTTTAGAGGTGTACCATTGATAGTTCAATTATTCCTATTTTACTGGGGTGTCTTTCCATTAGTTTTTGGAGTAAAGCTGTCTGCACTACTTACTAGTATAATTGTTCTAGGGCTTAGAAGTGGTGCTTACCAATCTCAGATATTTCGTGGTGCTATTGAATCTATAGAAGAGGGACAGATGTTAGCTGCAAGAGCTATAGGTATGACGAAAGCACAAGCGATAATACATATAATATTACCTCAAGCGTTAAGGATAGCAATACCTGGTTGGACCAATGAGTATGCTATATTACTTAAGGACTCAGCCATATGTTTCATATTAGGAGTTCTTGAGACATTAAATAGAACACGTTATGTGGTAATTGCGACAGGTGAAGCATTAATTCCATACATATTTGCTGGTATAATGTTTATAATATACACTTACGGTGGCACTAAATTGTTTAACATGATTTATGAGAAGGTACAGATTCCCGGTCTAATTAAGAGTGGGGGGATGTAATATGGGTAAGGATGTAGTCTTAAGAGTTGAGGACCTACATAAGAGTTATGGTAAGTTGAAGGTTCTGAAAGGTGTTAGCTTTGAGATTAGGAGAGGCGAAACTAAAGTTATTGCGGGACCAAGTGGTGTTGGTAAGAGCACATTACTTAGGTGCATAAACCTATTAACAAAGCCTGATAAGGGACGTATATGGCTTGAGGATGTAGAGATAACAAGACCCGGAGTCAACATAAATAAGATAAGACAGAGAATAGGGTTCGTGTTCCAGGAGTTTAACTTATTCCATCACTTAAAGGTCATAGATAACGTTATGATAGGGCTGACTAAAGTTAAGAAGCTACCTAAGGATGAAGCTTTTAGGAGAGCTAAGGAGGCATTACTAGCAGTACATATAACTGAAGATCTATGGTATAAGTACCCAGCACAATTAAGTGGTGGTCAGAAGCAGAGAGTCGCCATAGCTAGAGCCCTAGCTATGGATCCCGTAATAATCCTATACGATGAACCTACATCAGCTCTAGATCCTCAATTAGTTGGTGAAGTTCTGCAAGTAATGAAGGAACTGGCTAAGAAGGGTGTAACAAGCTTAGTAGTTACTCATGAGATAGGTTTCGCTCTCGAGGTTGCTGATGAATTAATGTTCATGTATGATGGTAGAATCATAGAGAGAGGTCCTCCAAAGGAGGTAGTATTTAATCCTAGGCATGAAGTAACTAAGAAGTTCTTTGAGAAAGTCGGTAGACTCTACGGTGAAAGGAAATGACATTTTGGGAAGAGTTCCTGCCAGCGCTTTTTAAGGGTGTATTAACGACTCTTGAAATGTTAGCTATAGCTGCACCAGCAAGTGTAGCATTAGGAATCTTACTAGGTACATTAAGAGTTTATGGTGGTAGAATAGCGTCATTAATAGCTACAGCAGTAGTAGTTACATTTAGGGGGTTCCCACTATTGGTTACATTATTATTACTATTCTTCGGCTTAGCTGATCTCCACATATACTTAACGCCTTTCTGGGCAGCTGTGTTAGGGTTCATACTATGTAGTGGTTCATACCAGTCAGAGTATGTTAGGGGTGCAATAAGGTCTATAGATATAGGTCAGTCACTAGCTGCTAAAGCTATAGGTATGACTAAGTTCCAAGAGGTAATGTACATAATATTACCACAAGCCATTAGGAGGGCATTACCGGGGATATCTAATGAGATCATATATATGATCAAGTACTCATCACTCGCCTTCGTAGTAGGTGTCCAAGAGATGTTTGCTGTCGGTAAGCACTTCAACTCCATATATTTCAGACCGATAGAGATATTCTTAACGCTAGCTGCAATATACCTAGTAATGACTACCGCAGCAACAATATTCTTTAAGTGGCTAGAGTACAAGCTAAGAATACCTGGCATAGAGATGGGAGTGTAATGTTAAGTAAATTACTCATTATTCACGTAGTTCTACTAATACTCTTTACAGCACTAATGCTTCAAATTACACACATATTCACTCACGCATCCTCTAATATAGCTATAACAAACACGGAAAATAGTGAAAATAATAGAGACAATATAATTTTATATATCTTACTAGCAATAATATTCGCAATTTACGCTTTACATAGACCTAAACTTAAGACAAGTAAGGAAGTTAAGAAAGCACCATAATTACTCATACCTTAACGCTACAACTGGTGGTATCCTAGCTGCCCTATAAGCTGGGAATAACCCACCTAAAATACCTACAACGAGTGTTATGATTACGGTCATACCTATTAACTCAGGCGTTATTTGCGGTGGTGCTTTAATAATTATAGTCCTTATACCTCTTATCGTTAACCCTCTACTCGCTAATGCATGAGCTCCAACTATGCCTAATGATATACCTACTGATGCACCTATGAGTGACATAATTATTGATTCCGCCAATATCAACATCATTACTTGCCCATCCGTAAATCCTAGTGCTTTAAGAACACCTATCTCCCTCGTTCTTTCAATAACTGAAGTTATCATGGTTGACGCTGTACCAGCTACAGCTACAGCGAATGCTGAAAGTGATGTGGAGAATGTTATGAAGTCCATAGCGGCTGTAACGGAGCCTACAATCCTAGCTATTTCCTGAAAGGCTATTATGTCAACACGTCCTCCGTATATGTCACGAAGCTCCTTAACTATCTTAGTTACTAATTCAGGAGCTTTAGCTATCGCTAAGATACCAGTCCATTTATTTAATTTCAATACTTTCCTACCAGCTGAGTAGGGTAGGAATATACCTGTATCAGGTGATATGAACATGGCACCTCCATACTCTGCAAATACCCCTTTAACTCTTACAATAGCTCTTTTTAACTTAGTTATACCACCAGCTTCGACTTCAGGTATGAGTATAGTTATGGTATCTCCAACATCATACATCTTCCTACCTGTCTTCTCGGAATAAGCTACCTTATATCCTATGACTGCGTAGAGAGGCTCTGTAGGTGATGGATACTCACCCTTGAGTAGTTTCAACCCACCAACGGTTTTGAGAAGTATATCCATGTCTATGGCATATACGAAAATTTGCTTTCTACCTTCAGGTGTTGATATGTAGGCTGAAGTGAGATAAAATGGTGATGCGTCTGATACCTCATCTAATGATTTGATAAAGTCTAAGTCATTACGGGTTAACGTATACTCAGCTGTAGACATAACTATGACAGTGTTCTGACCTAAGCTGAGAAGTTGCTGCTCTACATATGAAGAATAACCTCTCACTACACTAGTCATCATAACTAATGCTAAAGGCCCTATAGCTATACCAATTATAGTTAATAAAGCTCTAAATTTACGTTCAGTCATGGCCTTAAATGCATATCTAACTACATCACTTAAAATCATGTTAACTCCCCTCAATACCTTCAAGTTGAGCAACTTCACTGTGCCTCTTAAGGTAAGACCTAATAGCTAATGCTACAATAGCTAAGAATACACTTACTAAAGCTATAATTATTATTCTAGTAGTCACGTCTGTTATGCCGAGGAACCCCGGGATTATTGAGGTTGTCGTAGTGGGTTTTAATATTGTTACCGGATACTCTTTGCTTATCTCATATAATTCGTTATAGGGATTTCTGTACTTTACAATGAGCTTAACTCTATCACTTGGTGGTACGTTACTTAAGATTATACTAAATGATGCCTGTGATGAGGGATCAATGTCACCTACAAAGCTCGCTGAACTATTAATACCTGAATACATAGCTATGACTTCAACTCTCTCAGCCTTAACATTACCTAGGTTAGTCAAAGTACCTGACACCCTAAGTGTGCCAGTCTCGTAAGTAGCTTTGACATCACTTAACTCAATCTCTATGTATGGCTCAACAACTACGGCCAATGTTGTATTGAAGCTATGCCTGAAACCATTAACGTCAGTGTACATTATCGACGAAACAAATAATGCACTACCATACGTTATAGGTATACCTGCCTGCATCGATAATGGATTGAAGTATACGGGTACTATTATGTTAACGACCTTATTTGGTGGTAATATATTAAAGTATTTTAATGGATCCGAGACTACCAAATAAGGCACTTTTGAGTATATGAATATGTACACATTATATATGGGTGATGAACCAATATTCATTATACTTACATTTAATAGTCCGCGTCTATGAGTAAACTTTAAGTCGTTATTAACCCACATCCTTATTACCTTAGTGCCTCCTAATACTGTTATAGGTATACGGACTTCATACTTCCTCAGAGTGCCCCAATGATCTAAGAATGACAATGTTACTTTAGCATAATATACTCCGGGTGATAGGTTTAGTATGTTAAGCTTCGCTGTGAATACTAGTAGGTCGCCCCTAGTGTATGTGGGAGAAGTATATGGTTCTATACTTTGTGCTTGCTGTCTTGCCATTCCTCCTACAGCCTTTAGTATAAGTTCAAGTTGGCTACTAGTAACACCTCTACCTATTCCCTGAGTTAAGTAAGGTATTTGCGTAGTCACTATTGATGGAGTCATATTAACTATTGACTCATTAGTTAATGATGAAACTATTCCATTAGGTAGCTTAAGTTCTGCTATAACACCTTTAATCTCTGGAAAGTCAACATTACGGAATACAACGTAAAATAAATTACCATAAGTCATTGGTTCAGCTACAGTACCGTACCAACCTGAAGTTACATACTCTACACCATGTTCTATCTTATTAATTATTATGGGTACTATCAAACTATCTGTTTTAACCATCGACGAGCCTCCAACATCAATCACGTAAGTTAGTTCAAGTTTAGCTAAGTACCTTCCAGGTTTTACACTCTCATCAACACTCACGATAAATTGCAATGAAACTTCCTGATTACTGCTTACAGGGCCAGGAACATAACTTCTTACTACATTACCGTACTTACTAAAGAATCCTTTAGGTAAGTATAGAGTAGCATCAATGGACTCTATATTGTATGGGTAATGATTTGATATAACTACGACGTATGTTGCATTTTGAGTTCCAGGAAATACGGGTTCATTATTTAGCCAGCCCCAATCCCTAATCTCAATACCTTTAAATCTAAGTAATGCAGCATAAGTCTTTATTGGTAATTTAATTACATAATTTTCTGACCAATTCATGAATGAACCATACATTGTCACGCTATAATTTGCTTTAACTAGGAAGTCTACATAATTACTTGACACATTATATAAGTTAACGTAGGGTATGAAAGTACATGATGAACCTGAAGGTAGGGTAGTTGCACATAAGCCTCTCCCTCCAACAACTTCAACATTCTTACTTAGTGGTATTACATTAATGTAAACATTTTTAGCATCCCACCTACCTACGTTTACTAATTCTATGTGTAGCGGCACCATTTGGGCATTATAAAATACTGTTGTAGGTCTTGTTGTACCCCACCAAACACTACCTAAAACTAGCCTTGGTTTATACTCACTAGGATCTTCAATAGCTACATATGTACTTAAGGTATCTGTAGAGTAGAGAAGTGCGTTACTTGAACTTACTACGTAATTTATTGTAATCTTAGCTTCATATATGCCGGGCTTTACTCTACTATCTATATCCATGCCAAATTGAAGAGTACATGTATGCCCAGGAGCAGCACCTGCAGTAATACATGAGCCCGCAACTGATTTTAGTTTAAAACCTTGAGGTAATGATAGTTCCGGCTTTATTACTGTTATGGTATTTAAGCCTAGATTAGATATAGTAAGTTCTAATGTCACATCTTTCGATGAGGGTAACGCAGTTGCAGGTCTACCATTGAATAACCATCTCTGAGATACCAAGGCTAATACAGATTCCCTAACTAAGGTTACGTTAAAGTTTACACTTTGATTAATTACGAACTCTGCACCTCTGAAGTTAGCGACTATGTAGAGGTATGAAGTCATATTTATCACTTTCCTTACTTCCCTAAGGCTGATATTTATCCCCCTAAACGTTAGCGTAAATATGCTTCCAAAATCTTGAGTTCCTTCAAGTGTAGATATGACATAGGATTCATTACTTAAGCTTCTTATGCTCTCAGGTAGTATTAGTTTAGCAACTAAGTGCTCTATTACTGAATGGTCTAAATTTTGTAGTGTTAAAATTAATGAAAGACCCCTAGACTCACGATAAGCTACATCATTAACCCATAAAGCATTAACTACTTTAATGTTTAATGGTCTAGGTTTAAATATCGTTACGTTGAATGATGTCTCTGTATATGTAGTATACGTTACTTCATCATTCGTTCTCGCAGTAACGTTTAGCTTTAACGTGATAGCATAATTTCCGGGCGTGACTGTTAATGGTATATATATTCCTGTTAACCTTAACGTGACAGTCTCATTAGTATTTAGAGTTCCCATTGATAATCTAAACTTACTGGGCGTTATATCATCAGGCATTAACACCTCAATTAAACCTCTCTCAATGCTTACATTACCTACATTCTTTAGTAATATATTCAACACAGCATTTCTAGTGCCTGGAAAAACTCTCTCACTGTCCCACCAATAATCAATTACTGAGACATTAACGGGAGGATAAGGACTCACGTCCACAGGTACGTAGACTTTATCCTCATACCTGTTACTCTCTAAAGTGTAGAATACGTGAACTTCGAAGTAATAGCGACCAGGCTTTACGTTCTTGTCGATATTAAACCTAGTCTCAACTCTAAATAATTCACCTGGTGAGAATGATCTTTTATAAGTACCATTTAATGTTGTTGCATCGACGCATGACGTACCTCCTCTTATGGAAAAACCATCGGGTAGGTAAAAGCATGCTTGA